>CAJLHL010000016.1 GCA_905206455.1 uncultured Eubacteriales bacterium
GTGCCGCTCCGTTACGGCGCGCCGAAAAGCGCGGATTCCTATCTGAATTATTTTCTTCCGATCCGTCCGGCGGACAGACCGTAGCGGGAAACTGCGCAGAGCTCCGCTGCAAATATATCATTGCCGGCTTCCGCACCGGACAACCCGTTTTTATTTTCTCCAGCCCAAAACATCGGTAATCTTATGAGAAACCATTTTCCGTATCGCGTCTCTCGCAGGCCCCAGATATTTTCTCGGATCAAAATCAGCAGGATGCTCTTTCAGATAACGGCGGATTTCCGCAGTCATAGCAAGCCGCAGATCTGTATCGATATTGACCTTGCAGACGCCGTATTGCGTCGCCGTGCGGATCATTTCCTCCGGAACGCCCTGCGCTCCCGGGATTTCGCCGCCGTACTCATTACAGCGAGCCACGAATTCAGGAAGAACGGTAGACGCCCCGTGAAGTACCAGCGGCGTACCCGGAATCAGCCTATGAATTTCCTGCAGTCTCTCAAAATCGAGATATGGCTCGCCCTTAAATTTATACGCCCCGTGGCTTGTTCCGATAGCGATGGCCAGAGAATCCACGCCGGTACGCTCCACGAACTCCGCAGCCTCTTCCGGATCTGTAAAGGTCGCGGAGCGGGCGTCAACTTTAATATCGTCCTCCACTCCCGCCAGCTTGCCTAATTCCGCTTCTACTACCACACCGTGAGCGTGAGCATACTCCGTCACCTGTTTTGTCAGGGCGATATTCTCCTCAAAATCGTGCTTTGAACCGTCGATCATAACAGAGGTAAAACCGCTGTCAACGCAGCTCTTGCAGATCTCAAAATCCTCTCCGTGATCCAGATGAAGCGCGATATCGAGACCGGTATCGAGAATCGCCGCTTCTACCAGTTTCATAAGATACGCAGGTTTCGCATATTTTCTCGCGCCTGCCGAAACCTGAAGAATCAGCGGCGCTGCTTCTTCCTTTGCCGCGTCCACGATCCCCTGGATAATCTCCATATTGTTTACATTAAACGCCCCGACCGCGTAATCCGCATTGAGAGCCTTCTCGAACATTTCTTTCGTCGTAACGAGTGCCATAAGATAAACCTCCTAAATAACAGGTATGACAATACTCACTTCAGGAACTGATGATTATAGTAAAACGCATAACTTTCTGTTCCGTCATAATTTTACTACATCGGGGCAGATCTGTAAATAATGGCGCCTTCGTGTTTTCTTGCCTGTCGGCGGCAAAACTGGTAAAATAAAAAAATATATTAATTTTCAGCGCATCGCCTCAGGAAACCTGCGGCTGATCCGAATCCCGATATATCATTTTTGCAGACAATTCGGATAGCAAATCCGCGCTCCGTTAAAAATATCGTTTACAGAGGTTTTTCATATGAACAAGAATTTTAAAGATACCACGATTGTAGCCGCTACGGGCAATCGCCACAAAATTATCGAAATCGAATCGATTACAAAACTCTTCGGCATGAAAGTGATCGCGAAAGGGGAAACCGCCGCTGCGGCTCTCGAAGTGGAGGAGACAGGTACCACTTTCGAGGAAAATTCAAAGATCAAAGCAGAGGAAATCATGAAAGTTACCGGCATGCCTGCTATCGCAGACGATTCCGGACTGATGGTCGAAGCTCTCGGCGGCGCGCCGGGAGTATACTCCGCCAGATTTGCCGGAGAACATGCTACCGACGAGGAAAACAACGAAAAATTGATGTCGCTGATGGAGGAAATTCCCGACGGCAGAAGGCAGGCGAAATTCGTATCGGTGATCACGCTGATGTACCCCGACGGCAGAATCCTGACGGCACGCGGCGAATGTCCGGGTACGATCGGACGCGTTCCGGAAGGTACAAACGGTTTCGGCTACGATCCCCTTTTCCTTCCGGAAGGATATTCCGTCACCTACGCGCAGCTGACAGCGGAGGAAAAAAACCGGATCAGTCACCGCGCCAAGGCCCTGGAAATTTTGAGACGCCGGCTGGAATCGGAGGAATGACGATTTGGGCAGAAAATTATTTTATAAATCCATGTCGCTGATCAAGCGTCTTCAGGATCCGTATTATCAGGGCGCCGCTGCGGAGATGGGATTTTACTTCATATTTTCTATCGTGCCGATCATCACGATACTGACGCAGATTCTGGGCTATGCGGGAGTGACGGGAATATTTTCCGAGCTGCTGGATACCGCTTTCGCAAACAACAGTTTTATCTCATCTTTTCTGCGCTCCTTTGAAAACACGCTGTCCGGAGGAATCAATTTCGTCTTTATCATCGGCGCGCTGTGGGCTTCATCGAAAATCGAATTTTCTCTGATCCGTATCTCCAATTACACCTATAAAATCGACAACGGAAATCAGATCACCGGTTACTTTAAAGTGCGTTTCCGTGCGGTTCTCACCGTAGCTTTACTGATTCTTCTGATCTTTGTCAGCCTTTTGGTACTGGTATACGGGAACTCCATCACCGCGCTGCTGTCAGAGACGCTAAGCGAATATCTGAACATCGATTTTCACATCGACAAGGTTTATATGCTGCTGCGCTGGCCGATTATTTTTGTCATATATTTCCTGTTTATTGCAGTGAATTACTCGATCCTCCCCAGCCGTAAGATTCCTCTGCGCCATACGCTGCCGGGCAGTCTCTTCGCTTCCGTCGGAATCATCATATCGAGCCTGGGATATCAGATCTATTTCTCATATTTTTCCAACCTCAACCTGATCTATGGAAGCCTGGCCGCCCTTATCGCTTTGCTTCTCTGGTTCTACTGGCTGAGTTACATCCTGCTGGTGGGACTCGTACTCAACGCGGTTTGGTTCGACGAGGATACCTCTCTATGACAAAGAGAAGAACTGCGGACGCAAAAACAGCTCGTCCGTTTCCGGGCCGTTCTCCTGCAGGAGAACGGCCCGGCTCTGCGAATTGCAGAAAAGAAGGCCCGTAAGGGAAAGATCCTGTGATCTTCCCCTTACGGGCCCTTTCTTACACGGAATTTTTCAATTTTTCATCTGCTTCGCCGCTGAGCCGCAGACACGGCATCCTCCCCTACAGGAAGAAGACGATCGTATCAATGATAAATACGGGAATCAGAATACCGAAAGACCACGCCATATAGCCGAAGAAACTCGGCATCTTGATGCGGTTCTCCTCTGCGATGGATTTTACCATAAAGTTCGGCGCATTTCCGATATATGTATTGGCCCCCATAAACACCGCGCCGGCAGAGATCGCCTCCAGCATAAGCTGAGAAACCGAACCGACTGTGGTTTCAATCCCGGCCTGACCGAGAGCGCCGGCTGTCTGCAGAAACACCAGATAGGTCGGCGTATTGTCCAGGAAGGAGGACAACAGGCCTGTGCACCAGAACATCTGCCAAGGCTGATCGAGACCCAGCTGACCGCCGTGCACCTTCAGAAGAGCCAGAGCCGGAATCATCGTAATAAAAATACCGATGAATAGCTTTGCCACTTCTTCGATCGGCGCATAGCTGAATTCGTTCAGTTCTCTCGTAGACTTTTTCGTCGTCTTGAGAGACAGGAAGCAGGCCAGAAGAATCAGAACGATCTCTACGATTACCGCATAAGGGAATACAACCGCGTCATAAACGTGGATACCCGCTCCGTCAGCGAAGAAATCAAACATCTGAGGAAGTACGCCGCTGGCGACCACGCCCAGAATGATCATAGCGATGAAGATGAGATTGTGCGCGCCCTCGATCCGGATCGGTTCTTTTGTGTCATTTCCGATCATATCCTGCGGCGATCTGCCCGCAGCGATTTCCTTCTTATAAAACTTTCTGTCGATAAAAATAAAAATACCGAATACAAGAACCAGATTTAAGAGCAGAATCGGCAGCAGATGGAACGTCCACGTAAACGGCACGCCTCTCTGGAACCCCATAAAGAGCGGAGGATCACCAAGCGGCGTAAGGCATCCGCCCATATTCGCCACGAGGAAAATGAAAAATACGATGACGTGCACTTTCTTTTCTCTCCACGCATTTGCCCGGATCAGAGGACGGATCAGAAGCATCGCCGCCCCGGTGGTTCCGATCCAGCTGGCCAGTACCGTACCGATCAGCAGAAGAATCGCATTTACTTTCGTCGTTCCCACCAGAGTGCCTTTCAAAGCGATACCCCCGGCAACCACAAAAAGCCCCAGAAGCAGAACGATAAACGGAACGTAATCGAGGAGCACCGATTCGAGGAATCGGTACAGAGCCTCCCCCGGACCATAAGCGACGGCAAACGGGATGATAAATACCGCAGACCATGCGAGAGCTACTTTCAGCATGTTGTGCTCCCACCACTCCGGTTTTACCAGCGGAATGACAGCGATCGACAGCAGCATGCCCGCAAAGGGGATGATACTCCAGATCGGCAGAGCTGCGCTGACGGCATCATGAGCGGCGTGGGCATCCGTACTTGCAAATACGGCCGGAGCGCTCAGAAGAAACAGGCTGAGAGCGCTGAGAAGTGTTTTCATAATCTTTTTCATAAAACTACACCCTTCCACAAAAAACTAAAGATAAGACCATAAATATGACGAAAGGACAGCAATCTGTCTGAAACTGTCCTTGCGTAATTACTATTTTATAACATTTTTGTACGGTGTCAATGCGTTGAATCATCGATACTTTTTTAACTAAATTATAACTTTTCCGGCCGACTGCACCGGACAGCCCCCTGCAAACCGATCCGGCTTATGCCTGCGCCATCTTTTTCAGCACTTCCACATCCAGACCTGTGATACCGGCGATAAACGGCAGATCCAATTGGATTTTCTGCTTGATCTGCATATAGATGGAAAGTCCCTGTTCCTGTGTGATAATACCGTTTTCCAGACAGAAATTAATGTAGCACGCCGCGTCCTCCACCGGGCCGCTGCCTACATCCAACGCCTCCTCCGGATCCAGACCGGATATAATATCGTTGACGAGATCGCAAAGAGCCAAACGAACCAGACTTGCACGGACATAATCTTCCGGTTCACGCGCTTTGAAAGCAAACTCGTTTTTCTCCACCTGATAGACGGGAATTCCGGTAAACTCAGCGACCTCTTCCGCCGCTACCGGCATGTGATTTTTTCCGTCAAACCATTTTTCTTTTTCCTCCGGGGTAATAATTTGCGCCACCGTACAAAAATGCACCGCTTTCTCATATTTGTTCTGATCCACTTCCGGACTCCGCCCCATGGACGGATCGACTTCCGGCATATTCCGGTAGTCGCAGAGAGCCTTGCGAAAGAGCTGATCGACGTTAACATACTTTACGACGGTCTTATAATTGCTGTTTTTTCTCGTTTTTTTCCTGATATTTTTTCCTGACATACTATATTACTCCTGTCGTTTTCCGTCAAACTGCGGCGCTGCTTCGGGCGGTGCGCCGCGTCGCGACCTGATACCGCATTTTCAGAACGCCGAACCGGACTTTAACCGTTCACACGTTTTATCGCCGCAGCGATTTTCGCCGGAACCATACGGCATGCGGTTTCACTGATAGCGGAGATCGCAATTCGAATTCCTCCGCCGATAGCGATGGCGAAAATTCTGTCTTTTTGAAGTTCTTCGTTGACAGCGTTATCGTTATCACACGGAATCGTAACAAAAAAACCGGCATTAAACGGACAGGTGGTCAGTCCCGCTTCCTCTGCAGCCTCCTTAAACGCTCTGCATCTCCGTGACAGCAGATCTTCATATTCTTTTCTTTCCTCGAACACCTTCTGTAAAAGCTGCGGATCTCTGAAGACTTTTGCGATAGCGGCCTGTCCCGCTCTCGCTGTATTCGACCAGGACGCTCTGCTGGAAAAAGACGCGACTCGTTTAAATTCCGCAGCGATTTCCGGATTCTGCGTGATGCATAACATCGCGCCGGTACGGAGACCATAAAAAGTGAAGCCCTTTGAAGCGCTGAACCCCACCACAGTCAGAATATTGTCCGGCATATGGCCGAACTTGGGAAGAAACTGTCTCGCTTTATCGGAATCTCCGGCGAAATCGATATAGGCGATGTCCAGGAAAAATGTGATTTTTTTTCCTGAAACGGCGCATTCTTTCAAAACTCTGATGATTTCATCCCAGGTTTCGTCGGAAGGAGTATAACCTGTCGGATTATGTGCCGGCGCATTAAACAGAATCACGATACTGTCTTGTTCTGTCAGAACAGACTGAATATGCTCGCGAAAAGACGCCAGGTTGAAATCGTTTTTTTCGTCAAACATCTGATACGTCTCGACGCTGCGTCCGATCTCCGATGCGATGACCTGGTACGGACTCCAGTGCCAGTTTGAGGTCAGAATCTTATCTCCGGGCCTGGAATAATTGGAAATCACATTTCGGATAGAACCTGTGCCGCCCGGCGTTGCGCAGGCTTCGATACTGCCCTGCGGTATATAATCTCCAAAAACCACATCCTTTATGACATCGAGATATTCCGGCGTACCGGCGATAGGCGCGTATTCCGCAAATTCTTGGGGCGTCATACTTTTCAGCACGTCCACCATGGAGGACAGCACGATGAGTTTTCCGTCGTCGTCGAGAAGCGCTCCGATCGTCGCATTGACAATATTTTCTCTGCCGTACTCGTCCGCGGCCTTTTTCGCCAGCTGGCTGATGCTGAAAATCTTGTCCCTGCCTGTAATCTCTCGTCCGTTGCCCTCCGCAAAAATATAATCCATTTGAATGCACCTCTGTTTCATCTGAGTTAAAAAATTACATACGATATTATATTATTTTGCATTTTCTTTATCAAGGCGAAAAAAGTATTTTGATTTCAATAATGAAAATTCGAATAGAAAAGCCTCGGCTTTTATCGTATGTTTGATCTGTATCGAGGCAAGAATAAGGATGGAGGTGGTACGAATTGAATAATCAGAACGACAAAAACGGCAGCTTCTTTAAATCAGCTGCATCTTTAAAAATCATTATCAGTCTTCTGGCCCTGTGCCTGATGGGCGGTCTGATGATCTATGCGGTTACGAGAGCCGTGGAAAACACATCTATGACCGATACTTCCTACGAAGATATCGACGGTTCCTATCCGCCGGATACCAGCGTTTCCGCGGAGATTCCCATTACGGACAGTCTCGAAAACCCGGATACATCCGGCAGCCAGGAAAACGCCGGGGACGGCCAGTCGGGTTCTGCCGAAATTATGCCTGTTCAGGGCGAGATCATCAAACCATACAGCGGAGACAGTCTTCTCTACTCCGAGACACTGGATCAGTATATCTGCCATAAGGCCATTGACATTCAGGCGCCTGCCGGCAGTCCGGTCTGCGCTGTGATGGCGGGCACGGTTACAGAAGTAGGAAAAGACGACCGCTACGGTTCCTATGT
The DNA here is from genome assembly GCA_905206455.1 of uncultured Eubacteriales bacterium. Taxonomy (GTDB): domain Bacteria; phylum Bacillota; class Clostridia; order Peptostreptococcales; family Anaerovoracaceae; genus Alangreenwoodia. The sequence continues at coordinate 7,331 of CAJLHL010000016.1, forward strand.
CCTGATCTCTCACGGAAACGGTCTGGAAAGCCGCTACTGCAGCCTTGGAGATATTAAGGCTGCGGAAGGCGATGTGGTAAAAAAGGGCGATACCATCGGCGGTGTCGGTGAAGACGCGCTCTTTGAGAAAGCAGAAGGCACACATCTGCACTTTGAAGTCACAAAGGACGGAGAACTCACCAACCCTGATGTAATCACACAGCAGTAAGTCTCTATTCCATGACGCGGTCTTTCTCAGAAGAAAAATTGTAAAGAGGAATGTCCTCCCATCAGGACATTCCTTTTTTGCTCATATATTTTTTTCTCGTCGCCTGCCCTCCTCTGATATGGCGTTCCGCCTTATTATTGTCCAGCACGTGCTTCACGTCTTTCGCCAGCGTCGGATTCAGCTCCGTGAGCCGCTCTGTCAGATCCTTGTGTACCGTGGATTTGCTGATTTTGAAATGTTTTGCCGCCCCGCGCACCGTGGTCTGCGTCTCCAGCACATAAGCCGCCAGCTCCAGCACGCGCTCTTCAATATAATCCTTCATATATTTTTAACCCCTTTCGAGACGGAAAAGTCTATAGGAAAATATATGCGGAAAATATTTATGTTATGATATACAAAAGAGCAAAACCGAACGGCTCTTCCTGAGAAAAAAACAGAGTGTAAAAATGATATATGCGATTCAGATATAAAAAAGGAGGCCGTCATGTACATACGACAATTCGACTTTCCCGGAGAATCCGCGGAAATCAAATATATCTCCGGCTTTAAATACACCTGCTATGATTCTTTTTATCCCTTCTGGATTTTTCCCGACAGGGGGTTGGAGACGATTGACTTTGAACCGATAACGATTTTCTGCGGCGGAAACGGTTCCGGAAAAACCACAGCGCTCAATATTATCGCGGAAAAATTGGGGCTTCACAGAGACTCGGCTTTCAACCGGACTTCCTTTTTCAGGGATTTCACCGATATGTGCCGCTGCCGTACCTTCGGCGCAGTTCCAGAACACAGCTGTATTATCACCAGCGACGATGTTTTCGACTACATGCTGGACATCCGGACTCTCAACGAGGGAATTGACATCAGGAGAGAAGAGCTCTTTGCAGAATATACGGACGCCAGATATTCCGGCTTCAAACTGAATTCTCTGGACGATTACGATCAGCTGAAAAAAGTAAACAACGCCCGGCGTCTTTCGAAATCGAAGTTCGCCAGGGGCGGCGTGATGGACAACGTGAGGGGCCGTTCCAACGGAGAAAACGCCTTCTCCTATTTCGCGGACAGGATCCGGGAAAACGCCCTCTATCTGCTGGACGAACCGGAAAACAGCCTTTCCGCAGAACGCCAGCTGGAACTGGCTCGTTTTCTCGAAGATTCCGTCCGTTTCTTCGGCTGCCAGTTTATCCTGTCCACCCATTCGCCGTTTCTGCTGTCTTTGCGTGACGCCAGGATTTATAACTTCGACGCCCGCCCTATATCGGTCTGCCGGTGGACCGAATTGAAAAACGTCCGAACCTTTTTCGATTTCTTTATGACGCACCGTGAGGAATTCGGATAAAGAAAGAGCAGTGCGACTCTGTTTCACACTGCTCTTCCGCGTCATTCTTCATTTTTTTTCATCCTCCGATGCCGTAATCCCTCCTGACGCACTGCATCCGTACCTCACCCTGCAGTAATAAATCGGATTCCCCCGGGAGGAAAATTTCTCCTCATATTCTGTCATATAATTTTTGGATTCATACCCGGAAGCATGAAGGTCTTCTGTGTATTCCTCTTTCACCAGAGAATTCAAATCGAATTCCTCAGAGGAGAAACGGAACAGCGCTTCATTATCCGTTTTAAATTCCAGCGCGCTGCCCGGCTTTAAGACTCTTCCATACCCCTTCAGATAACAGGTATGCGTCAGCCGGCGCTTCGCGTGACGGGCTTTCGGCCACGGATCGCTGAAATTGAGATAAATTCCAGACAGTTCGTTTTCCGCAAAACAATCCGTCACTTCTCTGATATACATATTGGCAAAGATCAGATTCGGCGCGGCGGCATAAATAGTTCCAATAGCTTCCTTATCCGCTCCGGCTCCGCCTTGCAAATCTTTTGGATCATTTGCATCGTCTATAAGCAATTCGCTTTCAGACTTCGTCTTTGCTGCGAAAATCCCGGGATTCACCGCCTCCTCAAAAGGTTTTTCACTGCCGTCCGGCGATCTCAAATCCTCGTCGGAAAATTCACAGAAAAAACGTGCCGCTTTCTGCAGAGCCCGAAGCATGACGCTGGCATTTCCCTCCACTGCGATAAAATTTCTCTCGGGAAACGCTTTGGCCAGCGACAGGATAAACTGCCCCTTCCCGCATCCCAGCTCCATATAGATCGGCTGATCTCTTTCAAAAAACTCATTCCATTTCCCCTTCTGCGCCGCAGGATCGATCTGCCGGCCTCCGGAATAAACGCTGAGTTTTTCTTCCAGTCCTTTCAGCTTCCTCTGTCTCATTACCAAAAATTTCCTTTCTTTTATGAATTCGCCTGCAGCAGCTTCGCTTCTGTATCGATCTTTTCAGCCGGACACAGGGGACGGCTGCCGTATTTTGCGAAAAAATCCTCTGCCACGATCAGAACATCGCAAGCAGCATATCAAATAGGTACGGCTCTGCAATAACCGCGGCGGCAAAGAGAATCAGCGCCGCCGCAGCTCCCGCGTCGCATCTTTGCAGCTTCATCACGTGAAGTCTCGTCCGTCCCTCGCCTCCCCGGTAGCACCGCGCTTCCATAGCCATCGCCAGATCCTGGGCGATCCGGAAAGCGCCTATAAACAGCGGGATGAGCAGCGGAATCAGACTCTTCATCCTCTGAATGAGGTTCCCGCTCTCGAAATCCGCCCCCCGCGCCTGCTGCGCTTTCATGATTTTATCCGCTTCCTGAATCAGCATCGGGATAAACCGCAGTGCGATCGACATCATGATAGCGATCTCATGCGCCGGAAAACCGAACCGGGAGAGAGGGCTCAGAAGAGATTCAAAGCCGTCGGTCAGCTGCATCGGTTTCGTGGTATACGTCAGAAGCGACGTTCCGAATACGAGCATCAGAAGCCGAAAAGCCATAAAAAAGGCCTGCCGTACGCCCTGCTCCGTAATCTTCAGCGGTCCGGCCGATACCAGAATCGTTCCCGGATACATAAACATATTTATAATAAATGTAATGATTAAAATCACGGCGATCGGTTTCATTCCCCGGAGAATAAAGCGAAAAGGAACGCCGGAAACCACGATGACCGCCCCGACAAATACGGCGGCTACCGCATAGCCGAAGAAATCCCGGATCAGAAACAGCAGGATGATGTATACGATAACCGCGATGATTTTCGTCCTGGCATCCAGACGGTGAATAACAGAATCTTTCGGATAATATTGTCCGAGGGTAATGTCTCTCAGCATTTTTCTTCCTCCCGCCTCTGTTTGTCTTCCGGCGGCGATGCTTCGGAAGACATCGGCCTTATGAAGACGCGGAGAGTGTCGGTGTCCGCCCGTGCGGTCAGGGCGCTTCCATCCCGCAGTTTCGCGTCTTTTTTACCGGTATCCCTCTGAAAATATCTTTCGATGACATCTGCGGCTTCCCGGGCGAATAACACCCCTTCCCCGACAGAAACGCCGTTTTCTCTCATGAGATCCAAAAGTTCCGCGGCCTCCGGCAGGCCCAAACCGACGCTTTTCAGCAGACCAGGTTCGGAAAATACCTCCCGCGGCGTACCGCACCGGAGAAGACGCCCCTGGTCCATCACCAGAATTCTGTCGCACAATCGGGCTGCGTCATCCATATTATGGGTGACGAGAATCACCGTAGTTCCGCGTTTTTCTCTGATCCGGCAGACCATATCCAGAATTTCACGGTGCGTTTCCGGATCCAGCCCTGCAGTAGGCTCATCCAGAATCAGAATTTCCGGCTGCATCGCTAATACGCCGGCGATAGCCGCCCGGCGCTTCTGTCCTCCGGACAGATCGAAGGGCGAACGCCTGGCAAAAGTCTCGTAAGAAAGATCCACTAACTGCAGAGCTTCTTTTACTCTCCGCAGAATTTCCTCTTCGCTGAAACCGATATTTTTCGGTCCGTAGGCTACATCTTTTTCCACGGTTTCTTCAAAAAGCTGATATTCCGGATATTGAAAGACAAGTCCCACTTTTCTCCGCACATCTCGAAGCACCGTATTTTTTGCCGTGATATCGCAGCCGTCCACGACAATGGTTCCCCGATCAGGTTTCAGAAGCCCGTTAAAATGCTGTATCAACGTAGATTTTCCGGAACCGGTATGACCGATAATCCCGATAAATTCTCCGCGCTTCACAGAAAGAGAAACATCCTGCAGGGCGTATGTCTCGTCCGGCTGTCCCTTACCGTATATATAATCGATATGTTCCGCCGTCAGCACAGCGTCTGTTTCACCCTGCACCGCCGTACGATCGGACGGCTTGCTGCCGGATAAAAAATCCTGTTTCTCCTGCCGAGGTGTAAAACTTTCCGCGGGCAGACTGCACAGATAAGACGCCAGCCCGCTGATGGAGAGCACTTCCTGCGGTATGGAGAATCCTTTCCGGCGCAGATGCTGACGGATATCCACCGCCGCCGGAAGTTCCAGACCCAGTTCACGAAGTCTCTGCTCATTTTCAAAAATCTGCGGAGGAGATCCGTCCATAACGACTTTTCCGCCATCCATGACGATGATACGATCGGCTTCTACAGCCTCTTCCATAAAATGAGTGATCAGGATCACGGTGATCCCGTCCTGTCTGAGAGACCGGACGATCTCCATGACCTCCCGGCGTCCTTTTGGATCCAGCATCGCCGTGGGCTCGTCAAAAATAATACACTGAGGACGCATAGCCACGACGCCTGCGATAGCGACTCTCTGTTTCTGACCGCCGGAGAGCATATGAGGAGATTTCTTCCGCAGTTCATAGATTCCCACGCGCTTCATCGCATCGTCAATCCTGCGCCGTATCTCCTCTGCGGGAATTCCCAGGTTTTCCGGTCCGAAAGCCACATCATCCTCTACCACGGCAGAGATCAGCTGGTTATCGGGATTCTGAAAGACCATCCCCGCGCTGCTGCGGATTTCCCATACCCGTTCTTCCTGACGGGTATTGATTCCGCAGACGATGACATCACCTTCCTTCGGGATCAGAAGCGCGTTCAGCTGCTTTGATAAAGTCGACTTCCCGGATCCGTTGCGTCCCAGCACAGCGGTAAAAGAACCCTTTTCAATTTCGAAACCGATCCCGTTCAGAGCCTTTACCGCACCCGCGCCCTCTTCCTCCGGCGGATACTCGAAAGTCAGATTCTCAATGCGAATGATCTTTTCCACCTAACGCACCTGCTTTTTCGCTTTTTCTGCTTCCCGGACGTCCTCTCCCTGAGAAACGGCCCGCTGCTTTTTCTCCTGCTGTTCTTCGACCATTTTTTCCTGCATTCTCCGGCTCACCTCCATCATCCGCTGAAAGAGGGCCGCCGCATAATCGCCGTATGCTTCTCCTGCGCGCATCCGCGCCCGATCGAGGATACTCTGTTCCCTTCCCGGATGAAACACGGGAATACTGTTCTCGATTTTATATTCCGCGACGTTTTTTACCAGATCCATCCGTCGGCAAAACAGATCTAAGATCTGAGCGTCGATTTCGTCGATCTGTTCTCTGATTTCGTCCAGATTCATAAAGATTCCTCCTGCTCCAAAATCATATCTGTGATAACAACAGCTGCCACCGCCTCAGCAACCGGGACGGCCCGCACCGCCACACAGGGATCGTGACGTCCTCTCACTCCCATCGCCGCCTCTTCTTTCTTTCGGTAATCGATACTTTTCTGAGGTTTTCCGATGGACGGCGTCGGCTTAAACGCCATTCTGGCGATGACAGGCATACCGGAGGAAATTCCTCCTAATACGCCGCCGTGATGGTTTGTCCTCGTCTTTACGCCGCCATCTTCTGAAATATAGAATTCGTCGTTGTTTTCGCTGCCTTTCAGCAGGGCTGCGGAAAACCCTGCGCCGAATTCCACGCCTTTGACCGCAGGAATTCCGTAGAATCCATAGGCAAGCCGCCCCTCCACCGTATCGAAAATAGGCGAACCGACGCCGGCAGGCAGACCGACGATGCCCAATTCCACCACACCGCCCACGGAGTCCGCATTTTGCCGCGCTTCTTCGATGACATTCCGCATTTCCATTTCGCTTTCTTCCCGTATCACCGGAAATTTCCTTTTTCCCGGAGACAACAGTTGCTCCGCCGTCAGATGGACTTCGTCGAACCGCAGGTCCTCCGCTTCGCCTACCGCTACCAGATGCGCTCCGATGTAAATTCCTCTCTCTTTCAGATACTGCCTGCAAAGGCCTCCGGCAAAGACGAGGGGCGCTGTCAGACGCGCCGAAAAATGACCTCCGCCTCTCACATCGTTAAACCCCCGGTACCGCACAAATCCGGTATAATCCGCATGCCCCGGCCGCGCTACCGAAACTACATTTTTATAATCCGCCGAATGCTGATCCTTATTGGCGATCACGCAGGCGATCGGTGTTCCGCAGGTGACGTCGTCCAGTACGCCGGACAAAATCTGCGGCAGATCCTCCTCTCTCCGGGGAGTAGCCGTCTTATCTCTGCCCGGAGCTCTCCTTTTCATAAAAGTCAGAAGCTCGTCCATATCGATCTTCATACCCGCGGGGAAACCGTCGATCACCGCGCCGATCCCCCTGCCGTGAGATTCTCCGAACACCGAAACTTTCAATTTATTACCTATCTGAGATGACATCTGCTCTTCCTCCCAATCTTCTGAATTCATCAAAAAAGTCAGGATAGCTCTTTTGAACGGCCTCCGCTTCACTGATGACGACCGGCTCCTCGCAGGAAAGAGCCGCGACGGCCATAGACATGACGATCCGATGATCGTTATAGCCGCTGACTCTGCAGCCGCCTCTGCGCCGTCCTCCGGTTACGGTCAGCTCGTCCTCTTTCTCCTCTGCCGTCACACCCAGGCGGGTAAGACAATCCGCCATGGCGGAAAGACGGTCGCACTCCTTGATGCGCAGTCTCGACGCGTTATAGAAACGGCTGGTGCCCTCTGCACAGGCTGCGGCTACAGACAGCACCGGAATCACGTCTGGAATATTCCCGCTGTCCGCTTCCAGCGCCTTCAGTCCCAGACCGCTTCCTTCGCCGTATTTTTCCGGCGCCCGAACGATCAGATCAGGATACTCGCGGATCACTTCAGCGCCGAACCGCTCAATGATATTCGCAGCCTCCCGGTCGCCCTGAACGCTGTCACTCCGCAGACCGGTGATCTTCAGTTCAGAACCGCAGGCAGCAGCCGCCAGCCAGAACGCAGCCTGGGAATAGTCTCCCTCCACAGAGATATCCGTAGCCTGGTATCTCTGATTTCCGGGTACCCGAAAGCCGTATTCCGTCTCTTCTACCCGTACGCCGAAATCGCTGAGCATTTGCTGTGTCAGTGCGATATAACCGACGGATTCCATTTTCCCTTTGACGCGAATCTCGCTGTCTCCTTTCAGCAGAGGCAGCGCAAACATCAGGCCCGAGAAATACTGAGAACTCACATTTCCGGGAAGTTCATATACGCCGGGCCTCAGCCGTCCGCAGATCTCAAAAGGCAGAAAATCTCTGCCGTCGGGCAAAAATGTGACGCCGTTTTTCTTCATTTCCTCTGCCAGCGGCGTCATCGGACGCTGAGGCAGCTTTCCTCTGCCCTCGAAAGCCGCGTCTTTCCCCAGCGCGGCGGCGATAGGCAGGACAAAGCGAAAAGTGGATCCGCTTTCATTGCAGTCCAGAACGACCGGTGAAACTGGACTGACCGGGTCTTCACATTGCCCGGATACCGTTTCAGCTCCGCCTCTGCCTGCTTCGCCGCGCAATTCTTCCGTTTCCTCCTCTGTACTGGTAAATTCCCCGCTTTTTCCGTCTCGACGGACGGCGCCGCTATTTTTTCCGGAAATTCCGTCGACCGCCACGGCGATCCCGTCGCCTATGCGCCGGATCTTCGCGCCCAGTGCGGTCATGCACCCTATCGTCGCTTCCATATCTTTGGATTCCGAAATTCCCCGCACCACAGACCGGCCCTCCGCCAGAGATGCGCAGATCAGGGCTCTGTGCGCCATCGACTTGGACGGAGGCACCTGAACCGTACCTTTCAATTTTCCCGGATAGACTTTTATATCCATAATCATCTCCTATATCTCACACAGCCTCCGATCCCTGCCTTCCGCCTCTTTTCTCCATCTTAAGTTCAAGGCTGTCCCGCATCCCGCCGGTCTGCTGCACTTTCTTTTCTCCTTATGCGATTCGTTTTTCCTGCTTTTCCGGATCTATGCGATCATCTCATCTCTTCAAAGAAATCTGTCCTTCTCCTTCGAAAAACGACTGCATCTGATCCAATTTTACATCGCAAATAGACGATATCCCTATTTTTTCAATATATACCAGACTGACAGAATCGCCCGACGCCTTTTTGTCATTTGTCGCCAACTGACACAGCCGCTTCAGATCCGCACCCGGATACGACGTCTCAAAGCCTTTTGACGCGATCAGATCGAACAATTTTCGATAAGTTCCTTTCTCTGTCATTCCCGCCGCCTCTGACGCCTGTGTCACCATCAGCATTCCGATGGCCACGGCCTTTCCGTGACTGATGCGGTACTCCGAATCCTTTTCTATAGCGTGCGCCATCGTATGGCCGAAATTCAGGATCTTTCTGAGTGCGCTCTCTTTTTCATCCTTTTCTACGATTCCGCCCTTTATCTTCACACAGCGCGCTGTGATATCCGGAAGACAGGATTCGATACCGCTCTTCTCCACAAGCTGAAGGAGAGACGCGTCCCGTATCGCCGCTGTCTTGATAATCTCCGCAGTTCCGTCCAATATCAGATCGTCATTTAACGATTCGAAAGTACCGGTATCATAGAGAACGAGAGAAGGCTGCCAGAAGGAACCCATCAGATTTTTGCCGGCGGAAATATTGACGCCGGTTTTACCTCCGACCGATGAGTCCACTGCCGCCAGAAGCGTCGTAGGAATCTGAATGAAATCGATTCCCCTCATATATATCGACGCAGCGAAGCCGCCCATATCTCCGGCAACGCCTCCGCCCAGAGTGATAACGGCGTCTTTTCTGGTCAGATGATGTTCTGACATAAAATCCACAAACGCCGCTGCTGTCTGCATATTTTTACAGTCCTCTCCCGCGGGAAAGACAAAGCGGCATGTTTCAAACCCCGCTTGTCGGAAACTTTCTTCCACGATATCCGCATACAGCCCGGCGACAACCGAATCTGTGAAAAGTGCGGCTTTTTTCCCCCGCAGCGTCTCCGCCGCCAGATCTCCCGCTTTTTGCAGAAGTCCCGGTCCGATCTTTACATCGTATCCCTTTCCCGCATTGATTCTGATGGTTTCCGTCATCTCTTCACTCCCGTCTTTTTCTCTTCTTCCGGCTCCGGCTGTTTTTCGCCGGGCTTTATTCGACTGTTTTTTCTCGCAGCGAAAAAGCGCTTTCGCTTTTTCCCGCTCCCGTCCGGAAAATACTTCCTGTCCGCTTCCGCTCCGCCTGTCGAAACAAACGGGCTAATAAATATTTTAACATATTTATCAGCCCGTTTTGTCTTAATCTATCGCTCCTCTTCAAAAGGCGGAAACTCTGTCGTCATTCCTGTATTTCCCGGCTTTTCGGACTGCAGCATCCGCTTATACAGAATCCCCGGTTCAAAAAACTCGGATCCGCCCATTGCCGTACGAAAGTAATCCGCTGTACTTCAGCCTGTTTCTCAGTCCGTCATCTCCGCTGCCATAAATTCGTGCATCTTCTTGATCTTCTTCATCGTACCGTCGAACTGCGCCGGCGTCAGAGACTGCGGTCCGTCACAGAGAGCTTTTTTCGGATTGTTGTGAACTTCGATAATCAGACCGTCGGCTCCCGCCGCTACCGCCGCGATGGAGAGAGGTTCCACATACTGAACGATTCCCGTAGCGTGACTCGGATCCACGATAACCGGCAGATGCGTTTTTTCTCTCAATACAGGAATCGCGGATAAATCCAGCGTATTTCGCGTCGCCGTCTCAAAAGTCCGGATCCCCCGTTCGCAGAGTATGACATTCTTATTGCCTCCGGCCATGATATACTCGGCGCTCATCAGCCACTCGTCAATCGTATTGGCGAGCCCTCTCTTCAGCAGAACCGGCTTGTCCTGCTTGCCCAGCACTTTCAGAAGTTCAAAATTCTGCATATTTCGCGCGCCCACCTGAATGATGTCCACGTTGTCAAAAAGAGGAAGATGCGAAGCATTCATAATTTCGGTCACGATAGGCATTCCCGTCTCTTTCTTCGCTTCGGACAGCAGTTCGATGCCCTCCGCTCTGAGCCCCTGGAAAGCATACGGTGACGTTCTCGGCTTGAACGCGCCGCCGCGGAGCAGCGTCGCTCCCGATGCCTTCACCGCTTTTGCCACCTCGACGATCTGCTCCTCCGACTCGACAGAGCAAGGACCCGCGATAACCTGGAAATTCCCACCGCCGATTTTGATTCCTTCTCCCAGATCGACAATGGTAGGTTCCGGATGAAATTTCTTATTGGCCGCCTTATACGGCTCCTGAATTCTCTTGATATCTTCTACAAAATCAAATCCTCTGATATCGTCCTCTTCGAGGGATGCGGTGTCTCCGATGAGCCCGAGAATCGTGGTGTGCTCGCCTTCCGTCACACTGACGGATACGTTAAATGCGTCCAGATACTCGATCATCTCTATTACATCTGACTGACTCGTTTTGTCTTTTAAAATTACAACCATGATAAGCCTCCTTTACTCTGCAGTTTCAAAATAAAAAAACCATCCGATACAAATTCGGATGGTTTAAAAATCGGGATTGATTTACGATACTTCGGTCGATTCCATGAGTTTGTATTCGTCGAAAAAGCTCTATATTTTTTGTACGCAAAAGCGGCCTGTAAAGACGCTAAACAGACCAAAATAGTTGCCGTAATAAAAGCTTTTCCAAACCTGATTACACATAGTATTTTACCTTCATATCCTAAAATTTATGTTTACTATACTCCTTTAAAGTACGATTGTCAATATGACTTCCATAAAACATACCGTTTTTCTCACATAAAAAAGGTCCTGCCCCGTCGGGACAGAACCTTTTTCTCTCTTATAACGCAGCGCCGATATCTCCGGCGCCGTCTCGTAGCCGTCCGCACGTTCCCGTCAAAGCGCTCCTCTTAACAGATGAGTTCCTATTGAAACAGCGGTGCGAACCGATTTACTGCGGCTGATCTAAACCAGCTCGAGGAATACCATCTCAGCGGTATCACCTCTTCTCTGTCCCAGCTTAAGAATTCTTGTATATCCGCCGTTTCTCTCAGCATACTTCGGCGCGATATTATCGAAGAGTTCCGTTACAACATCTTCGTCGTAAATATATGCCAGCGCCTGTCTTCTTGCGTGAAGATCGCCACGCTTGCCCAGCGTGATCATCTTTTCAGCCATTCTTCTCGTTTCCTTGGCTCTCGTGATCGTCGTGGTGATTCTGCCTTCTCTGAGAAGATCTGTCACCTGGTTTCTCAGCATCGCTTTTCTATGAGCCGTAGGTCTTCCAAGTTTTCTATGTCCTTTCACCTGTGAGTCCCTCCTTCGCTTTAGTCTTCATTCGGTCTGAGACTGAGACCGAGTTCTTCCAGTTTGTGCTTAACCTCATCGAGAGATTTCTTACCCAGGTTTCTCACCTTCATCATATCGTCTTCCGACTTATGGGTAAGCTCTTCGACAGTGTTAATATTTGCCCGCTTGAGGCAGTTGAAGGATCTTACGGAAAGTTCCAGCTCCTCGATGGTCATCTCGAGCGCTTTTTCCTTCTGATCTTCTTCTTTTTCTACCATGATTTCCACGGAATCCATGCTGTCGGTGAGATCGATAAAGAGCTTCAAATGCTCCTGCATGATCTTCGCACCGATGGAAACGCTTTCCTCAGGAGAAATACTGCCGTCGGTCCAGATTTCGAGAATGAGTCTGTCATAGTCGGTGATCTGTCCTACGCGTGTATTCTGTACCGTAAAGTTTACTTTTCTGGCAGGGGTATAGATACTGTCTACCGGAATGACTGCGATCGGAGTGCTTTCCGTCTTATTCTGATCGGCAGGAGTATAACCTCGTCCATTTGCCAGGTTGATTTCCATCACTAATGTAGCATTTTCGTCGAGTGTTGCAATATGAAGCTCGGGATTGAAAATTTCCACATCGCCGTCGGAGATGATATCTGCAGCGGTAACTTCCTTCGGGCCTACCGCATTGATAATCGCTCTCTTCGGCGTGTCTCCATTTAATCGAACCGAGAGTTTCTTCAGATTGAGAATGATTGCCGTCACATCTTCTTTAACGCCCGGAACGGTCGAGAACTCGTGAAGTATACCGTCGATTTTAATCGAAGTCACCGCTGCACCCGGTAAGGACGAGAGGAGAATTCTTCTCAGGCTGTTGCCCAGAGTCGTGCCATATCCTCTTTCGAGAGGCTCCACGATAAATTTTCCGTAGTTCTTATCTGTATCGGAATAGATACATTCTATTGTTGGTTTTTCGATTTCTATCACTCGAATACCTCCTTATATAACCCGCGAAATATGACGTTTCTTCTGACGAGCTCTATCATCGGCTTATTACTTGGAGTATAATTCGACGATGAGATGTTCAGCGATTGGAACATCGATATCTTCTCTTGAAGGTAATGCAACGATCTTTCCTTCAAGCTTGTCAGTATCGATCGTAACCCACTTCGGAGTCGTGATGACCATATCTCTGAGCTGCTTGAACTTAGGAGAATCCTTGCTCTTGTCTTTTACAGTGATGACATCGCCTTCCCTGAGTTCCATGGAAGGGATATTGGCCTTTTTGCCGTTGACATAAAAATGACCGTGGGAAACTAACTGTCTCGCTTCTCTTCTCGTAGCCGCGAAGCCCATTCTGTAAACGACATTATCAAATCTTCTCTCCAACATGAGAAGAAGATTCACACCTGTAGATCCAGGTCTTTTTGCCGCTTTCTCGAAAGTGTTTCTGAACTGCTTCTCGAGAAGGCCGTATACGAATTTAACTTTCTGCTTTTCATTGAGCTGAATCGCATAATCGCTCTTTTTTCTTCTGCTCTGGTTCGGGTTTCTTCTTGACTGTTTGTCAATCCCCATAAATCCTGGTTCTACACCGAGAGTTCTCGCTCTCTTGAGAACAGGCTGAGTATTCTTTGCCATTTTCTATTCCTCCTTTTCTTCTGAAATATTTCCGCAATTACACTCTTCTTCTCTTCGGCGGTCTGCAGCCGTTGTGAGGAATAGGTGTGATGTCCTTGATCATAGCAATTTCGAGACGGGCGGTCTGCAGTGATCTGATCGCCGCTTCTCTGCCGGAACCAGGACCCTTTACGTATACTTCAACTGTCTTGAGACCGTGTTCCATAGCGCCCTTGGCAGCTACTTCAGCAGCGCTCTGCGCAGCGAAAGGAGTGGACTTTCTGGAGCCCTTAAAACCGAGGGATCCAGCGCTGGACCATGCTAAAGCGTTTCCGCTCATGTCGGTCAGCGTTACGATTGTATTGTTGAAGGTAGCCTGGATATGAGCCTGACCGCGTTCAATATTTTTACGTTCTTTTCTCTTTTTTCTGACTGTCGTCTTCTTTACGGGTTTAGCCATTGTTTCCTACCTCCTTTACTTTTTCTTTCTTCCTACGGTCTTCTTAGGACCTTTTCTCGTTCTTGCGTTCGTCTTGGTCTTCTGTCCTCTGACAGGCAGACCTCTTCTATGTCTAATGCCTCTGTAGCATCCGATTTCCATCAGTCGTTTGATATTCAGATTGACTTCTCTTCTGAGATCACCTTCCACATGATACTCTGTATCGATAATCTTTCTGATCTTACCTATCTCTTCTTCCGTCAAATCTTTTACCCTTGTATCAGGGTTAATTTCTGCTTTAGATAAGATATCATTCGCTGTTGGTCTTCCTATGCCATAGATATAAGTGAGTCCGATTTCAACTCTCTTGTCGTTAGGTAAATCGACACCGGCTATACGAGCCATTCGCGTACACCTCTCTTTCTGCTTTCCTTCGATTGTAGTCGAATTCTTGTTATAACTCAAAAATAGATTTTACCACACTTTTTTCGTTATGTCACTAAAAAATTGTCACAATATTCAAAAAAGTATCGCTATATACAGCAATACCGCATCATGTCTGAAGCGGTATATCCTGTCTGTTGTGATGTTTAACCCTGTGTCTGCTTGTGCTTAGGGTTTTTGCAAATTACCATTACCTTACCGTGTCTCTTGATAACCTTGCACTTTTCGCAAATCGGTTTTACTGAAGCTCTTACCTTCATTTTTCTGCCTCCTTTGCCTATTTCTCACGCCATGTGATTCTGCCTCTGGACAGATCATACGGGGATAATTCTACCTTAACTTTGTCTCCCGGAAGGATTCTTATGAAGTTCATCCGTATCTTTCCTGAAATATGAGCAAGCACTTCGAAATCGTTATCCAGCTTCACTTTAAACATCGCGTTTGGCTGAGCTTCCAACACAGTTCCAAATACCTCGATTACATCCTTTTTAGCCATAATTTTCCATCTCCTCCTGATTAGCTATAGCCAGCTGTATCGCGCCTGACTTTTCTAATTCTCTTTGCAGATCAATATTTTCAACTCTCTGACCGGAATCAATTTTTTCCGCGATCGTCTTATTGATTCTGTTATATGGTTGCAGATGTTTCACTTTCTTTTTCTTGGGACTGTCATATTTCCTTCTGCCGCCGTCAGCAATCAGAACATATTCGTCATCCAGAACTTCGACCACGAAGAATACACAGCCTTTATCGTGTCCTGCTTTCGATTTCACAATCTGCCCGGGAACCAAGTCGTTTTTTATAATAGCCATAGTTCTCACCTTTATAAAAGCGTTATAACCAGCGGTTCCGCATCGGTAATAACTACTGTGTTTTCATAATGTGCCGCGAGACTGCCGTCGCCTGTCACCGCCGTCCACTCGTCGGGCAGCACTTTCACCGCGTAAGATCCCGCGCTGACCATAGGCTCTATGGCCAGAACCATACCTTTTTTCAGCTTCGGCCCTCTGCCCGGTCTTCCGTAATTCGGAACCGGGGGCTGTTCGTGCATTTCCCTGCCGAGGCCGTGACCCACATAGTCGCGGATCACACCGAAACCGTTCGACTCAAGATGTACCTGTATCGCATGAGACACATCGGACAGATAGTTCCCTGCAACGCAGTATTTCAGACCTTCGAAGAAACTTTCTTCCGTAACCCTCACCAGCTTCGCCGCTTCCGGTGAAATTTCTCCTACCGCATAAGTACGCGCCATGTCGCTGTACCAGCCCTGATAAATCGCGCCGGCGTCCACACTTACGATATCGCCTTCTCTGAGTTTTTTGCTCTTCGACGGAATCCCGTGGACGATAACTTCGTTTACCGAAACACATGCGCTGGCGGGAAAGCCGCCGTATCCCTTGAAGGCCGGTATCATACCGCCCTCCAGGATACGCTTCTCGACGAACTGATCGATATCATGCGTCGAAATTCCCGGCTTTATAAAACCTTCCAGGTCTCGGAGAATCTCCGCTGTAAGCTTCGCCGGTATCTTCATCATTTCAATTTCCGCATCGGATTTTATGATGATCATTTCGGTTATTCTCCCAGTACCTTCGTAATATCCGAAAATACGCTGTCCATGGCCTGATCACCGTTGATTGTCACCAATGATCCGGCCTTTTCGTAGTACTCTACGAGAGGAGCTGTCTGAGAACCGTACACATTGATTCTGTTCTCGACGGTTTCTCTGTTGTCATCTGCTCTCTGATATACTTCGCCTCCGCAGGCGTCGCAGACACCTTCCTTCGCGGTCGGCTTTGTATTGATATTATATGTCGCGCCGCAGGCCTTGCAGACTCTTCTGCCGGCGATGCGGTCGATCAGTTTTGCAGGTTCGACATCGATATTGATGACCTTCGTGATGGAGAGGTTCTTTTCCGCCATGATCTTATCGAGCTCTTCCGCCTGGAAAACAGTTCTCGGAAATCCGTCCAGCATGAATCCGTCTTTGCAGTCGTCCTGATTCAGCCTGTCTTTTACCAGATCTACCACCAACTCATCCGGAACGAGCTCGCCCTTATCCATATAGGACTTGGCTTTCTGGCCCAGTTCGGTGCCGCCCTTGATATTTGCCCGGAAGATATCTCCTGTAGAAATCTGCGGAATATTGTATTTCTTTACGATAAGTTCTGCCTGAGTGCCCTTTCCGGCTCCCGGAGGTCCTAATAATACAATGTTTAACATGACCTTTTCTCCTCTTTATTTCAGGAATCCCGAATAGTTTCTCATAATAAGCTGCGACTCCAGCTGCTTCATGGTATCCAGCGCCACGCCGACTGCGATCAGCAACGAAGTTCCGCCGAAACCTATGCCCAGCGCTGTGAAGCTGCCCAGGATGTTCGGGAGGGTTGCGATCACTGCAAGGAAAATAGCTCCTGCAAAAGTGATTCTCGTCATAACCCTGCTTAAATATTCAACTGTGGATTTTCCCGGTCGGATACCCGGAATAAATCCGCCGTTTGCCTTCATGTTGTCTGCTACTTCTACCGGATTGAAAGTAATCGCAGTATAGAAATAGGTGAAGAATATGATCAGCACGATGTTCAGTATGGAGTAAATCCACACACCGGGACTGCCGCTCGGCGATAAATACTTCGTTACAAACTGAGTAAATCCGGAAGCGGAGTTCGTAAAATATGTGACTGTCAGCGGGAACTGAAGAATGGACAGAGAGAAAATGACCGGAATAACGCCCGCCTGATTAACTTTGAGCGGAATGTGTGTATTCTGGCCGCCGTACATCTTTCTGCCGACGACTCTCTTCGCATACTGTACAGGAATCTTTCTCGTACCCTGCTGAACTTCGATAACGCCGACGACCACCGCGATAGCGAAGATCACGAAGATCACGACGCTGATAATCGAAACGGTACCTTCCTGAAGTTTGATGAACGTCTGATAGATCGCGCTCGGCATTCTCGCTACGATACCCGCCATGATGATGAGGGAAATACCGTTTCCGATTCCGTGCTCGTTGATCTGTTCACCCAGCCACATCAGGAATGCTGTACCGGCCGTCAGAGTGATGACGACTACCGCAATCGAAAAGACGGATTTGTCTACGACTGCGCTGCGGAACAGTCCGACAGTCAGACCGACAGACTGAACCAGCGCCAGTACTACCGTAAGATATCTGGTATACTGTGCGATTTTCTTTCTGCCTTCGGTACCTTCCTTGGAAAGCGCCTCGAGACGAGGGATAACCACGGTCAATAACTGAAGAATAATCGATGCCGTTACGTACGGCGTAATGCTCAGAGCAAAGATCGTGAAATTACTGAAGGATCCGCCGGAAAACATATCGAACAGTCCGAATAATCCCGATGCATTGCCGAAATAGTCGCTAAGAACCGCTCTGTCGATATTCGGAACCGGGATGCAGCAACCCAGCCTGAATATGACTAACATCAGGATTGTAAAGATCAATTTCTTTCTTATCTCCGGCACTTTAAACGCCTGTCCGAGCGACTTCAGAGCATTCATTAGATCACCTCTGCCTTTCCACCGGCAGCTTCGATCTTCTCAATTGCAGCTTTGCTGAATTTATTTGCTTTTACGGTTAACTTCTTTTCAAGATTTCCTTCTCCCAAAATCTTTACTCCTGCTTTAACCTGCTTTACCTTACCTTCTTTTGCCAGAAGTTCCGGTGTGATTTCTGTACCGTCCTCGTAGCAGTTCAGGTCGCTCACATTCATGATGGACCATTCTTTCTTGAAGACATTGGTGAACCCTCTCTTCGGGATTCTTCTGTATAACGGCATCTGACCGCCTTCGAAGCCCAGTCTTACACCGCCGCCGCTTCTGGAGTTCTGACCGTTCATACCTCTGCCGCCGGTTTTACCCTGACCGGTAGCGGTACCTCTGCCTTTTCTCTTCGTATTCTTAGTAGAGCCGATTGGCTTGCTAAGTTCGTGCAGTTTCATCTGTTACACCTCCAATCCCATTTTAGAGTTCTTCTACTTTTAAAAGATGCTTTACTTTCTCAATCGCACCGCGAGTCTGCGGGCTGTCAGGAAGTTCTACACTCTTGTTCGTCTTTTTGAGACCCAGTGCTTCTACCACTTTTCTCTGCTTAGGAGAAGTACCGATCGTGCTTCTAACTAATGTAACCTTAAGTTTATCAGCCATTTCTTCTCCTCCTTATCCCAGGATTTCTTCCTTGGTCTTTCCTCTTAATCTTGCGACCTGTTCTACTGTCTTGAGAGTGGAAAGACTTTCGATTGTAGCTAATGCCATGTTTACCGCGTTATTGGAACCGATAGACTTCGCTCTGACATCCTTCACGCCCGCATGTTCGAGAACCATACGTACCGAACCGCCGGCGATCACACCTGTACCGGGAGCCGCAGGCATGATGAGAACCTGGCCCGCGCCAAAGATGCCGGTATTTCTGTGAGGTATCGTCGTCCCTACCATAGGTACTTCGATCATCTTCTTCTTAGCGTCATCGGTAGCCTTTCTTACAGCTTCAGGGATTTCTGCAGCCTTGCCGAGGCCAACACCGACGTGACCTGCGCCGTCGCCGACGACAACAGTTACGCTGAATCTCATGTTACGACCGCCCTTTACCGTCTTTGCAACACGTCTGATGTTGACGATAGTCTCTCTGAACTCGGTCTTTGCATCAATTGCATTATTCCGCATGTTATCCTCCTCCTGTTAGAATTTTAATCCTGCTTCACGGGCACCGTCAGCTAATTCTTTTACTCTTCCGTGGAATAAGAATCCGCCTCTGTCGAAAGCAACCGTGTCGATTCCCTTTTCGAGTGCTTTCTTGCCGACGCTTTCGCCAACCAACTTTGCAGCTGCCTTATTTCCGCCGTAAGCCGCTTCTGCTTTGATGTCCTTATCCAAAGTGGAAGCTGCTACGATGGTCGTACCGTTCGTGTCATCGATCAGCTGAGCATAGATGTTCTTTGAACTTTTGAATACGCAAAGTCTTGGTCTTTCAGGAGTTCCGGAGATATGCTTTCTTACTCTGGCATGTCTTGCCAGACGTTTTTCGTTCTTAGTAGCTTTTGCCATGTTTATTCACTCCTTTCTGCTTATTTCGCGCCTGATTTACCTTCTTTTCTGATGATCACTTCACCGGCATACTTCACGCCCTTGCCCTTGTATGGTTCAGGTTTTCTGTGCGCTCTGATAACCGCAGCGTAGTTGCCTACCTCTGCCTTATCGATGCCTTTTACTGTGATATCAGTCTGAGACGGAACTTCAGTCGTGATTCCTTCCGGATCTTTCATTTCGATCGGATGTGAATAACCGAGGTGTAAGATGAGCGTGTCGCCCTTCTTTTCAGCTCTGTAACCGACGCCCACCATCTCCAGCTTCTTTTCGAAACCTTCGCTGACGCCGAGGATCATATTGTGAATCAGAGTTCTGTAGAGACCGTGAGCGGATCTTTCTTCCTTGGAATCTGCATCTCTGGATACGATTACATTGCCGTCTTCAACAACAACACTTACTAAATTTTCATCAACCGGCTGTGTGAGTTCACCCTTAGGGCCTTTAACGAAAACGACCCCGTTTTCAAACTTAACCTCTACGCCGGCTGGGATTGCTACAGGTTTCTTACCTATTCTTGACATTTTTCTTCCTCCCTACCAAACGTAACAGATTACTTCTCCGCCTACGCCTAACTGTCTTGCTTTCTTATCGCTGATGATACCATTAGAAGTGGATATGATTGCGATACCGAGACCTCCTAATACCTTAGGAACTTCGTTTCTCTTAGCATAAACCTTGAGACCCGGCTTGGAAATCTTTTTCAGTCCGCTGATAACCCGTTCTTTATCAGCACCGTATTTCATCGTTATTCTGATAACGCCCTGCTTATTGTCGTCGATCACTTCAAAATCCGTGATGTAGCCTTCTTCTTTGAGGATTCCCGCGATGGACTTTTTCATGTTGGACGCGGGAACGTCAACTGTTTTGTGACCTACAGTGTTGGCATTTCTGATTCTTGTAAGCATATCTGCTATAGGATCAGTCATTGTCATTTTAGAGTACCTCCTTTCCTCGGTCTGCCGGTTTACCAGCTTGCCTTTCTGACACCTGGGATTTCACCCTTGTACGCCATTTCTCTGAAGCAGATACGGCAGATGCCGTACTTTCTGAGTACAGAATGTGGTCTTCCGCAAACCTTGCATCTTGTATATGCGCGAGTAGAATACTTCGGTTTCTTCTGCTGCTTAATTTTGAGAGATGTCTTAGCCATGTTTCCCTCCTACTTCTCAAACGGCATACCCAGCAGTTCGAGGAGAGCCTGCGCTTCTTCGTCTGTCTTTGCCGTAGTGGTGAACGTGATATCCATGCCCTTGATCTTATCGATCTTATCATAATCGATTTCAGGGAAGATGAGCTGTTCTTTGATACCCATCGTATAGTTTCCTCTGCCGTCGAAGGAATTCTTGCTTACGCCTTTGAAGTCTCTTACGCGCGGTAACGCGATATTGAAGAACTTATCCGCGAAAACGTACATGTTTTCACCTCTCAGGGTAACTTTTGCGCCGATCGGCATTCCCTCTCTGAGTTTGAAGTTTGCGATGGACTTCTTAGCTTTTGTCATTACAGGCTTCTGGCCACTGATAATCGCCAGTTCCTGAGCCGCAGTCTCTAACATCTTCTGGTTATCCTTGATGCCGCCGAGACCCATGTTGAGTGTAATCTTTTCAAGCTTTGGAACTTCCATAGCGTTTTTATACTGAAATTTATCCATTAAACCGCTGAATACGGTATTTTTGTAATAGTCCTTAAGTCTTGCTGCCAAAATTCTTTACCTCCTTTCCGGTCTGATATCTTAGTCGAGCTTTTCGCCAGTCTTCTTGGAGACTCTGTATTTTTTGCCGTCTTCAATAACATAACCGATTCTGGTAGGCGCTTTGGCCTTGCTGTCATAGAACATGACGTTGGATACATCGATCGGTCCTTCCTGATGCTTGATTTCAGCAGGAGCTGTTCTCGTCTGCTTTGCGTGCTTTGTCTGAACGTTTACGCCTTCGACAACAACTTTATTTTCCTTAGGCATAGCCTTGATGACCTTGCCCTTTTTGCCCTTATCCTTGCCTGTGATAACGACAACCGTATCATCTTTTCTGATATGCATCTTCACACCTCCGCCTTAGAGTACTTCCGGCGCCAGGGACACGATCTTCATATAGCCCTTGTCTCTTAATTCTCTGGCTACTGGTCCGAAAATACGCGTTCCTACTGGAGTCTTGTCATCTTTGATGACAACAGCTGCGTTCTGGTCAAACTTAACGTAGCTTCCGTCCGGTCTTCTTACGCCGCTCTTGGAACGAACGATGACAGCCTTAACGACATCGCTCTTCTTTACAACGCCGCCTGGTGTTGCATCTTTTACAGCGCAAACAATAACATCTCCAATATTTGCAACTTTATGGCCTGTGCCGCCCAAAACACGGATACATAATAATTCTTTTGCACCGGAATTGTCAGCCACTCTGAGCCTGCTTTCTGTCTGGATCATTATGGTGTCTCCTTTCGCAGTTTATCTTACTTTCTCTACGATTTCGACAAGTCTCCATCTCTTGCTCTTGCTGAGAGGTCTCGTCTCCATGATTTTAACTGTATCACCGATGCTGCATGTATTTTCTTCGTCGTGAGCTCTGAACTTCTTCGTTCTCTTAACAGCCTTACCGTAAAGAGAATGTCTAACAAATTCTTCGACTGCAACAGTGATAGTCTTATCCATCTTATTGCTGACAACTACGCCGACCTTTGTCTTTCTGCTGTTTCTGTCTGACATGTTTTATCCTCCTTTCGGTTTACGCCTGTGCTTCGAGTTCTTTTTCTCTGATGACAGTCTTGACTCTAGCGATATCTTTTCTTACTTCCCTCATCTTAACAGGGTTTTCCAGCTGACCCGTAACATGCTGAAATCTCAGATTGAATAATTCGTTCTTAAGCTTCAGAAGTTCACTGCTGAGCTCAGCCGGTGTCATTTCTCTGATGGATTCAATTTTCATTTACGCTTCACCGCCCTCTTCTGAAATTTCTTTTACTATAAACTTGCACTTGACAGGAAGTTTATGAGATGCGAGACGCATTGCTTCTCTTGCCTTTTCTTCAGGTACTCCGTCGAGTTCGAACATCACTCTGCCCGGTTTAACTACTGCTACCCAGTACTCAGGGGAACCTTTACCGGAACCCATTCGAACTTCTGCAGGCTTCTTTGTCACTGACTTGTGAGGGAAGATTTTGATATAAACCTTTCCGCCTCTCTTGATATATCTTGTCATTGCAATTCTGGCAGCTTCGATCTGATTGGAAGTGATCCAGCCGCATTCCTGTGCAACGAGTCCAAAAGAACCATATGTGATCGTGTTGCCCTTCGTAGCAACGCCTTTCATTCTGCCTCTGTGCACTCTGCGGTGCTTAACTCTCTTTGGCATTAACATCGGTTCGTTCCTCCTTCCTTAGCGTTTCTATTCTTCTGTAGCAGGAGCTGCTTCCACAGGAGCTTCATCTGCCTGCGGTGCTGCGGTTTCAACCTGTGCAGCTTCCGGCTCTTCTTTCTTTATAAGCTTTCTTCTCTGAATCGGCATAGCCTTCTTCTCTTCGAAGCGGCTGTTGTTTCTGTCTCTTCTGTCACGACGGTTGTTTCTGTCTCTTCTGTCGCCGTCCTGTCTTCTTCTGCCGCCCTTTCTGTCAGGCTTGCCCGTATCTTCAGGAACAGGGCTTACGAGATCCTTGCCGAGAACTTCGCCCTGATTGATCCATACTTTTACGCCGATCTTACCGTAGGTAGTATCCGCTTCCGCAAAACCGTAGTCGATGTTTGCTCTGATCGTATGGAGAGGAACGTTTCCTTCGCTGTACTTTTCGCTTCTCGCGATTTCAGCGCCGCCCAGTCTGCCGGATAACACAACTTTGATACCCTTGCTGCCAGCCTTCATCGTTCTACCGATCGCCTGCTTCATCGCTCTTCTGAAAGCGATTCTTCTCTCGAGAGCCTGAGCGATGCTTTCCGCAGTGAGCTGTGCGTCGAGTTCTGTTCTTCTTACTTCTACGATGTTGATGCTTACATTTTTCTTTGTCAGCTTTTCGAGGTCAGCCTTGAGTTCATCGATGCCCGCGCCGGATCTTCCGATGATCATGCCCGGCTTGCCTGTGAGGATCGTCAGTCTCAGCTGATCGTTAGCAGCTCTTTCGATGAGAATTCTCGAAATACCTGCCATATAGAGCTTTTTCTTTACGTATTCTCTGATCTTCTTGTCTTCGATGAGGAAATCAGAGAAATTATTTTTATCTGCGTACCACTTGGAATCCCAGTCCTGGATAACGCCCACTCTTAAACCATGTGGACTTACTTTCTGACCCATTAATAAACCTCCTGTTCAGACTATCTTTCTTTTAACGTAACGCCTACATGGCTCGTTCTCTTAAGGATAATTGAGGCTCTGCCCTGAGAACCCGGCTGAAATCTCTTCATCGTAGGTCCTTTGTTGGCAGAAATTTCCGCAACATATAATGCGTCCGGGTTCATCTCGTGGTTGTTTTCAGCGTTTGCCGCAGCGGACTTAACTACCTTTTCCACGATTTCAGATCCTTTTCCAGG
>CAJLHL010000017.1 GCA_905206455.1 uncultured Eubacteriales bacterium
GTCCTCAGGGGCTCAAAGGCGATACCGGCGACATCGGTCCTACTGGCGCAACTGGCCCTCAGGGACTCAAAGGGGACACCGGCGACGTCGGCCCTACTGGCGCAACTGGTCCTCAGGGGCTCAAAGGCGATACCGGCGACGTCGGCCCTGCCGGTCCTACTGGTCCTCAGGGACTCAAGGGCGATACCGGCGACGTCGGCCCCACTGGCGCAACTGGTCCTCAGGGACTCAAAGGCGACACCGGCGACGTCGGCCCTGCCGGCCCTACTGGTCCTCAAGGTCTGAAAGGCGACACCGGCGACATCGGCCCCACTGGCGTAACTGGCCCTCAGGGGCTCAAAGGCGATACCGGCGACATCGGTCCTACTGGCCCTACTGGCCCTCAAGGACTCAAAGGGGACACCGGTGACGTCGGCCCTGCCGGTCCCACTGGTCTTCAGGGGCTCAAGGGAGACACCGGTAACATAGGGCCTACCGGCCCTACTGGCGCAACTGGCCCTCAGGGGCTCAAAGGTAACACTGGCAGCACCGGACCTACCGGCCCGACAGGCTCCACAGGACCCGGTCCAGAGATTTCTGTAAAAGAAGATACACCTCTTACCTACAAACTTAATTTTACAAGCAACGGCCAAACACTGACGACACCTAACCTTTACGCCGCGCCCACAAAATACGCTCTGGATATGTCCGCAGCAAACAGCACATTTAACATGCCTGTAGGAAACCTGATCGTAAATTATCAGAAAACAGGTACGAATACAATGAGAATAAGCGTGCGTTCAAAAGATACATCCGTTCCGATCAGCGCGGATATCGATCGAACGACAATTTATGGTTCCGGAGCGTCGGAAGCACAGTTTTTCGACGGAATACAGATTTCTTCTCTCAGAACATTGGATGAAACAGTTTTCTTAGATTCTCAGGAGCTGCACTGGATGAGAATACGACAACAGGATCCAGTATCCTCGTTGTGGTCATTATGCGTAGTGCGCATGTTCTCCTCAAAAAATGGAGCCAGAACATCTATTTGGGTACAGTGGATAGAATACAACACTTCTTACACCGCGCCCACTTAAATTTTATACGGTAAAGACTGAAAAACAGATTTTGTGTCTGAAAGACACGTTCAGATCCAGAGACATTATAAAATACCATTTGGGAATGGCAGAAAGACCGCCGGAATTATACCGTCCTCCTGTCATTCCCGTTCTTTTCCAGCAATTCTGTTATCCGGAGCAATTCGTCTTTAAATCGAAAATGAATCGTAATCTCATTATTTTCATGCACATAGATTACGTCGATGAGAGAAACCAGCACCGAACGGTTCAGCTCTGTTATATTCTGATACTGCTGAATTTCCCTGAACAGAGAATTCTCAGAGGTAGTCCTGTTTCCTGAACGGAAAATTTCCTCCCTGATATTGGCTATGATCTCTGTCAGTTGCTCCATCTCCGATTGATAATGATCCCTCATGCGCCGGTATTCCGGCTCCGTGATCTCTCCCAATTTCCAGTCGCCGTACAGGCTGTCGTATACGCTTTGAATTCTATGCAGCTGACGTTCCCTGTCTCTTATCAGCTGTTTGAACTGTTCCGTATGATTTTCCGCGATCTGTACGTCGTTTATGTCGTGAATCAGATCTGACAGTGATTCCACCAATCGAATCTGTGCCTGTAGCGCTCCGAGCACCGCCCGTTCCAGCCTGTCCTGCCGTATAGATTTGACGGTGCAGGCTTCCGAAGATTTGTTTTTCCTCGTTCCGCATTTGAAATAAACATATTGCTTTGCATGAGAACGGTGCATCGCCTTGCCGCAGCAGCCGCATCGCAAAAGACCTGCAAATTTATGAACTGTATTCGAACCATTCGCCGTACGGGTGTCCCTCTCAAACAGCGCACAGAGAGCGTCATATTCTTCCTGAGTAAATGTAGCTTCATGCGTATTCTCTACTACAAACCAGTCATTTTCCGGAACGGCAACCTTATCATGTATTTTATAACTTATGACCCGTTGTTTCCCCTGTACCATATGTCCGATATTCATCAGATTAAAGATTACATTTTTCACCGTCGTACCGCACCAGAGGCCGTCGTTGGCCTCCATGCAGGGATTGCAATAGTTCCATCCCTTAAGTCTCTTATATTTCGTCGGATTTGGAATTCCCATAGCGTTGAGCCGTCTCGCCACGCCATTGAGGCTCATCCCTTCATAAAGCAGCCAATCTTTCATCTGAACCTTAATCGGCGCAGTATCCGGATCGAGAACCAGATGATTTTTATCTTGCGGATCCTTTAAAAAACCCCATGGCGGAAAAGCCCCGATAAACTTCCCCTTTGAACGCTTATCGTCGAAAGTTTTTCTCACTGAACGCGAAGTGGCCGCTGCAAACCGGTCGTTGAGTACTCCGAACATCGGTACATCCAAACTGTAGAGAGCCTCGGAATCCGCATAAGTATCGACAAAGGAATCCATCATGGAAATAAAACGCACATTTTTTGCCGGAAAATATTCCTCCAGATAATACCCTTGGTCAGAATAATTTCGAAACGCCCGGGAAAGCGTTTTCACGACGACAC
Source organism: uncultured Eubacteriales bacterium (assembly GCA_905206455.1). Classification (GTDB taxonomy): domain Bacteria; phylum Bacillota; class Clostridia; order Peptostreptococcales; family Anaerovoracaceae; genus Alangreenwoodia. Next base: position 2,577 of record CAJLHL010000017.1, read on the forward strand.
AATTGCCCTCACCTCTCTCAATCGCTCCGATCATACGCATAAAATTTTCACGCGTGTCATCCGTGCCCGTCAGACCGTCGTCTTCAAAAAAACCGACAATCTGATAGCTGCCTGGTTCAAAATAATCTTCGATCCATGAAGTAAGAATGCTCTTTTGATTTTTAATGCTCTCACTTCGCAGCTGCGTTTCATTCGCCGCCTGTTTAGAAACAGCGCGGGCATCCTCCTTGGAAAGACGGATATAAACGCAGATCAGCCACTTGAACGGCACTTCATCTATCGGCGGAGCGGATATTCTGTCAGAGGATTTCATTTTTCTGATTCGCGCCATGAAAAGACCTCCTCCCCGCTGTCACCGTACTGTAAAAATCCTAAAATCGACAGCCCCTCAATTCCTTACACATCATTGTTTTCTGCTGCAAAGCAGGATATCAGCGCCTCCCTGAGAGTTTTTCCGCCTGAAGAAAATCCGACATTTACAGCAATCGTTCCGCATTTGAAAGCATAAGGATTTTTTATCTGCCGCAGATATGCCTCCGCGCGTTGATATGCCGGCGTCGTCTGATCGATTACCACATTTTCAATATCCGCCCGCTCCACAAGCGAAATTTTCTCTTCCTGAAGCATGAAAAGCTGCTCTTTCGTCATAGGCATATTCTCCTCAAATCAGATTCAATCCAGTTTATGCCCCTGCAACAAAATATATATCGGACGGACTGGCCTGAAACAAAAAAAGGACGTGTCCTTTGAGTTAAAACAGGACACCGCCAGAATTCCACATATTCACAGCAAAAACGGTAGCGGATAAACAGATGCTCCGGTGGCTCCCGTCGGGCCGGTCGCTCCTGCGGCTCCCGGTATTCCGGCCGCTCCCGTAGCGCCTGTGACTCCTGTCGCGCCGGTCGCTCCCGTAGCACCTGTTACGCCAGGAGTTCCAGGAATTCCCGATGCACCCGTTGCTCCTGTCGCACCTGTCGGTCCCGGAGGGCCAGGAAAGCCCGGTACTCCCTGAGGGCCTCTCGGACCCATCGGACCGGCCGGACCAGGGCAACCCGGCACGCCCTGAATTCCCTGAGGACCTCTTGGACCCATCGGACCGGTCGGGCCGGTTGGACCGATGATTCCGATTGTCGTAGGACAGCAGTCTCTCGGAGGACAGCAGTCGTGATCCGGACGCTCAGGCGGTCGGCAGCCATGATCCGGACGATACTCCTGATGGCCGCAGCCATTCATATCCTGCCGGCAGTCTTCGACATAGCCGTCGTCTCTTTCTGATTCGCTGCAGCAGCGTTCTCCTTCGCCATGTCCATCATAGCGCTGCTGTTCGGGTCCATAAAAAAACTCGAGATAATTCATATTTTTCTCCTCTCTATTCCGACTCTCCTCCCTTCACTCCGGCGACAGCTGTCTGCCGCCTCTACATAATATTCAGAAACTCTGAAAGGTGCTATCATTACAGACCAAGATTTTTGAAAAGATAAAAGACGGCAGGGATAAAGGGCTGAGAGCATATCCTCTCAACCCTTTATCCCTGCCGTCTTCTGATTAAATTTTGAAATCCCTGTTTCCGGATCTCACGTGATTCGTCTTTCAGCGAAGACGTACCTCCAGCCCGTATTCTCCACCCACATACTGAAACTCTGTGAGTTCCGATTCGTCAAAGACCCGCAGCAGCTCAGCGAAATCAGCAGTCAGAGAAAGCTCGCCGAGCCGGGCGCGTTCGACCCATACCATCTTTCCCTCCTCCGACGATATCAGATCTCCGCGAAAACGGTCGGTCTTAAACAAGAAGACGATATACCGTCCGCCTTCTATCGGAAACTGTTTCATTCCGCACAGCACAGGATGTTCGATGTCCAGACCTGTTTCTTCTTTGATTTCTCTTATCGCACAGTCTACGAAAGACTCTCCCGGTTCCACATGCCCACCCGGAAAAGTGTATCCCTTCCAGTCGTCTTTCACACGATCCTGCAGCAAAATCCGGGCGCCGTCATAAATCATACACAAAACAGTCAGCTCAGCACGTTCTGTTCTCGACATAATGCATTTCCTCTCTTTTCCGCCAACTTCCCTACGGCCGATGACGCCGAGGTTTCCGGTGCAGCCCCGTTTTCCGGCCTCTATAAAAAAAGCTGATTTTTCTTTCTTTTCTCACAGTCCTTTTTTAATTTCATCGCCGCTGCAGTCAGCATCATTTTATTGTTGCGGCGGGCTTTGCGGGGACAGACAGCGATACAGCGCATACAGGAGATACATATATCTGTGTCCGTCCGGGACGGATCTTCCCTCGGGATAGCATTTACCGGACACTTGACCGCGCAGGTGCCGCACTTTGTACATTCCTTTGAGGCCGCCGGCTTCATCGGAACTCCCCCGTACTCCCGATAAGGGAAATTCCCCGGCACAGCAAGTTTCTTACCGCTGTCTGATCCAAGCAAAGATCTCTGGATCTGCTCTGCAAATCCTTCTAACTCCGCCCGGTCGTCTTCATCCGGACGCCCCGCGGCAAACTGGCGCATAATCGAATGTTCCGCAACAGCCGCGATAGCCGCTGCACAACGGAATCCTGCGTTCTGAACAGTATCTTTCAGTTCCAGAAGCGTATCGTCATAATCCCGGTTACCGTAGACAACTACGAGAATCGCTCTCGCGCTGCCGCCGCTCGCTTTCTTCAACGACGACAGAGCGATACCCGGCACTCTGCCTCCAAAAGACGGAACCGCAATTATGCAGATGTCCTCCGAATCAAATGACATTTCATCCATCTTCAGATCCCGTTCTGTCAGATCGACTTCCTTTCTTTCGTCCGCCCATACTCCGCAGATGATATCCGCCGTCTTTTTCGTACCGCCTGTAGGACTGAAATAAATCTCATACAGCATCTCGTTCTCAGCGCTCCTTTTCTTTCCGCTCCTCGCTCACACTATCTCTTTACTGGAAACGACAACAATTTCTGTCGAAAAGTACCGTCTGCATATTATTCCAAATCCGTCAATCTGTCAACTTTTACCGCGTTTTTTAATTAAAATATGAAACGGGGAAAACACGCCGATAAAGCTACGGGAGCCTCTCACCTCTAAAGAACTGCTCTGTGAAAGACTTTCTTTCCCTTCTTTATTTTTACTCCCCTCCGAAGCTCTGTTTCCGTCAGGTAAAGATCGGGGTCTTCGATCCTCTTCCCGTCGATGCTGAGACCCCCCTGCAGTATCAGCCTTCTCGCTTCAGATCTGCTGGAAACGAGTTCACAGGCGATGAGCAGATCAGCCGTACGGATACCTTCCTCTGTCAGTATTTCTTCAGAGAGCTTCGTCGCAGGCATATTCTCGTCACTCCCTTTTCCGGAAAAAAGCGCGCGCGCCGTCTGGCGGGCTTTCGCGGCTTCCGCCTCTCCGTGGACGAGAGATGTCAGCTGATATGCCAGAATTTCTTTTTTCTCATTGATCCTTCCGTCTTCCCAGTCTTCCATCTCTTCAATTTCCGAAAGCGGAAGGAATGTCAGCATTCGCAGACATCTCATCACGTCATCATCGCCGATATTTCTCCAGTACTGGTAAAATTCAAAAGGCGGCGTTTTTTTCGGATCCAGCCAGACAGCTCCGTTTGCCGTCTTGCCCATCTTTTTGCCTTCGCTGTTCATCAGCAGAGTAATCGTCATTGCATAGGCATTTTTTCCTGTCTTTCTGCGGATCAGATCCGTTCCCGCCAGCATATTGCTCCACTGGTCGTCGCCGCCGAACTGCATGTTGCAGCCGTAATGATCGTGCAGATAAAGAAAATCATAGGACTGCATAATCATATAATTAAATTCAAAAAAGCTCAGCCCCTTTTCCATCCGCTGTTTGTAACATTCCGCACGCAGCATGTTGTTGACCGAAAAACACACTCCTACATCCCGCAGCAATTCTACATATTTTAAGTCGAGAAGCCAGTCCGCATTATTGACAATGACGGCCTTGTCCTCGCCGAATTCGATGAAACGTTCCATTTGTGTTTTAAAACAATCGCAATTTCGCCGGATCGTCGTTTCATCCATCATAACGCGCATATCCGTCCTTCCCGAAGGATCTCCCACAAAACCGGTCCCTCCGCCCAGCAGAACGATCGGTTTATTCCCTGCCATCTGCAGCCGCTTCATTAGACACAAAGCCATAAAATGGCCGACATGAAGCGAATCCGCAGTAGGGTCGAAACCGATGTAAAAACGAGCGTTTCCACTGTTGAGCAATTCCTTTATCTCCGGTTCGTCAGTAACCTGCGCGATCAGCCCCCGGGCCTGAAGTTCCTCATAAATTCCCATCTTTCTATTCTCCTCCAATCAGACAATTCTCCCGCGTTCCAGTCAGAAACAACACTCTGTCAGATTCATTCGATCAGAACACAGAAATGCCTCCCGTACAGCACCGGCAAACATACACCCCTTCGTATTCAGGTAAGAGACTGCAGATTTCACAGAATCATCCAAACAGAATCCACCGTCTGCACAGAAGGCAAATACCGGCGCCATGCTATTCTTATCAAAAAGAATAGCAGTCCGGAAATCTGAAAACAAGACACAAAATGTCACATATGTGTCATTTTTACTTTTTCGCTGTCATTCTCTCGAAAATGCAGCCCTTTTCCTCGGAAGATTTCCATATAATTTCCGCGGTCTAACACAATACGAGGCAGGGTTTCCGCCCTCCTGTAAACATAAAAAGCCGATCGTATCCATCCGCTCTGATACGGCCTGCATCCCGAAAACGGGAAGACCTGCGCCGATGGAGGAAGCCAAAGATACAAATCCCGGCGAGAGAGCGCTATGCACTTTCATTTTTCCGCTCTCATAAACTGTTACCGAGGATCTTTTTCTGAGGCTCCCCGTGAATTTAGGAGGTAACCTGATGTCTTATAATAATTGGAACGAATATTTTCAAGATAATGACCGGCCGGATCATAACCACACAGATCATTGTCACCCTTCATCATCCGGCTGCGGCCACGAACCCTGTTACACCGGTATTCCCGGCCCTCCGGGACCGCCGGGCTGTCCTGGACCTTAGGGAGTTCCAGGCCCGGAAGGACCAATGGGTCCTCAGGGTCCTGCCGGAAGAGACGGAGCAACAGGTCCGGCTGGTCCGCAGGGTGAGCAGGGACCGGCCGGCAGAGATGGAAACACCGGTACCACCGGCGCGACAGGCGAACAGGGGCCGGCCGGCAGAGATGGAAGCACCGGTGCGACCGGTCCGACAGGCGCACAGGGACCGGCCGGCAGGGACGGAAACACCGGCGCGACCGGTCCGACGGGCGCACAGGGACCAGCAGGACCGGCAGGGCAGGATGGCGCCGCAGGGCCACAGGGGTTCGCTGGAGAAACCGGGCCGGTTGGCCCTCAGGGCCGGGCCGGAGCTGATGGAGCCGACGGAACCGACGGTGATGTCGGCGCCACGGGAGTAACCGGTCCGACAGGCTCTACCGGCGCCGCCGGAGCAACCGGAGCGACTGGACCGACAGGGGCGGCTGGCCCTGCGGGCATAACAGGGAACACCGGAGCCACCGGTTCAACAGGCGCTGCAGGTCCTGCCGGAGCAACTGGCGCTGCCGGCCCGGCAGGTGAGGCTGGTCCGAGGGGTGTTACCGGCGCTGCAGGTCCCACCGGCGCCGCTGGACCGACAGGAGCGGCCGGTGTTACCGGCGCTACTGGACCGACCGGCGAAGATGGGCAAAGAGGAGCCACCGGCCCGACGGGTGCTGCAGGTGCTATCGGCGCTACTGGACCGACAGGGGCAACCGGAGCCACTGGACCGACCGGCGAAGACGGTCAAAGAGGAGCCACCGGCCCGACGGGCGCCGCAGGTGCTACCGGAGCCACTGGACCGACAGGTTCCACCGGCCCCCAGGGCCCCATTGCGGGCACTATCCCATTTTCCTTTTCCAACCGTTACGAATCGGGAGCCGAACTCGCCACCGACGACACGGGAAACCCCACTCAAATCGCCTATGCCGGCTTTGGCGGCGATACGGGATACTACATGTATCTCAACGCAGGAGAATGGACTTCAGGAACGATCACCATCCGTGAAAGCCAGTCATATCCGTCTTCTTTCGTCATGCCTTACGACGGCACTCTGCAAAATATTTACGGAGTATTTGCCAACCGGCAGTCGCTGAATCTGGAAGCCGGCGTGACGCTGCGTCCTTTCCTCTGTCTGGCTACCGGCAGCACAGACTCTCTCGTTTTCCAGATACTCCAGGAGACAATGATCTATTTTCCTCCTTATGTGAGCGGAGAAGAGATACCAAAATACTCCATCCGCCGGGCAAACCTCACCGGGCTGAATATCTCCCTTCCCGCCGGAACTCTAATCGCGATCATTATGGGTATTACTGCGGAAGGTTCCACACAGGAGCAATATACGACAGGCTCCATCAGCGGCGGAATATTTATCGAATAAAACAATTTACGGAAGCGGACGGAACAATTACAGCATTGTCTGCCGTCCCTTCCTCATAAAAATAAGGAGGAAACCGCATGTCTATACGAAATGAAGTGATCCGGCTGATCGAACAGGAAAACGTTCATCCGATCCCAGTTACAGAAGATACCGACCTGTACCGAGATCTGCATTTCGACTCCCTCTCTTTTGTCAGCCTGCTGACAAAACTGGAAGACCGATACCACATTACCATTGAACTTTTCGAAATGGAACAGTGCCTCTCGGTGGGAACACTGATCGACATGATAGAAATAAAATGGAAGGAGAAACAGGTATGATACGAACCGCTCTGTACAGACAAAGAGAAAACCGGCTGCCGGCCATATTAGATGAAAAAGCCCCCGTATCTTTTAAGGAACTATCACAGCGGGCGGCGGCTCTGCAGGCCGTGCTGCCCGTCCAGAAAAAGCCGGCCGCAGCAGCTCTGCTTCTGCCTGACGGTCCCGACTTTCTCGCCGCACTCTTCGCAGTCCTGCAGGCGGGATGGATGGCGTTTCCGCTGAACCCGCAGCTGACACCGGAAGAACTGTCCAATCTTCTGAGGCGGGCTCCCGTTCCGCTGATCTTTACAACGACGGAACTCCTTCCGCTGTGTCAGACTGCTGTCAAGTCCTTCGACCAGTCTCCCGGAATTTTCTGCACAGATCAGATTTTGCCTCTTTCCGGAACGTCGCCCGCGATACGTCCGGTATCCTCCCGTGAACCTATGCTGCTGCTTGCGTCATCAGGATCCACAGGAAAGGCAAAACTCGTACAGCTTTCCGAAGAAAATCTGGATTTTAATGTAATCACTTATCTCCGCCATATGGGATATCAGAAACATCGCGACCCGTCCCCCCGCTATGCTTTAGGAACTCCGCTTTTCGGGATTTACGGCCAGCTGGTCGCTTTTTCCTGCGTTGTCGCAGGTTATCCGTTTCTTCCCATGGCCGACCACTTTTCACTGAATTCGCTCTACCGCGGAGCTCAGGAACTCGGTCTCACTCATTACGACGGCGGAACTCTGGCCGCAGTGCTGATGGATAAAACATTAGGCCACACCATCCCATACGATATCTCTTCTCTGTGCTACTTCGGTTTCGGCGGAAGCGGAGTTCCAGACGGTACACTGGAAAGACTCTCCGCTGCATTTCCGGGAATAAGATTCTGGTCCGGCTACGGTATGACGGAAGCTTCTCCGCTGATCGCACAGCCTTTCCAGGAACTTCCGCCGGATAAGCTCGGTTCCGTGGGAGTACCGCTGCCCGGAGTCACGGTTCGGCTGGATACGGGAACCGAATATACCGATCTTCCGAACCGAACCGGAGAAATTCTTGCAAAAGGCCCGAACGTGATGCTGGGTTATTACGACGATGAGGCTGCAACCAGAGAAATTCTGCGGGACGGCTGGCTGCATACGGGAGATATCGGCTATTTTGATGAGGACGGCTACCTCTATATCTGCGGCAGAAAGAAAAATATGATACTCGTACGCGGCTTTAACGTCTATCCTGAGGAAATTGAAGCCTGCCTGCTCCGCTGCCCGCTGGTGAAAGACTGTATGGTCTACGGCGCAGAGGAATCCTCCGGAACAGAAACGGTCTGCGCCCAGATCGTCCCGTCTTCACCTTCTGTTTCCGCCAAAGATCTTCACAGCTGGTGCGACAGCCGCTTAGCTGACTATAAGCGTCCCCGCCGCTTCGAGATAGTAGAACATCTGAATAAAACATCCACCGGCAAAAACCGGCGGGTTTCCCCAAATACACAAATATGAAACTGATCTGCTTTCAGGGACTCAACTGTTATCACGCCTGTATCATCACGCTGGCCCATCATGCAGGCTATCCCTACGAACAGTCTTTTTCCCGTCTGTGGTCAGAGGGAAATCCGCGCTTCGATCCGATCGGCCGGGTGTTTCTGACCCGAAGGATGCCTCAGGCGCTGGAGTCCATGGGCATGTATCTCGAAGAACCCGCCGTCACTTTGCCGGGCCGCCGGCACAGCTGGTCGGAAGTATCTGAAAACGCTTTTGCACTGGTGGGAATGGACGCTTTCCAAGTCCCATGGACGCCCCTCTTTGGATTGCAGCACGGCCCCCACTACTTCATCGCCCAGAAAAAAAACGGAGACGCACAGTTTTGCATCGATCCGACTTACGGAATCGAAAATCAGACACTTTCATCCGCTCAGCTCTATGAAAAATCCTATGCTATGATTCCTGTCTACATCACGGATAAACCGGCGGGGTTCCCCGAGAACCCCGCCTCTGCAGCTGCACAGGCACATGAAGTTCTGCAGTCCCACCCGAAAACACTGAAGTTCTTTATTTCACAGGCGGAAAAATGGATCAGGGAAGACCCCGAAACTGCACTGCACCCCGCAAAATTCACAGACGCACTGCTGACAGGGCGCCGCCTGTACCGCCGTTTCCTGGAAAAAAACGCTGTCCTGGAGCAGGCTTCTCTCTTTGAATCCCGCGAATATTTCGCCGCTTGGCAAGCTGTAAAAAACGGCTTTTACAAAGCGGCTCTCCGCCTCCGGGAACCCGAAGTCTTCGAGGAAGCCTGCCGAAATTTCTCCGCGCTGCTGAAACAGGAAATGGATTTTGCCGCGGGGATTCTCGAAAAAGACAGGACGTAACCGTCTCGCCGTTGTCGTTCTATCGTTTCCGCTGTTTTATTCCAGATAAATCCGGATATCCTGAGGAAGCGTACGCTTCAGAAGAGCGATCAGTGTGGTTTTTTCTTCTTTCATGCCTCCGATCAGCCAGTCGATCACCATATCCGTGCCGCCCCGGGATGCGATTTCTACAGCGAACCGCATCTCGCCGGTCTCGATATCCGCCCCTTTTGCGAGAAGGTATTTTTCATAAGTCCCGCGGGTCAGATCGATATCATATTGATGCAGGCAGTTGGCGTCCCTGCTGGAATAGGCATGCCGAAGGATATCGGATTTACATTCGCAAACTTCGAGATAGCGCAGCAACGCGCTGTCCCAGTCTGCGCCGAAAGTAATCTGTTCAAATGTATCATGAAAGAAACCTGAAAAATACTGATTGACAAGGTCGTATTTATCCATAAAATGCCGGTAAAAAGTCTTTCGGGAAACTCCGGCGGCTTTTACCAGTTCGCTGATCTGGATGTCGTCCAGATCTCTTCCGGTAAGCTCCTCTTCCAGAGCATTTAATATTTTCCGGCGCGCCGGAGTATTCCTTCGCGCCGGTGAAATATTTTCACGTGTTTGTTCCGTATCATTTTTTTTCATAATATTATTCGCCTTTTTATCGCTTTCCGTCCGAAGATGAGGTGTCATAACAATCAGTCTCCTGCGGTCCGCCGTCGAAGGAGTCCTGTGCAGCGGCATCCGTCCGAAGAGAAATCTCTCATCCGTTCCCTCGTTCACTGCGCCGGACAGAAAAGATCAGATGGGACATGTCCATACCATAATAATGCTTGACAAGCCGCCCCCGAACTGTCATACCGTTGTATCGGGCCACTCGCTGAGACGCCTCGTTGGTATCCCGGATAATAGAGAAAACCTCCTCCGCTCCCAGCACATCAAAAGCGTATTCTCTACAGGCTTTCGCTGCTTCCGAAGCATAGCCCTGATTCCAGAAAACACGCTCAAACAGATATCCGACTTCCAATACCTGTCTTTCGCCACAGTCCTGCATGGTCAGTCCGCACTGACCGATGATCTCACCGCTCTCTTTGTGAACCGCCGCCCACAGACCGAAGCCGTACTGCTGATATCTGCCGATCTGCCGGTCCAGCCACTCCTGCACTTCCCTGTCGTCAAAAGCATGCTCATAGGCATACATCGCCTTTTCGTCCTGCAGCACGCGGCACAGCGCGCCAAAATCACTCTGCTCCATCCGGCGCAGGATGAGCCGTTCCGTTTGTAAAACCATTTTCTGCTCCTCCGCCTCGGCATAGCGCCGATGATACTCCATCTCTTTTTCTCCGCAGAATCTGTCCGGATTCTGATTTCTTTTACCTTACCATATTTTCTCATATGACAGGACCCCGAAGCTGAATTTTCTCGTTTGAAAAAGATCTCCGCTTCGTTCTGCGGCTCCTGCCGCACTTACTTTCCGTCCCCGTCGTTCTCTGTCTGACTCGCGGCAGGACTGCACTGCACCGCACTGCGAGCCCTCCGAAACATCCCGCGGAACAGCGCTCTCGCAGCCGGCCCCGCCAGAAACAACTGCACCGGCAGAGCCATGATAAAATTCCGGCAGTAAGTCATAATATAATCCGGGATCAACTGCTCGGTAAGTCCATAACTGTAGTACACGCCCAGGATACTCGCAAGAGCCACCTGAAACACGACGGTAAAAATCTGCATCGTAACGATGATTACGATGGGACGGTCTTCCGATTTTACAATACGAAAAGTCAGACGTCTTGCCGCAGGACCGGAGATAAAATAAGCGCACAGGAAAATCAGGACAAATTCAAGCCACATTCCTCTCAGAGCGACTAAAAAAGTGGCGTTTACAAAATCTTCTCCGGCGATAACCGTATTATATAATGTCATAATATAAACCATAATCCATGCGGTAACCGCAGTAAAAATAATCGATTCGACTTTCGTCTCAGGCATGATTCCTTCCTCCATTCTCAAAAAAAGAAATGCCCCTCCGCCGTCCGACATCAGCAGAGTGACATTTATTGTCCGTAAAACCATATTGATATAGAACCCGGCAGGCATCCGCGGCGCCCGCCAGACTGTAATTCAGTGTAACCGATAAAAAGCAGATTTTCAAGCAAAATTTTGCCGCCGGCCTGCCCTTTTATTCAAAAAATCCCGTCGCCGGCCCGAAGTCAAGAAATACAAGGCCGTTGCTTCTTCCTGCCAATGGACTGTATTATTTTTGCGAAAGGAGGACAACTGTCTCGACATGCGTTGAATGACAGAATTGATCTACCTGGCGGATTCTCCTGATCTCATAAACCGCTGGCTTTTCATCTTCTCCCGAAGGACGCGGTTCTCCCAGCATATCTGCTTCCGATGCGGCGGACACACTGTTATCCTGCCCCGGGTGATTTCCGGTGCTGCGTTCTCGCTCCGTTTTTTCCATTCCGGATTCAAACGGCTTCCGTCCGGTCAGATAGTTCAGATCACGCATCAGGGTTCCGGGATCGCAGGAAACATAGATGATTTTTTCCGGAGCCGCTTCCATAACCGCCCGTAGGAGCTCCGGCTTACAGCCGGCTCTCGGCGGATCCACGATGACGATGTCTGCCGGGGAATCACCTTTTTTCCCATCGCTGCTCTCTTCCTCTTCTGCTCTCAGCTTTTCGATCAGAGGAACGATCTTCTCTTCCGCCTTTCCGCTGATAAACTGAATGTTTACCAGTCCGTTGATCACTGCGTTTCTGTTGGCGTCGACCACGGCGCTCTTCACCGATTCGATGCCCCAGACGTATTTCGCCTTTTGTGCGCAGTACAGGCCGATCGTACCCACCCCGCAGTAAAGATCGAAGACCGTCTCGTTTCCCTTCAGATCCGCAAATTCCAGCACGGTATCGTAAAGCTTTTCCATCTGTGACGGATTGACCTGATAAAACGACAGCGGAGATATTTCAAAGGAAAGGCCCGCGGATTCGTCTGTAATGATGTTGGAACCATAGACCACTTCCAGATCCGTACTGATCTCCTTCAGAGTGCGGTTGGAATTGTGATTGATTACGAGACTCTTCAGCTCGTACCAGTTCTCTTCCGTCTCCACATCCGCATAGGAATCCAGTCCCTGTTCTTCCGCCGCCTTTTTCAGACGCTCTTCGATCTCGTCATTTAAAGAATCTATGGCCTGAAACATCAGGTCTGTAAGAAGATCCGTCTTCGGCAGCTTTCTGCCGTTGACAATCAGAGTGACCATCACCTCTCTGCTGGCATGACCTGTCCGGACGATCATTTGACGCAGACGGCCCTTCCGCGTCTTCTCATCGTAAACCGAAAGCCCCGTCTGCCGGATATACTCCCGCAACGCGTCGGCAGCGCGCTCCGCCGCCGGCGACTGAATCGGACAGCTCCTGCACTCCACGATATTCCGCTCCCGTCCGTCATAAAAACCGACCCGCGGCCGCTCTGCATTTCTCACACTTCCGTCTTTATTCACCAGCGCCGCGCCCGCATATACCGCATACTGTCCCTTATTTCGGTAATGCCACGGATCATCCATACCGATGATCGGCTCCGGCGCCGGAGCTTCGCCGCCGTAAATTCTTTCCAGCTTATCCCGCAGCTGCTTTTCCTTCAGCCGCAGCTGCGCCTCATACGTCATATTCTGCAGCGTACAGCCGCCGCACCTGCCGAAATACGGGCAGAGAGGCTCCGTCCGGTCCGCCGACGGGCGTACCAGCTCCGCCACCCTGCCCCTGGCGATATTCTTCTTCACCTCCGCGATCTCCACGTCTGCCGTATCGCCCGGCACCGTTCCCGGCACAAATACCACCATGCTTTCCGCCCGGCCGATCCCTTCTCCCGAAGTGCTCACATCCGTAATCTCTATCGTATATATATTTCCCTTTAAAACCATCTCATTTTCTCCGTTTCACCTGGACCTCTCGTTTTCTTCTTTTTCCCTCTCAGCCGCACAGCGCGTCTACTTCCTGTCTCACATACGCCGGAACAGAGCTGAGACAGCTTCGTATGAACCGAATTTGCGGATGATTCCGGCTCCGCAAAACAGCCTTTATCCGACATTGTCCCGGACAGCCGAAAGAACGGCGTTCTGTATGTTTTTCATCCTGCTCCTCCACGGGTACACCCGTCTTATTCATTATACACAAAAAAGATCTCCTGCTGTTATTCCTTTGCAGGAGACCTCGTTTCACCACCTTATTTATACCGCAGATTTTTCATCCAATTATTCCCGCAATCTGCAGCTCTGCCCGCAAAAACCGGTAAAATTTCTCAGCCACGGAGATTTCCTTCTTTCCGAAAAAAACAATCAGGCAGACCATATGCCCGGAACCGCCTGTAAAGACTATTTCAGCAGTTCTTGATATTCCGCCTTATTTTTAAACCAACTCTCCACATAAGAGCAGGAAGGTATGATTTTTTTACCCTGATTTTTCAGATAGACGACGGCCAGTTCCGTCATCCTACCGGCGATTCCCTGCCCCTGCAGGCTTCCGTCCACTTCTGTGTGATCGATTTCCACAATGCCTTCACCGATCTCAGAAAACGTCTGAAGCGCCAGCGTTTTTCCCTCTTCATTTCGATATTCGATGCGGTCCTCCGCGATAATATAATACATTCTGATACTCCTTTTCCCATCGCCCCGTTTGCCGGTCACCGTCCTGCATCCCTCTGGATTTTTTGAAATGCGGACGGCAAGTCTCCGTCTCTTCAATCTCCGGGCTGTCCTGTCTCTGAAAGAATATCCTTCCTTCTCAAAGGCTGTGCAGCCTTTTCGCCCGCTTTATGATACAGACTTCCTGACTTTCGTTTTCTGTCCTCATTTTTTACTTTTTCTCAGGAAGCTTGTCCTGCAGTACCGGCCGCTTCGCCGTTTTTCGTCACTGCCCGCCGTTCTTATGCGAATCGCTGGGATGAACAGTTCCGCCCTCCTCGACAAATCGTTTCATCGCCCGCTCCAGCTCCGGAACTTTTTTGCGCAGCGCCACGGGTTTCATCCTGCCGTCCACCAAAGCATGCTTGGTCCATCCGGTGACGAGCAGTTCCTGGGTATCTCTGTTGAGAATCTCATAGCCGATGGTCACTGACGCGTTTTTCAATTCCAAAACCATACAGCGAATTTCCAGCATATCGTCGTACCATGCCGGCTTTCTGTATTTCACATGTGACTCCGCCAACGGAAAATGCAGATCATATTTCTCGTTCAGCTCCGCGTAGGGAAACCCAAGCTCCCGGAGAAATTCATTTCTGCCGATCTCGAAAAAACGCAGATAATTCGCATTGTATACAATTTTCATAGCATCGGTATCGCCGAAAATGACTCTGTAATATGCTTTTGTATGATTCATCTCCATCTTATTTTCTCCCTTCCTCTGTATTCCATTCTACTCCATCGAAATGGATTTGTCATTTGACTCTAAAAGAAAAATGTCCCGAAAATCAGCGCCTGCCTTCTGCTTTCCTCCATGAAGAAAACAGAAGGCGGAACTGACTTTCGGAACTCTCTTTTACAGCACGGCTTTTGCGGCCAGCGCTAAAATCATATACACTCCAACATTTTATTCCAGATAAAAGCCGATCCATCGGCAGGCCGTCTCCATCGAGCTGCGGATCTTTTATCAATCGGCATATTTTATCTTCATTTCGATCTTATCCGGCAGTTCTTCCAGATTTGTCTCCGCCGCGATATAAGGGTAAGTCTGCGCCTGAGTCAGCGACGCTCCCGCCTGGGGATCTGTAAACAGAACGTTGACCGTCAGCGTATCGTTTCCGTCTTTATCGGAACTCAGCGTCATACTGTCGATGGCGATATCGTATCCCGTCGTCGGTTTCTCTCCGCGCATTGCAACCACATAGATCTTGTCATCTGCGACACAGGCCAGAGCCCGTTCCATGTCCCGGTATTCCGGAATTACTTCGCTGGAAATCTGCTGAGGAATGCTTTCTTCCGTCAGCGGTGTAAAGTCCACTGTGCCTCCGGTCCCCTTGAATTTCGCTATAATGACGATTGCGGCTACCGCCGCCACGACGATGGCGATCCGGAGTATCATCTGCTTCCGTCCGCTGCCGCTTTCCGTCCCCCTGTTTTTCGTAAATGCCGGCTTCTTCATATTCCCTTTCCTCCTTCATTCATAAACCTACGATAAATCTATGCGGAGCGAAAGATAAATATGCGGACAAATCATCCCCCTGCCGCGGAGGCAGAAGCTAATTCCTGACCATAAAAAAATCCGGCAGCCGCCGCAAATGCGGCTTTCTCTGCCGGAGTTCTTCTCTGAATCTAAAATTTTTCAGCGCTGTTCCTGCGTCTCTGTCTGCACTTCTGCGGTGATTTTACAGTCCTTCTTTGATTTTCACATGACCTGTCCGGATTTCCGCGGGAAAGCTACAGCGTTTCCTTTACCGCTTTTGCGATATCCGCCGCTGTAATATGATACTCTTCCATCAGTGCCTTAGGTTTGCCGGACTGACCGAAGCGATCCTGAATACCTACCATCGTCATCTTTACCGGACATTTCTTCACGACAACTTCCGCTACCGCGGCGCCCAGGCCGCCGATGACAGAGTGCTCCTCCGCCGTGATAATCGCTTTCGTCTCGGAAGCGGCTTTTACGATGATCTCCTCATCGATCGGCTTTATGGTATGCATATCGATGACGCGAAGGCTGATTCCTTCTTTTTCCAGTTTCTCTGCCGCGATCAGGGCTTCGTTTACCATGAGACCGCAGGCGATTACTGTTGCGTCGCTTCCGTCTTTCACACAATTTCCCTTGCCCAGCTGAATATCCGCAGCTTCATCATAGAGAACCGGGATGTTGAGTCTGCCCAGGCGGACGTATGCGGGGCCGTCTTCCGCCGCGATCTTTCCGAGGAGCTTCTTTGCGGAAACAGCATCTGCCGGATGAACCACTGTCATCCCCGGAATGACTCTCATCAGAGCCAGATCCTCGATACACTGATGGCTGGCGCCGTCTTCCCCTACGGTGATTCCCGCGTGAGTCGCACAGATTTTTACGTTTGCCTTCGGATAAGCGATGGAATTACGGATGATCTCGTAAGCTCTGCCTGCGGCGAACATCGCGAAAGTGCTGGCAAATACCGTCTTGCCGGAGAGGGCCAGACCCGCGGCCATGCCCATCATATTGGCTTCCGCGATGCCGGCGTTGAAAAACCGCTCCGGAAATTCCTTTTTGAATCCCGCTGTCATAGTGGATTTTGAAAGATCCGCATCCATCACGATAATCTGTTGATTTTCTCTTCCCAGCGCTACCAGAGCGTCGCCGTATGCCTGACGGGTTGAAATCTTATCTGCCATTACCATTCTCCTCCAAGTTCTGTTACTGCCTGTTCTGCCTGCTCATCGTTCGGCGCCTTGCCGTGCCAGCCCGCCTCATTTTCCATAAAAGACACGCCTTTTCCTTTTATCGTCTCAGCGATAATCGCCTGGGGCTTGTCAGAAACCGCCTTTGCGTTTTCTACCGCTGCCGCAATCTGCTCAAAATCATGTCCGTCGATTTTCTGAACGTCCCATCCGAAGCTCTCAAACTTTTCTGCGATCGGAGCCACCGTGATGACGTCTTCATTTCTTCCGTCGATCTGAAGTCCGTTGTGATCCACAAAAATCGTCAGATTTGAGAGACCGTAGTGCGCCGCCGCCATAGCCGCCTCCCATACCATGCCTTCCTGAAGCTCGCCGTCGCCCAACACAGAGTACACTCTGGCGCCGTTTTCGTCGATTTTGTCCGCCAGCGCCATTCCCACCGCCGCAGAAATTCCCTGTCCCAGAGAACCGGTAGACATATCGACCCCCGGAACTTTCTTTCTGTCGGGATGCCCCTGAAGGATGCTGCCCGCCTGTCTGAGGGTGAGGAGTGTCTCTTTAGGAAAGTATCCTTTCTCCGCCAGAGCTGCGTAAAGCGCGGGAGCCGCATGCCCCTTGGAGAGCACAAACCGGTCTCTTCCCGCCTTATGCGGATCCTGCGGATCGATATTCATCTCCGCAAAATACAGATAAGTGATGATGTCCGCCGCGGAAAGAGAGCCGCCGGGGTGACCGGAGCCCGCGGAATGAATCTGTCTGATGATATCGATTCTGACATCCTTTGCTTTTTCCTGCAGCATTTCCAAATTGATTGCCATGTTTACTGGTTCCTCCTTAAAATAATTGCAGCGCCGCACTTCGAAAAATGCGGAATAATTTATCTTAACTGTGATCGCCTGCGCCGGTATTTCCGCTCTGGCAGTTTTCACCGGAGTCAAACTCCGGCGCGTCCGCACGATTTTTGCAAACGATTCCGACACAGTGCAGAAGTTCCTATTTTCTTCACTGTCATCTGCCTCTCCTAAAAATCACCCGCAGCATGAAAACCGGCAGAGTCAGCATCCGCTTAAAGCGGGTGGGCTGCTGAATAAACCGGTAAAGCCACTCCAGACCGTGATTCCGGTAGAACTCCGGAGCTCTCTTCAGGTTTCCCGCCCACACGTCCAGACTGCCGCCTACGCCGATGGCGCCGCGGACGGAGGTAAACTCATCTCTGTGCTGTGCGATAAACCGCTCCTGTTTCGGCGCGCCCAGGGCCACGCAGAGAAAATCCGCGCCGCTCTCGTTGATCTGCTTTACGATGAGAGCCTCTTCCTCCGGCTGAAAATAACCGTTCTGCGTACCGGCAACTCTGAGTCCCGGATATTTCTTCTTCATCCTGTCCGCCGCTTCGTCGGCCACGCCCGGCTTGCTTCCGAAGAAAAAGATCGATTCGCCGGTCTGCGCCAGACGGGCGATGATACTCTCGAGAAAATCGATACCCGTCACCCGCTCGGAGAGAGGACATCCCATAACCTTAGAAGCGTACACGAGGCCGATACCGTCAGGAATGATCAGATCGGCGGAAGCGATCAGCGATCTCAGTTCTTCATCCTTAGAAGCATTCTGAACGATCTCCGAATTCGGCGTTACGATCATACTGCACCCCGGCTGCTGAAAAATCTCCGCAAAGACAGCGGAGGCCTGTTCTTTATCTACCATATCCACGGGAACGCCGAGAATATTCACTCTGTTTTTCTTTTGCATATGATATCTCCAGATCATTGATTTCTTTCACTACTGTTCATTTTAACAAAGGCCGCGTCAAATGACAACAAAAGGAGCGCTTTCCGGCAGACTCTGTCCGCTGTCAGAAAAAGAGCTCCTCTCTGTTTTTTTATTTTTCGTGCTGTTTCACGTCTTATTCCCGAAACTTCACCAAAATTTCAGCTCTGCCGATTCAGCTCGTCCCGTATGAGCTTCAGCACAAGTTCGTCATTTTTACAGGCAAGTTTTCGGAATTCCTCGGATTTTTCCTCGATACGCTTGGCATACTCCTCTCTGTTCTGCACCATATCATCCACCAGCTCCAGCGCTTTTTCCGTATCCAGAGTCTCCACATCCCCCAGAGACGGCATATCGAGAGATTTCAGATGATACAGCACCTTCGGATCATAAACCAAGCCCAGAGTTGGCACGTGCATGCGCGCGGCAAAGATCAGTGTGTGAAGGCGCATGCAGAGAACGAAATCCGCGCATCCCACCATGCCCATAATCTTGTCCGTCGCGTAGCGATTTGACAGGATGTAAGACGGATGTTGCATCCGCTGCTGCACCTGGCGGCTGATCTCGGTATCGTAGGGCGTCTGCATGGCGATAAATACGATGTTGCGGTCGTACCGACTGTAAATTTCATCGCAGATACGGGCCATTTTTTCCTTAAAATCAGGAATACTATACCAGCTTCTGAGAGATACGCCCACAAAAGGCTTTTCTGTCGGAATACCTTCTTCTTCCAACAGCTGACGGGCCCGGTCTTTCGGAATACCGTCAAAAGTAAATACCGGATCGGCAGTGACGCACATATCCGGGCGATCCACCCCCATGCGGCGAAGCTCGTCCACCGAATTGATATCCCTCAGAGTGATGAGATCCGCCCGGCTTACCGCCCGCTTTACTCTCCGGCGGTTGGCAGGCTTGATCACCGGACCGATTCCATTGGCGTAAAGCATGACTTTCTTTCCCATCAGCTTTGCCAGATTGATAATCGTCAGATAATACATGATAGATTTTGTGGAGGTCCTGTCCTGAAGCAGGCTTCCCCCTCCTGAAATCAGCAGATCGCACCGGTGAATCGCCCGCAGCAGTCCGAAAATATGAAAACGGCTCACCATATCGTAATCGTAAATCTGAGACGCCTCTTCCGGATTGGCGATGAGAACCCGCACCTGCAGATTCTCATCCATCTGTGTGAGATTCCGGTGAATCGCATTCAGAATCGCATCGTCCCCCGCATTATGAAAACCGTAGTAACCGCTCATCAAAATATGGTACGGCTTCTGAACAGCTTTGTTATATACGGCGATATAATCGTCTGCCATCCGGCTCACGGAATAATCGTCGAGAATCACCTGACGGCCGAATTTTTTCAGTTCTTCCATCTCCGGCGTATCGATCCGCTTCAGGCTTTCGATAATATCCGCCGCCGGATCGTCGCCCCATTGATGGCCTCTTTCTCTGCAGCAGAAATTGTCGGACTTGGCCTCTTCCAGTTTTTCATGACAGAAAAGCCCCATATAACCGGCATTCCCCGCCAAAATCACCGGCTTTTCACAGGACATCGCCTCCAGAGCCGTTCTGGATACGCCGACGAAGAGATCGCAGGAGGCGACAATTTCATTGATATCCGTACGCGGACCTGTCATGATAACCGCTCTCCGGCCCATGGAATCGTTTATCGACGATGCGCGTTGTTTTAGTGATTCCTCCATAGTGCCTCCTCCGGCGATAATCAGCTGAGCACCCGGGATCTCCTGATCGATCCGGATCACCGAATCGATCAGCTTTTCCGCCATCATTACAGTCTCATCATCCAGCCGGCTGACGTGGCAGATCACAGGTGCGTCCGGATTCAGACCGAATTCTCTTTCGATCTTTTCAGAACTCGTATGAGAGGAAAACTTTTCCGTATCTATGCCGTTGATCGTGACTTTGATATTCTGTCCCGCCACGCCGTAGCTTTCTCTCAGATACCGGCGGATGTCGTCGGAGACGGCGACGGTTTTATCTCCCCAATTAGTCAGATACCTCAAGCCTCCTCCGGTCTCAAAGACGCCGTGAGCGGAGGTGACAAAGTTAAATTTCAGAGTCTTTCGCACCATTCCGGCCACAAAAGCCGGGATTCTCGCGTGAGCGTGAACGATATCCGGATTTTCCCGCTTGATCAGCCGGCGCAGCAGGAAGAAAGATCGGAACATCATACCCGCGTTTCGGGTATTCATCGGCACAACCTCGTGACGTATGCCGTAGTCCTCGATTTCCCTGACATAAATTCCGCCGCTGGAAGCCACGAGAATATCATAGCCCCGCCTCTTCAGTTCTTTCGACAACTCTACGATATGGGTTTCGGCGCCGCCGATGTCGAGCCCCATGGTTATCATAAGTATTTTCTGCTTCATCATTTGTCTATTCCGATGACAGTTCCTGTCATCTTGCAGTATTTTGTCTGAACTTTCTTTTCGTGATTAACGCTGATTTCATCGGACTTATTGGCGAAATATCTGCCGTTCAGAATCTGACAGTTTCCTTCGATGGTCAGCACTACATCATATCTGTCCTGTACGCTGCCTTCCGCATATGTACCGTCTGTTAGGGCTTTCGGAAGTTTTCCGGGAGTCACGGACACTTCCCTGATCGTGCCCAGTTCCACGCCGCTTTCCTGATTCCATATCTTATCTCCGGCCTTCAGATTATTCGCGGTCCCCTCCCGGACAGTTTTGATCTCCATCTGATAAGTAACCTCCTGCAGATCCGAAGAACCTGCGGCAGTACGCTCATTCTTGGAGAATTTCACATAAACGCCGCAGACCAAGACGACGGCGAGAAGAATGACGATCACATCGATGATATTGATCACGCCGAAAAAACGCCCTCTTTCATCCATAATTTTCTTACTCATCTTCTGCCTCCCTTATCACATTGATCACATATCCGCCTCCGCCGTATCCCGGACCGAGGATGCTCACTTCCGTACCTGTCCGCACTTCAAAGCCTCCGCCGGTAACCAGGGAAGATCCCGTATCGCTGCACTCCGCTTTCAGAGTAATCTTCGCCGCGTAAAGCCCCGGCACTTCCGGATACAGAGTATCGCCGGTCTGCAGATTCACCGATTCTTTTCTCATCGGATAAAATTCGCAGGATACGACCTCTCCCATCTCCTGCTTCTTCACTTTGTCGATGACACTATCGCCGGCATGAATGAGATTCTGGGTATCCTCAGTGAGATTTCCTATCTCAATTTCATACGTTACCATCGCCGCATCCGACGCCTGCCCTTCCGAGCCCCCGCGGGTTTTCACATAGATCAGACCGGCAGTTAGCGCGATGACGATGATAATGATGAGAATATCGAAAAAATTCAGCGATATTCTTCTTCCCGATTTATTTTCCATGACTGTCTCCCTTCATCATCTTTTCGTAGACCTTTTCCACATTGGCGGCAAATTTTCCGCCGGTAAACTTCTCTTCATAGATCTGACAGGAAGCTTTCTGCATCCGGTGATATTTCTCTCTGTCGTCCATCAGCGTCCGGATACACCCCGCCAGAGCGCCGCAGTCCCTGGTCGGAAAGACCAGCCCGTTTATGCCGTCTTCGATGAGAAGAGGATTTCCGCCGCAGTCGCTGACGACAGACGGCACGCCGGCGCTCATCCCTTCGATAATCGACAGACTGGATGTCTCGCTTTCATAAGAAGCGTTGACCTGAACGTCCATGACGGACAGAATTTTTGAGATATCGCTGATAAAACCGGCAAAGACCACTGTCCCCTCAGGAAATCTCTCCGCCTCACGGCGCAGTTCCTCTTCATAAGAGCCGGTTCCCGCGATGATCAGCTTCACCTTCCGCCCTTCTTCGAGCAGAAAATGGAGCGCTTCCAATATGTCCCCGTGTCCTTTGTAGACTTCGATTCTTGCCATGATGCCGACGACGAAATCACTGTCGTCAAATCCGTAAGAAGCCCGCAGTTCTCTGCGTTCCTCTTTCTCCGGAAGCCGGATCTGCTCTGAACCGTTCATCATCATATCGATATATTTTTCGGAGATTCCGCTCTCCACGAGATTTTCCTTCGTCGCTTGTCCCACCGCGATAATCCGGTCCGCATAACGACGGTTCAGCAGTTGATTCGCCCAGCGTCCCGGCCCGTGTTTCATATAGCCTTTTACAGGAAAGGCGCAGTGGCGGGTATAGACGATCTTTTTTCCGCAGGCTCTCGCCGCGATTCTTCCGGAAAGAGAGCCGTGAGTGTGCACGATATCCGGATCGATCTTCCGGATGAGTTCTTTCAGCATCCCGACAGCCTCCCGGTCAAAAGACCGGTCCGCCATAGCGTCGATTTCATAGACTTCCGCGGAAAGCTGCCGCAGCGGCTGCGTCAGCATGCTGCCCGACGGAAGAATGACCGACATATCGAACTTCTCCCGATCACGGTATTTGGCGTAATTCAGCAGTACCCGGCCCGCGCCGCCGATATTCGTATCGCTGATTATATTGAGAACCTTTATCATCTGCCCTCCCCATCTGTTTTTTTTGAGTTTTCACTCAGAGAAACTGCCTCTCTCCGGTCTCTTCCCGTCTCCCGCTGTACGACAACCGATTCCGGCAGACTGCTGCGGCGGATAAACAGCGCGCTGAGACCGATGAAAACCCAAAACAGAAACATGACCCGATAATTATAAAAAGAATACTCCGCCATGCTCTGAACCATAAAACCGCCCACGCTGGACAGAGATGAAATCTGAAAAATCTTGCTGGTCCGGTCGGTCTCCTTCGAAATCGCCGAACAGAGCGCCCGGATAAATACGATCAGCAGGATTATAAATACAAGAATAGCGCAGACGCCCGCATCGCTGACAATCTGCAAAAACAGATTGTGAGAATGCTGAGCCGTCGCCGTGTTATAACTGTAACTCGGATAAATCATATTGAAAGCATCTGTTCCCGGCCCGATGCCGCTGAGCCAGTAATCCTTCAGCATGGAAATCGTTCCCATCCAGATAGCCACACGGTAAGAAGTGGATCCGTCGGCCATATTTCCGATGCTGGCAAACCGGCTGATAATCATATCCGGCGCTGCGAGAAAAAGTACGATAACTCCCGCCAGGCCCAGAAGTATGTATCTCCGGTCGACGAGTACCAGAAAAATGGCCGCCGCAAAGAGCAGCCCCAGCCATCCGGCCCTCGAAAAAGTGAGAATCATGCAGACGCACATGATCCCCGCCGCGCAGAGAAAGAGAAATCTCTTCCACCAGCTTTTCGCCGCAAACAGGCAGGCGGCGCACAGAGGGATGGTGAGCAGCAGATACTCGGACAGCACGTTTGGATTCTGCAGTGTAGAATAGACCCGGGTAGAGATCGAAAACATCTCATCGTCCGTCCAGGCAGAGGAGCCCACCGCACCGAAAATATACTGATAAAATCCATACAGGGATATGAGAACTCCCATCGCCACCATGGCCGTCACCAGAATATTCAGCTGTCTCTTCGTCTGCACCGCGTTTTCTACGAGGAAGACAGAAAGGATGAAAACGGTAGTGAGCAGTCCCACATAGAGACTGCCTGAAAATGTCACAGAAGTACAGGTTGCGATCACATAAATCACCGCATATAAAATCACGTATCGATTCACCGGAGAGCACAAAAGCGTCTTCCTCCGCTCCGCCGCCGTATTCAGGAGAAAAGTCACCCCCGAGATCAGAACGACGCCAAGAAGAGCCATCGTCGGCAGCACCGGCGCAAAAACGGCGGCCAGAAAACACCACAAGAACGGATGCACCAGAAGACTGCCGCCGAAAACGCGGTCCAGTCTCAACCCGCGGTATATGGACGACAGCACGCCGCGCAGCGCCTTCCCCGGTCTGTAAAAGATACTGCTTCTCGCCACTTCATCCGCATCCTTTGTGGTGACAAAAGCCCGGATGATCCGGCTGCCCAGCCACTGTCCGCTGAACCATCTGCCTATCGCCGCGAAAAAGCGATACAGCAGACTGTCTTTAAAAATCGAGATCATCACAGCTAACCTCTCTTTACTACTTTTTTGAAAATATCTTTAATGTAAACAAGTTCGTCCATCTTCAGCAGAGCCGCCGCCGCGAAGAACACGATCACCCCTGCGGCAGTCGGGAAAATCAGAGTCAGCAGTTTGCCCGCCATACCCGGCAGAATCCCTTCGGAAAGCTCCGCGCAGAAATGTACGATCACCGCCATGACGCATGCGCCGGCTGCCGTCTTCAACATATCGGCGCAGAATTTTTTCGTGATAAACCTGCTGCCGGATCGCTGAAGCGGAATCGCCAGAGCCGCTGCATAAACCGTGGAAGAAATCGCGGAGGCCAGACCCAGACCCGCCAGACCCATCGGTCCGATGAGAAGTTCACAGCAGAGAATATTGACGGCGATGGAGATCATTCCCGCGACAAGGGGAGTCCTTCCATCCTGCTTCGCATAGTAGACTCTGCACAGAATATTCTGCAGAGCATAACCCACCATACCGAGAGACGTAAAAAACATGGCCCGCGCCGTGAGCGCCGTGTCTGAGGCGCTGAATTCCCCGCCTCCGTAGATAAAATCGATCAGCGGATAAGACAGCGTCATCACACCCAGCATCATCGGTATGATAAAAAATAAAGATGTGTGGATCGTGGAACGCACCGTCTCCGTCAGACCCGCGATATCATCCCGGGCAGACTGCTGCGACATCTTCGGAAAGATGACATTCGTCACCGACAGGACGAAAACGCCGGCGATGGTCAGATAGAGATTCGTTCCGTAATCGATGGCCGACACCCCTCCGCCCCCGTGAAGACCGGAAGCATAACGGGAATTGATCATCAGCACGATAGGCTGCACCCAAGTACTGACAAGAACGGGAACCATCAGCTTCAGAACCTTTTTCATTCCTTCATTTCTCAGACTCAGACTCGGACGATAGGAAAATCCTTTCCTGCGCAGAGCCGGAATCTGGACGATCGCCTGCATCGCCCATCCGATGACAAAACTGACCGCCAGTCCGTAAATTCCGAAACGATCGATAAAAAATATGTAGTATAAAATGATAATGACGTTTGAGATCACACTGATCAGCGCCGGAATATTAAATTCATCGGATGCCTGCAGAATACCCACAAAAGAATATGCGATTCCGGTCAGACACAGAGTCGGCAGCATAATTCTCGTAAGAGACGCGCACAATTCTGCGGTTTCGGCATTGAATTTCGGAGCGAAAAGCTCTACCAGCTGCTCGGAGAGCAACATGCCCGCCGCCGTCATGAGAAGCGTCAGCACACCGATGACTGTGACAAAATTGCCTGCGAATCTCTGCGCTTCCTTGATGCCCTTTTTCTCCCGGTATTCCGTATAGACGGGAATAAAACTCGCTGCGATCGCCGACGCGAAGAGCACGTCGAAAAAAACCCGGGGAATTCGGCTGGCCGTACTGAAAGCATTCGCATACATCTCCGTACCGTAACTGACCGCCAGCAGCCTGTCCCGATAAAGACCCAGAAGTTTACCGATCAGAGTGATCAGCATGACAAAACTGATGGTCTTCACTTGATTCTTGCTGTTTTGTGACATAATCGTTTCTCTCTTATATCAAATGATTATTTCAGAGTGGACGCCGGACGTCCCCACAGCCGACAGGCCACGGAGACGTCCGGTTCCGGCGCTCCTGCGCCTTCGCCGCTGAAATATCGATTCTATCCGCTGAGGAAAAACGTCCTCTGCAGCTATTTCTTTAACGACACGCTGAGAATTTTGCACATTTCAGCCCGGGTCAGCATTCCCTGAGGGCGGATTTTGCCGCCGCTGCCGTTGACAATACCGGCGGCGGTCAACGCTGCAACCGATTCTTTCGCATATTCGGAAACCTCTCCTCCATCGCTGAAAGCATTCAGTTCCTCACCTGACGGCTCCGTGAGCTGTATACCGGCCTCTTCAAGATAGCGGTCCAAGAAACAGAAAGCATCCTCGCGGGTCATACTGGCCATCGGCCGGAAATTCGTTCCGTCGCCCTTGGCAATACCGAGGCTCTTCGCCCACTTTACAGCCTCTGCATAGTACGCGTCGTCCTGTACGTCGGCAAAACCTTCGTCGTCACCGTCCTCTGCGGCAGGAGAACCGGCAGCTCTGTAGAGCATAACCATAAAATCCGCTCTCCTGATATCGCTCTCCGGGCTGAATTTTCCTGCACCCGTACCGCTGACAATTCCCTGTTCGTACATCTCAGCGATATAGGGTTCGGCCCAGTGACCGTTGATATCGGAAAAAATACCGTTGACCTCAATATTGATCTTTTTGACAACGCCGCCGGAAGCGATACTCAGAACCGCCGATCCGGACGCGCCTTCATCAATCGTCAGCAGGCCGGTATCGGAAATCGTCCCGATCGGATCGCCGGTCAGCGTATACTGGAAATTCTTCTGACCGATTGCCACATTCTTTCCGTTATATGTGGCTGTCTGAGAGAACTGAACGGTCTGACCGCCGTCTACATTCAGGCTGGAAACCGCTTTTCCATCCGCCTTTACCGCGATATCGGACAACTGATTCGTCACATAGAGAGACGATGTTCCAGACACTCCCTGAGAAAGGGAACTCAGAGAGATCGTCTCCATACCTGCCACCCATCCTGCTGTATACGTGTTTCCCTGAATACTTCCGTATCCATCGGATACTTCCGCCGTGACGTCCGCAGGAGCGGATACTGTACTGTTCCCCTTATCGAGAGCCTGATAGCTCAGATCCACGGATGCACCCTGATATACTACGGTGCCCGCCTGATCCAGCGTCAATGTGTCCGCAACTCCATCGGAAACCGCCTGAGACACCAGAAGCACATAAGTAGCGCACTTGCGCAGCGCTCCGTCGGAAGGGGAACTCAGCACTTCCACAGAAGAACTGCCCGGCAGCTTCGCTGCGATGGCAGAAGAACCGCCGCCGTCGAAATTCACCGCCGTCACACAGCCCTGATCGATAAATTCCTGCGCCAGCTGTTTCATGGAAATTCCATTGGAATATCCCGACTGACGGCCGTCCAGTTCATAATAGACTACCGTTCCGTCCGCTTTGATCCCCAGAGCGCTTCTCGGATTTTTATAGAGCAGCGCGCTGTCCCAGTCGGAAGAGGACGTCATCGCACCGTTCTTTACGATCACATTGCCCGCTCCCGTACCCCACTGAGCGTTTTCCAGCGCCGCATTGTCATAACAGGAAGTCTCCAGAAGAACCTCATCGCCGACGCTGAATTTTTCAAACTGATAATACAGATTCGATTTGTCGTCCGCCGTCAGAACCATATAGCCGCTGCCGATGGTCATCGGCTCGGAACCTTCATAGACCTGAACGACTTTTAGGCGCATCGTTCCTTTGGTTTTCATCGTGCCTTCGAGAATTTTAAACTTCACGGCCCAGCCGGAAGAAGAGGTTCTGGTGGATACGGTTGAGAAATGCTCGTCCATCAGATACATTCCCGCTCCGTTCTGGCGCATTTTGTTAAAATGGGTCAGAGTCAGATATTTTCCGGCATTATTCACCTGGGAATCTTCTGATGCGCTTTCGCCCCCGCCCTGATTTGTCATCTTGATCTGCACCGCCGTGTTTTCCACTACAGACGCATTCCCCTGAGCGTCGAAGAGAACGGAAGGATACCCCTCCGGACTGCATTTATATACGCCGTTTTCGATGACGATGCCCAGCGGCACGCCCGTAGACATGGAAAAGAAATCGGTATTCATCGCCGCCAGCACATTATATCCCAGTTTCTGCGCGTAGCTTACGATACTGTTGATGTTCATACTGCCGTAGATCGTGTCGCAGGCCAGGATAATCGGAGTGACGATAT
>CAJLHL010000018.1 GCA_905206455.1 uncultured Eubacteriales bacterium
CGGGAATTTCCAAAAGAAATCGTCGAAGTGCTGCGTCTTTTGACTCATCAAAAGGATATGGATTACTTTGATTATATCAGGAATATCCGGTCAAATCCGGCGGCAAAGGCTGTAAAGCTGGCAGATCTGGCTCATAATTCGGACGAGACAAGATTTGCCGGAACGGATGGCATGGATGAAGAGCAGCGGAAGCGCTGGAGGGAAAAATACGCGCGGGCGAAAGCGATTCTCAACGGAGAAGAAGGATAAGGCGGATTCTTAATTTCTTCATGTTTAATTCAATATTCGGTCGAAATGGAGAGAAAAAACTGATATAATATTATGGCTAATGTAGAAAATGCGGTAATTTTGAATTTTAAATCGAAGCAAAGCCGCGGCAAGTCTGTTTGATCAGAACTTGCGGACGGTTTCGGCACAGTTCCGGAGAACTCTGATCCTCCGGTTTCGCGCGGGTGATTTGTGTCTCTGGCGAAAGGCAGGAAATAGGCCGCGCGCCGCCTGCTGAGGCGAAGAATGCCGGCGCTGTGCTGTAAATTTTTATGCCTATAGATTCAGGAGGAAAACATGGTAAGACGAATCTTCGTTGAAAAGAAAAAGGGCTTTGATGTCGAAGCGCAGAGTCTCTGTGCCGATATCAGAGAAAACCTCGGCATTAAAGGGCTGAAAGGCGTTCGCGTACTCAACCGGTACGATATGGACGGTCTCAGCGATGAGCTCTATCGTAAATCGGTTTTTGATGTTTTCGCAGAACCTGCCCTCGATACTGTCACAGAAGAAGCGGATTTGTCGGATGCGGCTTTCGTATTCGCTTCGGAGTATCTTCCGGGTCAGTACGATCAGCGTGCGGATTCGGCTGCGCAGTGTATCCAGCTTATCAGCATGGGACAGAAGCCTGAGGTCAAGTTTTCCCGAGTGATCGCTCTTTACGGAGATGTCGCCCCCGCAGATGCGGAAGCGATTAAGCATTACTGCATCAATCCGGTGGATTCTCAGGAATCCTCCATGGACAAGCCGGAAACGATCGCTATCGTTGCTGATGCGCCGGAAGATGTAAAAACCGTCGACGGTTTTTGTCAGATGAACGACAGTGAACTCCGGGCATTTCGCGCAGAGATGGGCTTCGCCATGAGCGAAGAGGATCTTTTTTTCGTAAGACAGCATTATTCCGAGGATCTGCTGCGGGATCCCACCGTTACAGAGCTCCGTGTCATCGACACTTACTGGTCGGATCATTGCAGACATACCACTTTTTCCACAGAGATCACCGATGTGACATTCGGCACAGACAAGTACTCCCAATTGTTAAAAAAGGCATATGACAGATATTTAGAGATCAGAAAAGAGGTTTACGGCGAACGCATCGCGGAGAAGGATATCACGCTGATGGATCTCGCCGTCATCGGCACGAAGTACGTCAAGAAGCTGGGACTGGCGGATGATCTGGACGAATCGGAAGAGATCAACGCCTGCAGCATCAACGTGACGGCTGAAATCGACGGTAAAAAAGAAGACTGGCTGGTCATGTTCAAAAATGAAACCCACAATCATCCGACGGAAATCGAACCTTTCGGCGGTGCGGCTACCTGTCTGGGCGGAGCGATCCGCGATCCGCTTTCCGGGCGTGTCTATGTGTACCAAGCGATGCGCGTGACAGGCTGCGCGGACCCGAGAACGAGTGTCTCAGATACGCTGGCGGGAAAACTTCCTCAGCGGAAAATCACCACCGGAGCGGCGCACGGCTACAGTTCCTACGGCAATCAGATCGGTATCGCTACGGGAAAGGTCGCAGAAGTGTATGACGAAGGTTACGTAGCCAAGAGAATGGAAGTGGGCGCGGTAATCGGCGCGGCCCCTAAGGCAAACGTGGTCAGAGAGAGACCTGCTCCGGGAGACCGAATCATCTTGGTGGGCGGAAGAACGGGACGCGACGGCTGCGGCGGCGCAACCGGCTCTTCAAAAGAACATACAGAAGAATCTATCCTCACCTGCGGTGCGGAAGTGCAGAAGGGGAATCCTCCGGTAGAGAGAAATCTCCAGAGACTGTTCCGCAGAAATGAAGTTTCTACGCTGATCAAGCGCTGCAACGATTTCGGTGCCGGCGGCGTATCCGTAGCGATCGGGGAACTGGCAGACAGTCTGGACATCAATCTGGATCTCGTTCCGAAGAAATATGAAGGTCTCGACGGCACCGAGCTGGCGATCTCCGAATCCCAGGAGCGAATGGCGGTGGTCGTGAGAGCGGAAGATACGGATAAGTTCATCGCTTACGCCGGGGAAGAAAATCTGGAGGCGGTAGCGGTGGCGGAGGTCACCGATTCCGGCAGCGTCAGAATGTACTGGAGGGGAAAGTGTATCCTCGATCTGAGAAGATCATTCCTCGATACAAATGGCGTAAAGCAGAAGACCGCGGTCACCATCGCGGAAAACGATGATTTTGAAGTTCCCGCTCCGGAAAAGAAGCCTCTGGCCGACTATTTGAGAGAATTGGGCAATGCCAGTCAGAAAGGCCTGACAGAGCGTTTTGACAGCACCATCGGTGCGGGTTCGGTTCTCATGCCGCTGGGCGGAAAATATCAGCTCTCTCCGGCAGCCGGAATGGCGGCGAAACTTCCGGTCACGGAAGGGGATACAGACACGGCGACACTGATGACCTTCGGATATCATCCGGCGGTATCTAAGCGCAGTCCGTTCCACGGCGCAGTTCACGCAGTGGTGGATTCAGTCACGAAGATCGTAGCGCTGGGCGGGGATTACAGAAAAGTCAGACTTTCCTTTCAGGAGTATTTTGAAAAGCTTGGCGACGATCCGAAGAGATGGGGCAAGCCTTTCGGCGCGCTGCTGGGAGGCCTGACCGCTCAGGCGGAACTGAAGATCCCGGCCATCGGCGGAAAGGACAGCATGTCCGGTACTTTTATGGATATCGATGTGCCTCCGACGCTGATTTCCTTTGCTGTCGCAGCGGCCGACGCCGATCGGGTGGTCTCTACCGAATTCAAGAAAGCGGGCAGCACTCTGGTGCATATCTATCAGGAAAACGACGAGTTCGGCGTGATTGATTTCGAACAGTATCGCCAGAATATGGCGAGAGTCATCGAACTGTCCGGACAGAAAAAAATTCTGTCGATGAATCCGGTAGGAGGCGGCGGTATTTTCGTCACCATATGTGAAATGGCGGCGGGCAATAAAATCGGCGCTGTTATAGAAAATAAAGAGGGAGAAGATCTTCACAAGATCGAGACTGGCGCTCTGATCGCAGAAATTGACGGTTCGGAAGACGCGGGGGCTCTGTTTGACGGTATCTGTTTCGAAATCATAGGCAGGACGGCGGATTCCGGGGAAATCGAAATCGCTTCCACGGGAGAAAAAATTTCCATGGAAGAGATGATCACGGCGTGGAGTGAGCCTCTGGAGGGTGTATTCCCGACACGGGCAAAGGAAGACGGGGAGAAGATCGAGACTTTCTCTTTTGCCGGAAGAAGCGCGGTTTCTCCTGCGGTTAAGACTGCGAGACCGAAAGTATTTATTCCGGTTTTCCCTGGAACCAACTGTGAAATGGACAGCAAACGCGCATTTGAAAGAGCCGGCGGAGAGGTGGAAATGCAGATTCTGGCGAATCTGACGCCGGAAGTTCTGGACGAGTCCATTCATCAGATGGCCAAAAAGATCAGACAGAGCCAGATCATCATGATTCCGGGGGGATTCAGCGGCGGAGATGAACCGGATGGTTCCGCAAAATTTATCACGGCGGTATTTCGGAATCCTGCCGTTTCTGACGCGGTTACCGAACTCCTGGAAAAGAGAGACGGCCTGATGCTGGGTATCTGCAACGGATTCCAGGCGCTGATCAAACTGGGACTGGTACCTTACGGAAAAATCGTCGAAGCGAAAGAAGACGCTCCGACGCTGACATACAACAGCATAGGCAGACACGTGTCCTGTCTCGTCAATACGAGGATCGCGTCGGTTAAATCACCGTGGCTGGCAGGCACCGAAGTAGGCGATATCCATACGATTCCTGTTTCTCACGGCGAGGGCAGATTTATCGCATCTGACGCTCTGATCAGAGAACTGGCTGAAAATGGACAGATCGCTACACAGTATGTGGACATGGACGGAAATCCGACCTCGGATATTCGGTTTAATCCGAATAACTCCAACCAGGCGATTGAAGGTATCCTGTCTCCGGACGGAAGAATTTTCGGCAAAATGGGACATTCGGAACGAATCGGAAGAAATCTCTACCGTAATGTTTTGGGCAATTTTGATCAGAAGCTCTTCGAGTCTGGAATCAACTATTTTAAGTAACAGACTTCAGACTGCGTGACTGAAATATCGACAGGCATCCGGAAATTTTTGCAAAGTTCCGGATGCAGTTTGTCGTTTTCAGAGCAGTATAAAATAAAGGACAGCTGCAGAGTTTTACTCTGAATTATATAAATGGAAAGGAATGATAAAATGAAAGTCGGAATCGTCATGGGAAGCAAATCCGATTATCCGGTAGTAGAGAGGGCAGAAAAAGTTCTGACTGATTTCGGTGTGGAGTTTGAGACGAGGATCATCTCTGCTCACAGAACTCCTGTCGCAGCGATGGAATTTGCATCAAAAGCGGAAGAAAACGGCATAGAAGTCATCATCGCGGCTGCGGGCAAAGCGGCGCATCTGGGAGGTGTCCTGGCGGCGTTTACACCGATGCCGGTTATCGGTCTGCCGGTTAAATCCTCCACTCTGACCGGTCTCGATTCGCTTCTGTCTATCGTTCAGATGCCGAAAGGCGTCCCTGTCGCGACAGTAGCCATCGATGGTGCGGAAAACGCCGGTATTCTTGCGGTTCAGATGCTGTCTTTAAAATATCCGGAACTGAGACAGGCGATGAAAGATTATAAGGCGAAGATGGAACGTGAAGTCATGGCGATCGACGCGGAATTTCAAAAGTAACTGCAGGAGGTTATGGCGAGTCTGATTGTTTGAAAAATGACAGTGTCATTGTTTATTTCCGAAATCAGTGGCGGGAAAGACCCTGCGGGGCGCAGAAAGGAATGAAAAGACAAAAATGCAGAAATTAGAACAGCTTTATGAAGGCAAAGCGAAGAAAGTATTTAGGACCGACGATCCGGAACTCTACATCGTAGATTACAAAGATGACGCAACGGCATTCAACGGCCAGAAAAAGGGAACCATCGCTTCCAAGGGCGTCGTAAATAACAAGATGTCGGCTATTATCTTTCAGCAGCTGGAGGAAAACGGCGTGCCAACTCATCTGGTCAGGCTTCTCAGCGACAGAGAGACCTTGGTAAAGGCTGTGAAAATCCTTCCGCTGGAAGTCATCATCCGAAATGTGGCGGCGGGTTCTTTTTCCCAGAAATATGGCGTAGAAGAAGGCAGAGAGCTGGCGAAGACCGTTCTGGAGTTTTCCTATAAAAATGACAGTCTCGGAGATCCGATGATCAACGACGATCACATTCTGGCTCTGGGGCTGGCTACGCAGGAGCAGCTGGACACTGTCAGGAAGTACGCTTTTATGATCAATGATTTTCTAAAGGATTTCTTCCTGAAGAGCGGCTTGAAGTTGATCGATTTTAAAATCGAGTTCGGCTTATACGACGGCGAAGTGATTTTGGCGGATGAAATATCTCCGGATACCTGCAGACTCTGGGATGTCCGCACCGGCGAAAAGATGGACAAAGACAGATTTCGAAGAGATCTGGGCGGCGTAGAAGAAACTTATCAGGAAGTACTAAAGAGAGTCGAAGAGAACAGATAGACAAAATACAGGAGGATCCGGCTTCTGTGCGTCTGCAGCGCGGGGCGGAAACCGGATCCGGCGATTTACCGAAAGGAAATATAGAGGAAACATATATGA
Source organism: uncultured Eubacteriales bacterium (assembly GCA_905206455.1). Classification (GTDB taxonomy): domain Bacteria; phylum Bacillota; class Clostridia; order Peptostreptococcales; family Anaerovoracaceae; genus Alangreenwoodia. The sequence goes on from CAJLHL010000018.1 coordinate 5,861, forward strand.
ACGTAAACAAAGAATGGCTGACAGAACTGATGGATGACGATAAGTTTCATGACGAATGCGGTGTCGTGGGAATTGCTTCTCCGGGAGCTCAGAATATTGCGAAAGACGTCTATTTCGGTCTTCACTCCCTGCAGCACAGAGGGCAGGAAAGTGCCGGAATCGCATCCAATATGTTCGGTAATATCAACTGTTACAAGGACATGGGACTCGTTCAGGAGGTTTTTAACGATGATATTATGAAAACTCTTCCGGGAGATATCTGTATCGGTCATGTGAGATATTCCACAGCGGGTCAGAGCCAGGCGGTGAATTCTCAGCCTTTGGTAGTCTATTCTAAGATGGGATCTCTGGCGTTGGCTCACAACGGCACGCTGGTCAATGCTACGGCTCTCAAAGATAAAATGCAGGATGAGGGATATATTTTTCAGACTTCTACAGATTCCGAGATCATCGCGGCTCTGATCGCTCAGAACCTCAAGGAAGGAAGCGTGGAGGTTGCGGTTGCCAAAGTCGCAAATATCATCAAAGGTTCTTTTGCACTGGTTATCACCACAGGCGACAAACTCCTGGGAGTGAGAGACGCTAACGGTATCCGGCCGTTGTGCATCGGCCGCACGAAGTCCGGTTATGTACTTGCTTCGGAAAGTTGTGTATTTCCGCTGCAGGGCGCGGAATTTGTCCGCGATGTAGAGCCGGGTGAAATCGTCGTCATTCAGAATAACGAACTGCGTTCGATCCGGTTCAACGAAGAGGCTCCGAAAAAAGTCTGCTCTTTCGAATATGTCTATTTTGCGAGGACGGACAGCCGAATGGACGGCAGAAGCGTCTATCATGCCCGCAGAGAAGCGGGCCGTATTCTCGCCAGAGAGAGCGGCGTAGAAGCGGATCTGGTGATCGCCGTTCCGGACTCCGGTACGGTAGCGGCGATCGGGTATGCGGAAGAGTCTGGGATTCCTTTCGGTGAAGGGCTGGTAAAAAACAGATACGTGGGCAGAACCTTTATTCAGCCGACGCAGGAAATGCGTGAACTCGGTGTGCGGATGAAACTCAACGTTCTCGAGGAAAATGTGAGAGGCAAAAGGATCATCATGATCGACGATTCTATCGTAAGAGGAACGACCAGCGGAAAAATCGTGAAACTTCTCAAGGACGCAGGCGCTTCCGAAGTGCACGTGCGCATCAGCTCCCCTCCGGTAACGCATTCCTGCTATCTGGGAATCGATACGCCGAATCGGAAGAATCTGATGGCTGCGAATTATACCATCGAAGAGATTCGGCAGCACATCGGCGCCGATTCCCTGGCTTATATCAGTATCGAAGGTCTCAAAGAATGCATCGGCTTCGGTGACTGTATCTGCGACGCATGTTTTACGGGAGATTATCCGGTGGAGCTCTCCGACGTAGATTATGCTGCGGAACACGAAGAGGCTGCCAGCAAGAGAGAGTTTATTTTCGAATACGATTGATTTAAAACGGCAGATCAGCGCTTTCGCAAATGTGCAAATTCGGAAAATACATGATGAAGAAAGGAAATTTCAACATGGGAGATAAATTGACTTATAGAGACGCCGGTGTAGATACCAAAGAAGGCGGAAGAGCCGTAGAACTGATGAAGGACCATGTAAAGAGAACCTTCAGCGAAAATGTTCTGACCGGTCTGGGCAGCTTCGGCAGTATGTATCAGCTCGATCTGGGCAAAATGACGGAGCCGGTGCTCGTATCCGGTACGGACGGTGTAGGCACAAAGCTGAAAATCGCTTTCCTGATGGATAAACATGATACCGTAGGCCAGGACTGTGTGGCGATGTGCGTCAACGACATCATCTGCCAGGGAGCGGTGCCTCTCTTTTTCCTGGACTATATCGCTACAGGAAAAGTGCAGGCGGAGAAAATCGCCGATATCGTGAAGGGAATCGCGGATGGCTGCGTGCTTTCGGAATGCTCTCTCGTGGGCGGTGAAACAGCGGAAATGCCGTCCTTCTACGGTGATGACGAATATGATATGGCGGGTTTTGCCGTGGGAATCGCCGATAAGAAAAATATCATCGACGGAAGCAAAGTTGCGGAAGGTGATATTCTCATCGGACTTCCTTCCAGCGGAATTCACAGCAATGGATATTCTCTGGTCAGAAAGATATTTTTCGATAAGATGGATATGGATGTCGCCGACTATGTGGAAGAACTGGGAACCACTCTGGGCGACGCGCTGATCATGCCGACGAGAATCTATGTCAAGGCCTGCAAGGCGCTCTTCGGTAAATTCGATATTCACGGTATCGTACATATGACCGGCGGCGGATTTTATGAAAATATTCCGCGGATCCTTCCGGACGGCTTGGGTGCGGAAATCGAAACGGGTTCCTGGGAAGTTCCGGAAATTTTCAAGTATATTAAGAAATGCGGAAATGTCGATGCAAAGGAAATGTTCTCGACGTTTAATATGGGAATCGGTATGATTTTGACCGTTGATCCGGCAGATGCCGGAGGTGTGATGGACACTCTGACCGCTGCCGGCGAAAAACCGAGCATTATCGGGAAGATCTCTTCGAAGGAAGGCGTCTCGATCATCAAAGACGGAGAAATATTATAAATAGAGGTTTTAAATGAAAAATATATCAGTGCTCGTTTCCGGCGGCGGAACGAATCTGCAGGCCGTCATCGATAATGTGGAAAACGGATTTATTGAAAATGCGAAAATCGTTCAGGTCATCGCGAGCAAAGAAGACGCTTACGCTCTGACAAGGGCAAAAAATCACAATATTAAAGGCGTATATATCGGCAAAAAAAATTATCCGGTCATGTCGGAGCGCACAGATGCTATCATCCGCGCTCTCGATGAGGAAAAGACAGATCTGGTAATTTTAGCCGGATATATGAGCGTTCTCGAGCCGAAGCTGATCGAGGCGTACCGAAACAAGATTATCAATATCCATCCTTCGCTGATTCCCAAATACTGCGGTAAGGGTTTTTACGGACATTTTGTTCATGAAGCCGTCATCGCCGGCGGTGAGACGGAATCGGGCGCGACAGTTCACTTTGTGGATGAAGGCGTGGATACGGGAAAGATACTCATTCAGGAAAAGGTTCCGGTTCTGCCGGACGATACGCCGGATACACTATCTGCACGGGTGCTGGAGGTAGAGCACAGAATTCTGCCGCTGGCCGCAAAAAAATTCTGCAGCGGCGAGTTGGAACATCTGTAAGATAACGGAGCTACTCGAATTCGGAGGTACTTCAAAATGAAAATATTAGTCGTAGGAAGCGGCGGAAGAGAACATGCCATCGCGTGGAAACTGGCGAAGAGCAAGAGAGTGGAAAAACTTTACTGTGCTCCCGGAAATGCGGGAATCGCATCAGTAGCGGAATGCGTTCCTGTCAAAGCGGAGGATCTGGAAGGAATCCGCGATTTCTGTGTGGAAAATAAAGTGGACATGGCGGTGATCGGACCGGAAGTGCCGCTTTCTATGGGGATCACAGATCTGCTGAACGAAGCGGGAATCCGTGTCTTCGGGCCGGATAAAAACTGTTCTCAGTTAGAGGGCAGCAAATCTTTTACGAAAGCATTTTTAAAAAGACATCATATTCCGACGGCGGGATACAGAGAATATACCGAGAAAGAAGCCCTCAAAAAAGATATCGGCATTTTCGGTTATCCGATGGTTCTCAAGGCGGATGGACTGGCGGCGGGAAAGGGCGTCGTATTAGCGGAAAATTATGAAGAAGCGGAGAAGGCCATCGAAGAGATGATGGGAGATCGGATTTTCGGCGATGCGGCGGATCTCATCGTAGTCGAAGAGTGTCTCCGGGGCATCGAAGCTTCCATGCTCTGTTTCGTCGATGGCAGGACTATCGTTCCGATGGAATCCGCCCAGGATTATAAGCGGATTTTTGACGGTGATAAGGGTCCGAACACCGGCGGTATGGGGACGTATTCGCCGAGCCTGATTTTCAATGATGAATTGAAAAAGGAAATCGATGAAAAAATACTTCAGCCGACGATTCGAGGTTTTATCGAAGACGGACTGGATTTTCACGGAGTGCTTTTTATCGGTCTCATGATCGGTGAGGACGGACCGAAGGTGATCGAGTTCAATAATCGTTTCGGAGATCCGGAAACGCAGTCGGTTCTCATGCGCTTGGAGACCGATCTGGCGGATATCTTTGACGCCTGCATCGATGGAACGCTGGATCAGATCGATATCAGATGGAGCGATCGCCGGGCGGTCTGCGTGGTACTGGCATCCGGAGGCTATCCGGGGAGCTACGAAAAAGGAAAAGTGATCCGCGGCCTGGATGATGTAGATGAGGATATCGTCGTATTTCATGCGGGTACTGCCGAAAAGGACGGGCAAATCGTCACCAGCGGCGGAAGGGTTCTCGGCGTTACCGCTGTGGGCGCTACAAACGACGAAGCGAGAGCAAAGGCCTTTGCAAATGTTGAAAAAATTACGTTTGAAGGCGCTCAGTATCGGAAAGATATCGGAAAGATTAACCGATAAATATTATGGTAAACTTTTCAAGTCCTGTAATATCGTACAGAAGGAGTTCTGCCGTCGCCTCTGCGGACGGCAGGATTCCTTTCAGTTTTTTCTGCGGGATTTGATGTCCGCCGGGAAAACCGGCAAAACAGCTGTTTTCTGTCAATTTAAGTTTCGTTGTGACGCGGAAAAATTCCGTTTCATAATGGATTAAGAGAAAAAGAAGATGCGGAAGGAAAATTATGGGTAAAAAAGAGTACTGGAGAGCCGGCAATATGCTGTATCCGCTGCCTGCGGTCATGGTCAGCTGTCAGCGGGGCGGCGAGCGGCCCAATATTATCACCGTGGCGTGGACCGGCACCGTCTGCAGCGATCCGGCGATGGTCTATATTTCTGTACGGGAAAGCCGGCATTCTTATGACATCATCAGAGAATCGGGAGAATTTGTCATCAATCTCACCACGGAGGAACTGGCGCGGGCCACAGACGTCTGCGGCGTAAAATCCGGCCGCGATATCGACAAATTTAAGGAGATGAATCTGACGCCGGTTCCGTCGAAATATGTCTCTGCGCCTTCGATCGCGGAGTCGCCGGTCAATATCGAGTGCAGAGTAAAACAGATCATCCCTCTGGGAACGCACGATATGTTTCTCGCCGAGGTTCTGGGCGTCACCGCAGATATGGATTACATGGATGAAGACGGCCATTTCGACCTGTCCGCTTCCCGGCCGCTGGTCTACAGCCACGGCGGTTATTATGCACAGGGACGGAAACTGGGCAAATTCGGGTTTTCAGTAGAGAAGAAAAAAAAGAAAAACACACCGGAGAAAATTTCCGCGCAGAAGGGGAAAAAAGGAACTGCTGAAAAGAAAAAGCGGCCGGAGAAAATGTCATCTGAAAATTCATAACTTTATAAAATACGCGCAGAATAACGGAAAGGATCCGGTATTCTGCGATCCGGCCTCCTTACATATATCAGATAAAAAATACGATATATGTAAGGAGGTTTTTTGATGAATACAGAAATGAACAGCAGTACGGATATTCGTATGACGGACGTATCCGTCTTCGGCCGTTCTTACGAGCAGGTCCACGGCCTCGGAAGCAGACCGGCGGCGGAGAGAGTCTTCGGAAGCCCTGGTGCGGAGTCTGCGGCTGTGCCCGATAAAAAAGTGGTAAAAAGCAGAGCGTCCGGCCGAAAGAGCTCCCGTTCTCATACAAAGACAGATCTGGACGGCGAACAGAAATTTTATCTCTGCAAGAAATGCGGAAATCTGGCGGGAATGCTGAATGACAGCGGTGCGGAAATAAAGTGTTGCGACAGCAGCATGGATCGACTCACCGCGGTTTCCATGGGACAGGTAAGCGTTCGTGCGGATGGGGATAAGATATATGTGGATTTCAGCAAGGTTCCTCATACCGTCGGACACGATCATCATATCGGATGGGTATATATCAAGACCGCAAGAGGCGGTCAGAGACAGATTCTCTATCCGGATATGTTTCCGGAAGCGATCTTTACCATCAATGACGGAGATGAGTTTCGCAACGCTTTCGTATTCTGCAGCCACCACGGCCTGTGGTCCTGTTCAGAATTCGACAGATTGAACTGACACAGTGGGGTCTGAAATCCCCCGGAAAGGCGTACAGACGGGTCTGTCCGCCTTTTTGAATATCTTTGCGATCCCGTCCTGCGCTCTTTGCAATCCGCCGTCTGTCATGTTATACTAATATGATATATTTACGCGAATTTTAGGATGCTATCGGAGGTAAAACAGCATGAAAATAGCAGTCGACGGAATGGGCGGAGACAACGCCCCGCAGGAAATTGTAAAGGGCTGTATCGAAGCTTCGAAAGTGATTGACGATGAAATTTATCTCGTCGGTCCGGAGGATGTTTTAAAAAAAGAACTGAAGAGACACAAGTTCGATCGGAACAAGATCAAGATCGTTCACGCGCCGGAAGTGATTACTAACGATGACGCTCCGGTCAAAGCAGCTCGGACAAAGAAAGATTCTTCGCTGATCCGAGCGATTTCTCTGGTGAGAGAGAAAAAGTGCGATTTTGTGATTTCCGCCGGAAATACAGGCGCTCTCATGGCCGGAGCCCTTTTTAATTTAGGCCGGATTCCAGGAATCGACCGTCCGGCTATCGGCATGACGTATCCGGTCATCGGACGGGGGATCTCCTTTCTGGTAGACACCGGCGCGAACGCGGAGTGCAAACCGGGAAATCTGCTGGAATTCGCCACGATGGGCAGCATCTATATGAATAAGGTCCTGGGGGTGGAATCTCCCACCGTTGGACTGGTCAATATCGGCTCCGAAGAGAAAAAAGGGACCACCATGCTGAAAGAGACCTATCAGCTGCTGAAGAAGAGCAATCTCAATTTTATCGGAAATGTGGAAGCCAGAGATATTCCGTACGGCGCTTGTGATGTTCTGGTATGCGACGGATTTGTGGGCAATACGCTTTTAAAACTCACAGAGGGACTGAGCGCTAAGATGATGGATATTCTGAAAGACATGCTTACAGCGTCGGCTGTCTCCAAGATCGGCGCGGTGATGCTGTCGGGTCAGCTGAAAGAACTGAAAAAGGCCTTTGACTATTCCGAGTACGGCGGAGCGCCGATCTTAGGCGTGCGGGGGCCGGTGATAAAGATTCACGGTTCTTCCGGAGCGAACGCCGTCAAAAATGCCATCATAAAGGGCATTCCTTATGTGGAAAACAACGTAGTGGGAATCATTCGTGATTCCGTCATCGAGCTGGAGGAAATAACGATAAGTGAGTAATAACGAAAAAGATCTGTCAGACCTTTACCGGGCGCTGGGGTATGCGTTTCGAGACGAATCGGTGATACGCAACGCGCTGACCCATAGTTCCTACTGTTATGAACACAGGCTGGATTACAGAGAAAACAACGAAAGACTCGAGTTTCTCGGAGATGCGATATTTGACGCGGTCATCGCAGACGAATTGTACGTCCGGCTGACCGACAGAGAAGAAGGAGATTTGAGCCGGCTGCGGGCATCTATCGTCTGCGAGCAGTCTCTTCTGCGCAAGGCGGAAGAACTGAAGCTGGCGGATTATATGCGCTTGGGACACGGGGAACAGCTGTCCGCAGGCAGCCGGAAAAAACGTTCTCTCACAGCGGATGCGCTGGAAGCTTCCATCGGCGCCGTCTATATCGATGGCGGCTGGGAGAACGCAAAAAAGGTGATTCTGGGTCTTTTCAGCGATGTGATCGACGACGCTCTCAGCGGAAAACTGGAAAACGACTATAAAACTGCGATACAGGAGTTTCTGCAGTCCAAGGGAGCGGCACACATCTCATACCGGCTGGACCGGGAGTCCGGTCCGGATCACGATAAGACTTTTTTTGTATCCTTAAGAAATAACGGCGTGATCATCGGCAGAGGTTCGGGAAACAGCAAAAAACAGGCGCAGCAGAACGCTGCAAAACAGGCTTTGGAAAAGATGAGAGGTTAAATTGTATTTCAGAAAGATCAGTATTCATGGCTTTAAGTCGTTTGCAGATCCGATAACGATAGAATTTGACAGAGGAATTACCTGCGTAGTGGGGCCTAACGGCAGCGGAAAGAGCAATATTTTCGACGCTCTGCGCTGGGTGCTGGGCGAACAGAGTCCGAAGACGCTGCGCGGCGGAAAAATGGACGAAGTGATCTTTGCCGGAACGGCTTCGAGAAAATCCCGGGGGATGGCGGAAGTCTCGCTGCTGATCGACAACAGTGACGCCAGTCTTCCAGTGGATTTTTCCGAAGTGGAGATCACCAGGAGAATGTATCGTTCCGGTGAAAGCGAGTACTATATCAACCGCTCCCAGTGCCGTCTGCGGGACATTCGGGAACTGGTCATGGATACCGGTATCGGTGTGGACGGATATTCTTTTATCGGACAGGGAAAAATCGCGGAAATCGTCAGCGGTCGGGCGGACAGCCGCCGGGAAATTTTTGAAGAGGCTGCGGGCATTGTAAAGTATAGAAGCAAAAAGGCGGAAGCGGAAAAAAAGCTGCTGACCGCTGACCGCAATCTGGATCGGGTAAACGACATCATCGCCGATCTGGAGACGAGGATCGGTCCGCTGAAGGCGGAAGCGGAACGCGCGGAAGAATACCTTCAGCTGAGCAGAGAATACGCGGAGACGGAGACCGGAATCATCGTCAGGAGTATCGCGGCGATCGGAGAGGCAAGCGAGTCGCTGAAGAATCAGATCGACGATACAGAGCGTCAGATTGCGGAAGTACGGCGGGAAAAAGAGGCTGTTTCCGCACGGATCGCAGATCTTGCGGCGCAGGCTTCCGTTCTTGATCGGGAAGATCTGGCGGAACGCGACCGGATGATGGAATTTGCCGGACGTCTCAGCGAGCTGAGAAATACAAAAAAATATGTGGGAGAACGAATCCTGACACTGCAGGAGCGAATACAGGCGCTCGGCGAAGAGCAGAAAGCTTTGAATTTCCGCCTGGAGGAAGAACAGGAAAGCCGGCAGGCATCCGCGGAAAAAGCGGATGCACTTCAGCGGGAGCTGACCGCAGTTCAGCAGATGCTGCATCAGAAAAATGAACTTTTTCTGCAGGATTCCAGAAATCTGAAGGAAAGTGAAAACCGCGCCGAGGATGGAAGGAACCGGCTTTACGATCTGGGGATCGGGATTTCTTCCATATCAGCGGAAATTTCCGGCATGAGAAATCTCAGAGATTCTCTGCAGGATCGTTATGAACGGTTGAAACAGAGCGTCGGAGTGAGCGGAGACGAAGACGGCGAAGAATCTCAAAATGAAGAAGAACGTCATATTCTGCATACCGAAGGGGTGCTTCAGGATACAGAAGCGCGGATTAAAGAACTGAAAGGAGATGCGGAACAGTGCGCCGGCCGTCTTTTTAGCCTTTCGCAGGAGCTTCAGAAGACGGTTATGGAACTCAGCCGAAAAGAGGCAGAGAGAAATGCGCTGCTGCATATGGAAAATACATATGAAGGTTACGGCGGTGCGGTTCGTTTTCTCATGAAAGAGGCGAAGATCGACGGTATCTTCGGTACGGTAGGCGAACTCATCGAAGTACCCTCCGGCTATGAAATCGCTGTAGAGACAGCTTTGGGCGCGCGTATGCAAAATATCATCTGCAGAGACGACGCCAGCGCCGATCAGGCTGTCCGCCTGCTCAAGCAGAAAAAGGCCGGACGTCTGACGTTTCTTCCCGTCAGCAGTCTGCGGGTTTCTCCCCGCAGATACGAGGAGGAATTGTTTCGGGAAAAAGGCTTTCTCGCTGCGGCATCTCAATGCGTCACGACTCTTCCTCCCTATGTCAGGGCGGTGGAATATCTGCTGTCCGGCGTAGTCATCGTGGATACGCTGGACAGTGCGTCCCGTATCGCAGCCAGATACAGAGGATGCCGCTGTGTCACGCTGGAAGGAGAGATTGTCAGTCCGGCGGGGGCGATTACCGGCGGTTCTTATCGAAAAAATACCGGAGGAATTCTGGACCGGAAAAAACGGCTTGCAGAAATCGAAGAAGAAATCCGTCTTCACAGTGCGGAAAAAACGCATCAGGAGCATCTGACGGAATCTCTGCGGGACGAAATTTCCAAAATTGAAAAATTGCTGAAAGAACAGGAAAGGGAAGAAGCGCGGCTGAAACTGCAGCTGATGCGCGAAAAAGATGAACAGAAAGCCCGGGATGATTTCAGAAATGAGCGGCGTACCCGCAGGCAGCGGACACAGCAGGAAATGCAGCGCCTCCGAAGAGAAATCGAAGAAGCCGAAAGGCGGATCGAAGAGATGGAAGCGGAGGAAGCGCGTTGCAATGAAGAAATCAAAGCGCTAAGAGATGCGGTTGAAAGGCAGCTTACAGAGAATGAAATCCTGCGGAAATCTCTGGAATCTCTCGGAAATGGAATAACGGAGATGAAGCTGAAAGCCGAGTCTCTGAGAGGAGAATTTGCCGCAGCGGATGCAGCGGTGCAGCGAAGTGCGAAAGAAATCCTGCGTCTTACAGGCGAGGTCCAGGAGAAAGAGTCTTCAAAAGAATCGATAGCCGGAGAAATCGCTCAGAGACAGAAGGAATGGGATGAGGCGGAGCGTATGCTTTTTTCCATGGAGTCTTCCGATGAGTCCGGCGGCGGCCGACTGGAGGAGATCAAAAATAGAAAAGCGCAGAATGTCCGTCATACGGCGGAACAGAATGAGATCCGTCAGAAGAAAGAACGGACTCTTTATGAACTGGAGTCGGTACGCAGAGAGATGAATCTGCGTCTGAACGGAAACGAGGAGCAGACCGCGCGTCTCAAGGACAGGCTTTGGGAAGAATTTCAAATTTCTTATCCGGAGGCGGTGAAACATTGTCCTCTGTCTTCAGAATCCGGGGCGCAGGCGGAACGGCGCTCGAGGAGTCTCCGGCGCCGGCTCCGGGAGCTGGGGGAAGTAAATACAGGCGCAGCGGCGGAATATGAGGCGGTCCGCGAGAGATATGAATTTATGGACGCTCAGCGCAGCGATCTGACCGAAGCGGCGGATTCCCTCGGCCGGATCATCCGTGAAACCGATAAAAAAATCAGAAGTGATTTTCAGAATACCTTTCAGCTGATACAGACTCACTTTAAGACTGTGTTTTCTGAACTTTTCGGCGGCGGAACGGCACAGTTGTCTGTCAGAGGCGACGATATGCTTGAGGCGGAGATCGATATTATCGCCCAGCCGCCGGGCAAAAAGCTGCAAAATATGAATCTTCTGTCGGGAGGAGAAAAGACGATGACAGCGATCGCCCTGATGTTTGCCGTTCTGAAAGCGAAGCCGGCGCCGTTCTGTATTCTCGACGAGGTGGAGGCGGCTCTGGACGAGGCGAATATTGAAAGGTTTTCCGCTTATCTGGAAAATTTCCGGGGCGTTCAGTTTGTTCTGGTGACTCACCAAAAGGTTACGATGGAACACGCAGACGCACTTTACGGTGTCACGATGCCGGAGAAGGGAATTTCGAAAGTTCTCTCGTTGAAGCTCTCAGACGCAAAACAGATCGGGGACAATGTCCTATAGATAATTTGACAGACAGATAAAAAGCAGGAGGATAGAGCGTTATGGCATTTGGAGAGAAGAAATCTTTTTTCGGACGTCTCAAGGAGGGACTGACGAAGACAAAGGATAATATGGTAGGAAAGATTGAAGATGTTATCTTTCAGCGGCCGGAAATCGATGAAGATATGATGGAGGAGCTGGAGGAGACTTTGATTCTTTCCGATATCGGCATGGAGACGACAGGAAAGATTATCGACCGTCTCCGGAGAGATATCAAGGCGGAAAAGCTGGATACGCCGGAAAAAGTCATGGAACAGATCAAGAAAATTATCAGTGAGCTGATCGCAAAAGATGCGGGCTATGCGTTGTCTTCTTCGACGCCGCTGGTGCTTCTCATGATCGGCGTCAACGGTTCGGGAAAGACGACTTCTATCGCGAAGATCGCCCATATGCTGAAACAGGACGGTAAGAGAGTCATGCTGGCAGCAGCCGATACCTTCCGGGCAGCGGCTATCGAACAGCTGGAGATCTGGGGCGAGCGGGCAGGCGTTCCTGTCGTTCGTCATCAGGAAGGAGCGGATCCGTCCGCCGTCATCTATGATGCTATCAAATCAGCGCAGGCGAAAAATATCGACGTCCTGATCTGCGATACGGCCGGCCGTCTTCAGAATAAAAAGAATCTGATGCTGGAGCTGGAAAAAATGAACAAGATTATCGACAGGGAGTTTCCGGAAGCGGCCAGAGAGACGCTCCTGGTACTGGACGCCGCTACAGGAAAAAATGCCGTATCTCAGGCGAAGGAATTCGGTACTGCGGCAAATCTCACCGGTATCGTGTTGACGAAGCTGGACGGTACTGCAAAAGGCGGGATTGTCATCACTCTCGCCGATGAATTCGATGTTCCCGTAAAATTTATCGGCGTCGGCGAAGGCATGGAAGACCTGCAGGTATTTGATCCGGAAATGTTCGCCGGAGCTCTGTTCGAAAAATAGATCGGCAGACTGCAGACGAAGATATGAGAAGGTTTTCAGAGAGAGCGGGGAAGATACAGAAAAGGCTGTCAGCGCTCTGTTCCGTGAAAAATATATTTTAAGGAGATCAGTTTTTATGAGTAAACCGATTGTTGCCGTCGTAGGTCGTCCGAATGTGGGCAAATCGACGCTTTTCAACAAAATCATCGGCAGCCGGGTATCCATCGTAGAGGATACGCCGGGCGTGACGAGAGACCGGATTTATGCGGAAGCCGAATGGAGCGGAGTACCTTTCGTCCTTATCGATACCGGCGGTATCGAACCGGATTCCGACGATATCATCCTTTCTCAGATGAGAGAGCAGGCGCAGATCGCTATCGATACGGCAGATGTGATCATTTTTATCGTAGATGGAAGGGCCGGTCTTACGGCTGCAGACCGCGAAGTAGGTGAGATGCTGCGGAAGACAGGGCGGGATGTGATTCTTGTGGCCAATAAGATCGATACGCCGAATGTGCCGGATGGATTCTACGATTTTTACGAATTGGGACTGGGTGAGCCGGTGCCGATTTCCGCGGCCAATATGCTGAATCTGGGAGATCTGCTGGATCTGGTGATCGGAGAGTTTCCGAAAAGCACAGGAGAGGAAGACGAAGACGAAGATATTAAAATCGCCGTCATCGGCAAACCGAATGTTGGAAAGTCATCTCTCGTCAATGCTATGATCGGTGAAGAGCGGGTCATCGTCAGCGATATCGCCGGAACCACGAGAGATTCCATCGATACGCCGTTTGAGCATGAAGGTCAGAAATATACGCTGATCGATACGGCGGGAATCCGCAGAAGAAAAAAGGTGACAGAAGATATCGAGCGCTTCAGCGTCATACGCGCCATCACCGCTATCGAGCGAAGCGACGTATGCATCGTCATGATCGATGCGGAAGAAGGGATCACAGAACAGGATAAAAAGATCGCCGGTCTGGCTCACGAAGCCGGAAAGGGCATCATCGTCGTGGTAAACAAATGGGATCTCATCAAAAAAGACACCCATACTATGAATCGTTTTGAAAAAGAGATCCGCCAGGAGTTCTCTTTCATGCCGTATGCTCCGCTTCTCTTTATTTCCGTTAAGACGGGACAGCGTATGATGAACGTATTGAAACTGGCCGGAGAAGTAGCGGAGCAGCGGGCGATGCGAATCCCGACAGGGCAGCTCAATGCGGTCATCGCCGATGCGACGCTGATGAAGCAGCCGCCGTCTGACAAAGGCAAAAAGCTGAAAATATATTATGTCACTCAGGTAGGGGTGAAACCGCCGCTCTTCTCTTTTAAGGTAAACAAAAGAGAGCTGATGCATTTTTCTTATTCCCGTTACTTGGAAAATCAGCTGAGAGACAATTTCAAATTTACCGGAACGTCGGTTAAGTTTGTATTCAGAGAAAAAGGAGAGAATGAACTTGAGTAGAAGCGTGGAAATTCTCTGTCTGGTGATTCTTCCTGTCATCAGCTATTTTATCGGCAATATTTCGCCTGCCACTCTCATCGGCAGACTGTATGGCGTGGATATCCGAAAAGAGGGCAGCGGAAATCCGGGAACAACCAATGTGCTGAGAACGCTGGGAAAAAAGGCGGCTGCCGCCACACTTCTCGTAGACGTTCTCAAAGGATTTCTGCCGACATTTGCCGCCGGTCTTGCGGTTTCCGATCTGGCGGCTATTCTCTGCGCGACAGCGGCTCTTTTGGGGCATATGTGGCCGGTCTGTTTTAGATTTCAGGGCGGAAAAGGGGTCGCTACCGGATTCGGCGCGGCGCTGGCCATCGACTGGAAGGTGGGGCTTCTCGCGCTGCTCTTCGCGGTGCTCGGCGTACTTCTGACGAAACGGATGTCCTGCGGATCGATATTCGCTGCGGTATCTTTTCCTGTATTTACATATATATTTGTCTCAGCGGCTCCCGGAGCGATGGGATGGGAATATATCTGGGCGGTATGCATGGCGGTGCTGATCATCTGGCGGCACAGAAAGAATATCGTCAGGCTGATTCACAGAGAAGAGCCGCCGCTGAGTTTTCTCAGTGGAAAAAATCGTGATGCATGAAGGCAGAGCTGTAAAGACTGTTGCGGTCTTCAGTTCTGTTCAGGAAATAAAGGATCGGTGAAAGGAAAATGAGGGATAAGAAAGTTGCAGTTCTCGGGGCGGGAAGCTGGGGAACAGCTCTCGCCATGTCGCTGGCACGCAGCGGTCATGAAGTCAGCCTTTGGGGACGAAACCCCGAAGTCATGGCAGAGATGGAAAAAAGCCGCGAAAATCGGAAATATCTTCCCGATGCAGTGCTCCCTGACGGGATTTCCTGCACGGCAGACGCCCGGGAAGCGATTTCAGAGGCGTGCGCGGCGGTCTACGTAGTGCCGGCTCAGGCTTTTCGAAGCTGTTTTGAAGCTACAAACCGATATGTCAAAGGCGATGTGCCTGTGATTAACTGTGCCAAAGGCGTGGAGCGGGGAACACACATGCTGATTTCTCAGATTGCGGCGCAGATTCGTCCGGACGTGCGGTATGCGGTGCTATCCGGGCCCTCCCACGCAGAGGAACTGGCAAAAGCTCTGCCCACAATGCTGACGGCAGCTGCCGAAGAGGAAAAAACGGCTGTCTTTGTCCAGGATCTCTTTATGACAGACGGTCTTCGGATTTACACATCCGGCGATGTGACCGGCACAGAAATCGGAGGAGCGCTGAAAAATATCATCGCGCTCGGCGCAGGCATTTCCGACGGAATGGGGTACGGAGACAACGCCAAAGCGGCGCTGATGACGAGAGGGCTCACGGAAATCGCGAGACTCGGCGTGGAAATGGGTGCGGAACGGAGTACTTTTATGGGACTCTCCGGAGTCGGGGATCTCATCGTCACCTGCACCAGCATGCACAGCAGAAACCGCCGCTGCGGCATTATGATCGGCGAAGGTCTGAAGCCGGAGGAAGCGACGAAAAAGGTCGGAATGGTGGTGGAAGGGATGTTTACCACAGAAGCCGCTTATGAACTGGCGAAATCTCACGGTGTGGAAATGCCTATTACAGAACAGATTTATCGCGTGATACGGGGGGAAGTGCCGGCCGCAGCCGCCGTAGACCTCCTGATGGGCAGGGAAAGAAAGCGGGAGGATTAGCGATACATCGGAGGATCTAGAATAAAGATGAAAAGGTCCGGCAGACTGCCGGACCTTTTCAGAGCAGGAGAGGAAATTGAAAATGAACATACTTGTAAGCGCATGTCTTCTGGGCGTCAGCTGCCGTTATGACGGAGATCACAACTATGATCCTTCTCTGAAACGAATTGCGGAAGAACATCATCTGATTCCCGTCTGCCCGGAATCTTACGGCGGACTGCCGGTCCCGAGAGATCCGGCGGAAATCAGTAAAGATCGGGTTTTATTGAAATCGGGAAGAGACGTCACCGAAGAATTTCAGCGAGGCGCCCGGAGGATGATGCAGCTGACAGAGTTTTTTGAATGCAGGCTGGCAATTTTAAAAGAGCGCAGTCCTTCCTGCGGCAGCGGACAGGTTTACGACGGAACTTTCTCGAAAACTCTCACCGAAGGAGACGGGATCTTTGCGGCTCTTCTGAAAAAAGCGGGGATTCCCGTCATCGGTGAGTCGCAGATCGAAACCTGCTTTCCGCTGAAAAAAGAAAAATGAGCTGAGCGAAAAAGCGCCGATCCACCGGATCCGGGCGCTTTTTCACTGTTTTCGGTAATTTCCACGCAGAAATCAGGATGGAAAATCTTCATCCGGGACCGAAAAGAACAGGATAGGTTAAAATATCTGAATGGAAAGAACGGAAGCGTCTGACAGCGGGAATACAGGGCCTATCTGCCGGAAACGGCAAAACCGGATCAGATGATAATACAGATAAAGTATTCTTTTCCTTCGTCGCTGATTTTCTGCAGGGAGCGCCGGATTTTCTGCTGAAGTTCCTCCGGAACACTGCTGAGTTTGCTGTCGATCTGATCGTTGACCATTTCGTACAGTGTCTTGCCGAAGATATTCGTCTCCCAGATATTGAGGGGATCTTCCCGGAATTGTCCGCTGAGGTAGCTGATGAGATCCCGGCTCTGGTTTTCAGAACCAACGATCGGTGAGACTTCGGTGGTGATATCCGTGCGGATCATATGAAGGGAAGGAGCCGTGGCTTTGATCTTTACTCCGTAGCGGTTGCCCTGCCGGAACATCTCCGGATTTTTCAGCTGCATTTCCGAAAGCTGAGGGCGCACGATTCCGTATCCTGTTTTCTCCACATCTTCCAGAGCGCTCTGCAGTTTCTCATAGGCCTTTTTCGCATGTGAGAAGTCGCGGATTAGTTCGAAGAAATGACGGTCGTTTCGTACGTCGCATTCCATGATTTCGCCGATGACCTTGTAGAAAAGACCGCTGACACAGGAAAGTTCTACGGTGATGCTGCCCGTTCCGGGATCGGTGCTGAGAATAGAGGCATCGCTGATCACTTCGCCGTCAGTCAGTTTTTCGCAGGATTGGATGACGTCTCTCAGCGATTCGATGCTTTCGCTCCATTCCCGGACGCCTGTGATAAGTTTCTGTTTGATATTGTGCGAAATATCCAGACCGTCGATAAAGCCCGGAAGTTTGAGACTGATTCTCGATACCGGAAATTGATAGAGCACATCTGTGATAATCTCTGCGATATCTTCTTCTGTCATATTGAGACAGTCAGCCGGCAGAACAGGAGCTCCGTATTTTTCTTCCATATTCTGCGCCAGCGTCAGTGTCTCTTCGGAATAAGGATCTGTGCTGTTGAGCAGGATGACGAAAGGCTTTTTCGTCTTTTTCAGTTCTGCGACGACCCGTGCTTCTGATTCCTCATACTGATGTCTCGGAATGCTGCTGATACTGCCGTCGGTAGTTACGACAATGCCGATGGTAGAGTGTTCTGTGATCACTTTTCTCGTTCCGGTTTCCGCCGCCACGTTAAACGGTACCGGTTCCTCGCTCCACGGCGTAGAGATCATGCGCATTTCCGAGCTGTTTTCGGGATCGTGGGAACCTGCGGCTCCGTCTACCATATACCCGACACAGTCGATGAGACGGACGCGGCAGGAAGTATTGCTGCCCAGCCGGATTTCAGCGGCCTGCGCAGGCACGAATTTCGGTTCCGTGGTCATAATCGTGCGGCCTGTGCCGCTCTGCGGAAGCTCATCGCGGATTCTTTCCGCGGTATGGAAATCTTCCACATACGGCAGGATCATGAGATTGGCGAATTTCCGGATAAACGTGGATTTTCCCGTCCTCACCGGACCGACGACGCCCAGATAGATGTCGCCGCCTGTTCTGGTCCGGATATCGTTATAAATATCATATGCGTTATATGTGTCCATAAAAAATTTCCCCCTTGCGTAATCTGTTACAGCATATTAGGAAATGAGAGAATTTAGAATAAAAATCGCAGGAAAAAGTCAAGTGTTTGAGGTATGATAGAAAAAGATGGGATAGAAAAAATTTTTGGATCGGGAGGAAGAACGGGAGCCATGACAGATATTTTGCTCAAAAAAATCGAAGAAAATGCCGATTCGGTTTTCAACGAAAAAGACGCCTGCAGAAATTATGTCTATATACTCCAGTGCAGGGACAACAGTCTCTACACGGGATGGACGAACGATATCGGCAAGCGCCTCGCGGCGCACAATGCAGGCAGGGTGGCGAAGTATACCCGGGGAAGAGGACCGGTGCATCTGGTACATCTGGAGGTTTTTTCCTCCAGAGAAGAAGCGATGAAACGCGAGGCTGCGATCAAGCGATTGTCCGCAGCGAAGAAAAGAGAACTCATCGCCGGGAGACGTGTAAAGTGCTGCACAGGTACGGAGAAAACAGGCCCGGACAGAGAAAAAATAACGGAATATAAAAAATAGGTAGAAAAACAGCGATAAATGAGGATATTTTATAAACCGGTGTGTTTGTAAAATATCCTTTTTTTGTAAAGAATATCTTTATACGTCTTTATATGAATTAAATACAGGAGGAGGCTTTCCTTATCCGATTTTAATTTTCATATGACTATCATATTCGAGGTAAGGAGGTTTATGAAATATGCAAATACTTGCGGCTGTGATGGGCGGCTGTGCCGCTGTGTTAATGTTTTACTATGTGTACATTCTTATGAAAGGAGACAAACAATAAATGAATACCGTTCTTCAATATGCGCTCTATCTGGCAGTGCTGGTTATACTGGCGATTCCACTGGGCGCTTATATCAAAAAAGTAATGGACGGAGAAAAGACTTTTCTTTCGAGGATCCTGACTCCGTGTGAAAACGCGGTTTTCAAGGTAATGCATATCGATAGAGAAGAGCAGATGAACTGGAAAAAATATCTGGTCAGCGTTCTCCTTTTCTCCGGCATTGGACTGATCTTTCTATTTCTCCTGCAGATGCTGCAGGGCTTTCTTCCGTGGAATCCGGAGGGCCTTCCGGGTGTCAAATGGGATTTGTCGTTTAATACAGCAGCCAGCTTCGTAACGAATACAAACTGGCAGGCGTATACCGGAGAAGCGACGCTGAGTTATCTAACTCAGGCATTGGGTCTGACGGTACAGAACTTCGTATCGGCTGCGACGGGTATCGCTGTGTTATTCGCGCTGATCCGGGGCTTTATGAAAGTCAAAGCTGACGGACTGGGCAGTTTCTGGGTGGATATGACCAGAATCGTTATTCACATTCTGATTCCTCTGAACCTGGTAATCGCACTTTGTCTGGCCGGCGGCGGTGTAATTCAGAATCTTCACGGTAGTGAAAAGGTAACTCTTCTTGAGCCGATCGCGGTGACAGAAGAAGGCGAGATTATCGAAGACGCTGTCATCGATACGGAAAACAATACAGTGACGGTGGACGGCCAGACGGTAGAAGGTGCGGAAATCGTAACCGAACAATTCGTCCCAATGGGACCGGCTGCCAGCCAGGTTGCGATTAAGCAGTCCGGTACGAACGGCGGCGGCTTTATGGGCGTAAACTCCGCTCACCCGCTGGAAAATCCAAATCCGTTTACGAATTTGCTGGAAATGATTTCGCTGCTCTTGATTCCTGCGGCTCTGTGTTTTACCTTCGGAAAGAGTGTGAAGAATAAGAAACAGGGCGTGGCGATTTTCATGGCGATGTTCCTGTGTCTCGTCGTGGCGCTGGGGATCGTGGCTGTCAATGAACAGATGGCTACGCCGCAGTTAGCGCAGGACGGCGCGGTCAATATCACCGCAGTCGATCAGGCGGGCGGAAATATGGAAGGTAAGGAAACGCGATTCGGTATCGCCACATCTTCCACATGGGCAGCCTTTACGACGGCGGCTTCCAACGGTTCTGTAAACTCCATGCACGACAGTTATACGCCGCTGGGCGGTATGATTCCGATGCTGCTGATGATGCTGGGAGAGGTCGTGTTCGGCGGAACGGGCTGCGGCTTGTACGGTATGCTCGCTTTCGCGATACTCGCGGTATTCATCGCTGGTCTGATGGTAGGCCGGACGCCGGAATTTATCGGCAAGAAAATCGAGCCGTATGAGATGAAGTGGGCCGTGCTGGTATGTCTGGCGACGCCGATTGCCATTCTCGTCGGCAGCGGACTCGCCGCAATCGTACCTGAGGTAGCGGACAGTCTGAATAACAGCGGCGCTCACGGACTTTCCGAAGTCCTCTACTCATATGCGTCCGCCGGAGGAAACAACGGTTCCGCATTTGCAGGTTTTAATGCGAATACCGTCTTCCTCAATGTATCGATCGGCCTTGTCATGCTGTTCGTAAGATTCCTTCCGATTATCGGAACTCTGGCGATCGCCGGAAGTCTTGTTAAGAAAAAGAGAATCGCCACGACGGCGGGCACGCTTTCTACGACAAATGCAATGTTCGTATTCCTGCTGATCGTTGTCGTTCTTCTGGTGGGAGTTCTGAGTTTCTTCCCTGCTCTTTCGCTGGGACCTATTGCAGAATTCTTCAGCCAGGTAGTGGCATAAGGAGGTAACGAATCAAATGTCTACACAAACGAAAAATTCTTTTACCGACGGCAAGATGATCCGGAGAGCGGTAAAGGATTCTTTTCTCAAATTGAATCCTAAGATCCAGGTACAGAATCCGGTAATGCTGCTGGTATTTATATCGGCCGTTCTGACATCCCTTTTATGGGTATGCTCTCTGTTCGGCATCAAGGACGAATCTTCCGGCTTTACGCTGGCGATTGCGATTATCCTCTGGTTTACCGTACTGTTCGCGAACTTTGCGGAGGCTATCGCGGAAGGACGGGGAAAAGCTCAGGCTGACTCCCTCCGCGCGGCAAAGAAAGATGTGGAAGCCCACAAAATTTCGTCCGTCGATAAGAAAGACAACTTTACTGTGGTACCGTCCGCATCTTTGACAAAAGGAGATCTGGTCGTCGTCAGAGCGGGAGAACAGATTCCCGCTGACGGTGAAATCGTAGACGGTGCGGCGTCTGTGGATGAAAGCGCTATTACGGGCGAATCCGCTCCGGTTATCCGGGAGGCAGGCGGAGACCGCAGCGCAGTGACCGGAGGTACTACGGTGCTTTCTGACTGGATTGTCGTAAAAGTCACCAGCGAAGCCGGCGAAAGTTTCCTCGACAAGATGATCGCCATGGTAGAAGGCGCTGCGAGAAAGAAGACGCCGAACGAAATCGCTCTTCAGATTTTTCTGATAGCGCTGTCTATGATTTTTATTCTCGTCACTGTATCTCTGTACTGTTATTCCGTTTTCTCGGCAAAACAGGCGGGAATCGAAAATCCTACATCGATTACTTCACTGGTAGCGCTGCTGGTTTGTCTGGCGCCTACCACTATCGGAGCCCTGCTGTCGGCGATCGGTATCGCGGGCATGAGCCGTCTGAATCAGGCGAATGTACTGGCGATGAGCGGCCGCGCCATAGAAGCGGCGGGGGACGTAGATATCCTTATGCTGGATAAGACGGGTACGATTACCCTCGGTAACCGTCAGGCGGACGCGTTTATCCCTGTGGACGGCGCGGATATTCAGGAACTGGCGGATGCGGCGCAGCTCTCTTCTCTGGCGGATGAGACGCCGGAAGGCAGAAGCGTGGTTATTCTCGCGAAGGAAAAGTTCGGAATCCGCGGCAGAAGTGTACAGGATAAAGGGATGAGTTTCATTCCTTTCACTGCGGTTACGCGGATGAGCGGCGTGGATTTTGACGGAAATGAGATCCGCAAAGGCGCTGCTGATGCAATGCAGGAGTACGTTACGAAAGCGGGCGGAGTATACTCCGAAGAATGCGCTTCCGTCGTGAATGAGATCGCTTCAAAAGGCGGAACTCCGCTGGTTGTAGCTAAAAACCATAAAATTCTGGGTGTTATCTATCTGAAGGATATCATCAAACAGGGAGTGCAGGAGAAGTTTGCCGATCTGAGAAAAATGGGAATCAAAACGATTATGATTACAGGCGACAATCCTGTTACGGCAGCAGCCATCGCCGCAGAGGCAGGCGTGGACGATTTTCTGGCGGAAGCGACGCCGGAGGGCAAGCTCCAGATGATCCGCGATTTTCAGAGCAAAGGGCATCTGGTTGCGATGACAGGCGACGGTACAAACGACGCTCCGGCTCTCGCGCAGGCTGACGTAGCGGTGGCTATGAACAGCGGCACGCAGGCGGCTAAGGAAGCCGG
>CAJLHL010000019.1 GCA_905206455.1 uncultured Eubacteriales bacterium
GAATCTCTGTTGCATTCGAACTCTTCACAGTACGAAGTTCTTCTAATAGACGTTGCTTTACAGTTTTATGGGGATATCAAATCATTTCATTCTGGTTTGCGCGCTGAGCTGCCTGTTGGTATTTTTGTTTTTCTGTGCTTTTCGGCGCAAGGGTATCCCGGCGGTGCTCTATTTGCTGGCGTCTTTTCTGATGTTTGCAAATGTGCTGTATCACGGATATTACAATTCCTATCTGACGGTGCGGATCATCAATTCCGCTAAGATGGTCGGAGATATTACCGCATCGATCAGCGAATTGATCAAGCCGCAGTATTTCGTGCTCTTTTTAGACAATATTGCGATTTTTGCCGTGCTGATTTTGTCGGCTCTGCGGAGGAGAA
The DNA here is from genome assembly GCA_905206455.1 of uncultured Eubacteriales bacterium. Classification (GTDB taxonomy): domain Bacteria; phylum Bacillota; class Clostridia; order Peptostreptococcales; family Anaerovoracaceae; genus Alangreenwoodia. The sequence continues at coordinate 381 of CAJLHL010000019.1, forward strand.
AGCAGCCGGAGAGTTCTTATTGCAGTCTCAAGGGAAGAAAATCTTACGATGTACCGAAGGCGATCAAAGTTTTTGCGTCGTCGTTTCTCGTTTTTTTTATGCTGTTCAATCCGGTGGGTTCCAATCTCGTGGCATCTGTATCGGCGCAGGAACTGATGACGTATCATTTGAGGGACCTCACCGGGATTTCGGACAGCGGAAGTCAGGAGCCGTATTACATCGCTACGGGAACCTATGAGACGACGCTTCCGGGTGCGGACGGCAGTGAGACGGAGGAGAACGGTGAAACATTGCAGGAAAACTCTTCTGCACAAGGACGGGAGAATCTCTTCGGCGCCGCGAAAGGCAGAAATCTCATCGTCATTCAGCTGGAGGCGTTTCAGAATTTTGCCATCAATCGGGAATATGAAGGTCAGGAACTGACGCCTTTTCTCAACAGTTTGGTCAACGAACAGGAATCGGTTTATTTTGACCACTACTATTATCAGGTAGGCAGCGGTAATACTTCCGACGCTGAGTTTGCTACGAACAATTCGATCCTGGGTACGATGTCGAGTTATACGTATACTCTTTATCAGCAGAATTATTTCCGGGGGCTTCCGGTGCTCCTGAAAGAACAGGGGTATGAGACGGCGGCGATGCACGCTTACGAAAAGACATTCTGGAACAGAGAAAACATATATCCCTCCCTGGGATTCGACCATTTCTTCGACAGCGATTATTATGAGGACGACGAGGATTATACGGGCTGGAGCGTGGTGGCTACCAATGACAAGAGTTTTTATCACCAGTCGATAGACGCGATGAAAACCATGAAAGAACCGTTTTATTCCTTTATGATTACCCTGTCCGGTCATCATCCGTTTGAACAGAAGGAGGAAGACTGCAGACTGAAACTGAAGGATCCGGTGAAAGGAACGATCGTAGGAGATTATCTGAATTCTATCCGTTATGCGGACGAAGCGTTAGAAGGTTTTTTTGATGAGCTGAAAGAAGAGGGGCTGTACGAGAATAGCATTATCTGTATTTATGGCGATCACTACGGATTATCCTGTACGGATCCCGAGATAAAAAAAATAATGACAGATCTCATCGGGGAAGATTATAATTATAAATGGCATTTCAATATTCCTCTCATCATCAATATACCGGGCAGCGGTGTCAGCGAGACTATCAGCACGGCGGGCGGCCAGCTGGACTTCCTGCCTACCGTCGCATATCTTCTGGGAATGGAAACGCTGGACACGATTTATCTGGGACAGAATCTGATTACCGCTGATGAGGGCTTTGCGGCAATTCAGCAATTCTTGCCGAAGGGATCTTTTATCGATGACGACGTTGTTTTCCGGGCTTCCGATGACGGTGTGTTTTCCAACGGTACCGCATGGGAAGCGGACAGCGGAGAGAAAGCGTCTATCGAGGGGCTGGAGGAAGAATCCGGAAGATCTTCTCAGTATGCTGATCTTTCAGAGTTTTATCTGAAATATGATGTTCTGGACAAAGTTTTAAATGAGAATATGTCCATCGATGAGATTTTGTCGGGGATGGATTCCAAAGGAAAACCGGCGCGGATCGCGATGCCGTTATCCTCTCTGAAGGCGGATTCCGACGGAATTTCCGCTTTGGACAGGCTCAGACAGAGCGTCCGGGAGGGATACTGCTATCTTCAGGTCAGTATGGCGGCGGATGAGGATTATGAAAAAATTATCCGTTCCCGTCTGAAGGACGAGAATGGCCAGCCTTACAGCGAATCTACGCTGCTGCGCGTCGGTGACGTCTGCCAGTTTCTCGCGGAGTATCCGGATGTGACGCTGATTCTCAAACCTGTGGCGGAAGCTGAGGAAGAAGCGGATACCGGCAAGAGCGGCCGGGCGGAGGAAGGTTCGCAGCAGTTATCTGACGGTGTGACGCGTCTGTGCGAAACCTTTGCGGACGTGTCGGAGAAAGCGGGAATCACCGGAGAGAGATATGTATGGCATACGTCGGATATGGAACACTACGCGGCGGCGGAACGCATCGGCTGTGAAAATATTCTCATCGAACCGGATATGAGCGCATATGAAATTCATAACTGGAATAACTTCTTTATGACCTACCATCCGTGGGCGATTTTTCTACCGGAAAAAGTTTCCGCTCTTTACAGGAACGACCTCTCCTCCTCTTCCAGTGAAATTTATCTGGTTCAGGACGGCGCCTACGATGATTCTCATCAGGAACGGATGGAACTGATGGAGGCATACGGAGAGGTAACTTATGAGCTGGAGCCGGAAGGTCAGACGGAAAAAGAAATCATGAGGCTTCAGACAGTCAGAAACGGAGCGGAGGGAGAGAGTTCCAATCTTATCACCGAATCTCTCCGCTATATCAGCAACGGAAGGCATCCCGCGGCGGGAACAGCCGTGGTTTTTCTTCTCTCCGCAGTGATCGCGCTGGGTGTCTTTGCAGATCGTAAAATCAGAAGGAACAGGAACGCGCGAAAGATACAGGAAGAATAAAATGAAAATATTTGCCATATCGGATTTGCATCTCTCTTTCTCGTCAGACAAACCGATGGATGTCTTCGGACCGGAATGGGAGAAACACGATGAAAAAATCAGAGATAACTGGCTTCGGCTCGTCTCGCCGGAGGATGTGATCATCCTGCCGGGAGATCTTTCCTGGGGCCTGAAGCTGAAAGACGCTGAAGCAGATTTTCAGTGGGTGCATCGTCTTCCGGGCAGGAAGCTTCTCTTTAAGGGCAATCATGATCTGTGGTGGTCTACGCCGACGAAGCTCAATGCGCTTTACGAAGATATGATTTTTCTGCAGAATAATTATTACGGTGCGGGAGACATCGCTGTCTGCGGGACGAGAGGCTGGAAGCTTCCTCAGACGTCTCAGAACTGGACGTCTCACGACGACAAAATCTATGCCAGAGAGCAGCTGCGGCTGCGCATGTCCTTGGAAGCGGCAAGGAAAGACGGCTATGAGCGGATCATCGTAGCGATGCATTATCCTCCCGCCGAAATGAAAAACAGCAGAAATGAGTTTACTGAGATCATCGGTGAATTCGAGCCGGAGCTGGTAATCTACGGACATCTGCACGGCAGCTATGCCCGTCAGTTTTCTTTTAACGGGCGTATCGGAGCGACGGATTATCGCCTGGTGTCATGTGATTATCTGGGATTTGTTCCGATTCTCGCGGCGCAGACAAAAGAGAGCCGCGGAGGGATTCTTTGTCAGGAGGGGAAGACATGTTTGCGAAAAGACGAGTAATCCTCATTATCATGGACAGCGTGGGAGCGGGAGAACTGCCGGATGCCGGACGTTACGGCGATACAGGCTCTCACACGCTCAATCACATCTTTGAAAGATATCCGCAGATGAATCTGCCCAATCTTTCCTCGCTCGGTCTCGCATCGATTTCGGGCGTGAAGATCGCTCCCTTTCGCGGACGCGTCCAGGGAGCTTACGGAAAAATGGCGGAGCGTTCTGAGGGAAAAGATACCATTACCGGACACTGGGAAATTTGCGGGCTTACGATGGATGAGCCTTTTCGCACTTTTACAGAGGAGGGGTTTCCAGAGGAGTTTATCGCGGCGTTTGAAGCGCGTATCGGCCGCAGTGTGATCGGCAATTATTCCGCGTCGGGCACGGAGATAATTCGTGTTCTGGGAGAAGAACACAGGCGCACCGGCAGTCCTATCGTCTATACCTCTGCGGACAGCGTGTTTCAGGTGGCGGCCAACGTGGAAGTCATCCCCATGGAGACGCTTTACGAGTATTGTGAGGCGGCCAGAGAGCTGCTGGTGGGCCAGTGGCTGGTGGGCAGAGTGATCGCGCGTCCTTTTATCGAAAAAGACGGCAATTATGTGAGAATCAGCGGACGCCACGATTATACCTACGATCCCAAGAGTGAGACGATTCTGGACCGTATCAGCCAGGCGGGGCAGGAAGTCTGCGCGGTGGGCAAGATCACCGATATTTTCAGCGGAAACGGGATTACCTCCTCCGTATATACCAACGGCAATGACGACGGCGTCTACCGCACTGTCGAATATATGGAGTCCTGCCGGCAGGGACTGATTTTCACAAATCTCATCGATTTTGATTCCATGTACGGGCACCGGCGCGATCCGGAAGGCTACGGCAGGGCGCTGGAAGAATTCGACGCCATGCTTCCGGCAGTCATCCACCGGATGAAACCGGAGGATCTGCTCATCATCTGTGCGGACCATGGAAATGATCCGGTACACGCCGGCTGGAATCACACCCGGGAATACGTGCCTCTTCTGGTGTACGGGGAGATGGTGCGTGAAAATACAGATCTGGGCATTCTGCGTTCCTTCGCCGATGTAGGAGCGTCCATCTGTGAATATCTGGGCGTTCCGAAGATGAAAAACGGAACTTCCTTTCTCAGCAGAATACGGAAATGATATAGCAGCGGCGCCGCGAAAAAACTGCGGCGTTCTTTTTTGTCTCTCAGTCTGACAGACAATCGGCTGCGGTGTGGAATGCAGATAAATTGTATCGGACAAAAACATTTTTTACTGGCAAAAATCGGCGAATTATGATATACTCTGAATATACTTTCGGATATATAAGGTATATTCGCAAGACGAAGAGAAATTTCAAATAGAAAGAAAACGTCAGACTGGCGGGAAAGCGGATGCGGCTGTTTTCCGGGCTCAGCTGACAGTTGAAATAACATCGGCGGCTGAATTTTATTTGGCCGCCGAATCATTGTCCTAAAGAGAATCGACGCCTCGAAGCAGGCGGTCTGTTCTGCAGTGGTACAGGAGAGATCGGACTATGAGCAAAAAGGCAAAAATAAATGCGGAAAATATGTATCTTTCAGCGCGGCTGGAAGCGAAACTGGCGCAGGCGGAGACCTATCCGCTGACCGTCATCGAAGCGCCGATGGGTTACGGCAAGACGACCGGCATGCGTTTTTTTCTGAAAAAGAGGGAATTGCCTTATGTGTGGATTTCCGCTTCCGATTCCTCGCAGGATTATTTCTGGCAGCAGTTCTGCCGGGCTTTTTCTCAGATTGATTCGGATGTATCCTGTGAGCTGGATGCGATGGGATTTCCAGGAGATAAAGTTCTCATCAATATGGTGATTCAGCTGATCGGTACGGTGACGGTGCGTCAGCCGGTTTTGTTTATCATCGATGACTATCATCTCGTCGGTTCGGTGAAGATGAACCGTTTTTTTGAGTTCTTGGCGAGAGAAAACGCATCCGGAATTCATTTTGTCCTGATGGGGAGAAACCGGTTTGAAAATTGCCGCGAGGAGCTGAAGCTGAAGGGTCTCCTGCTGACCCTTACCGACGCCGATTTCCGTTTAAACGATGAAGAGTGCGGGTGGTATTTTGAATCCTGCGGCATGCGAATTACCAGAGCGCAGGCTGCGGAAGTGTGCAGAAATACAGAGGGCTGGATCAGCGCATTATACCTTCTTCTGCTGGGATATGCGGAGTGCGGGGAATTGACGACGGCGGAAAATATAAACGGTTTATTCGAAAGTTCCCTGTATGAGAATTATTCTGATGATCAGAAGGACTTCCTGCTGCGCGTCAGTATCTTCCGCGAGTTTACAAAAGAGCAGGCCCGGTTTGTCCGAAGAAAGGCGGATCCTTCCCGGATTCTCGATGACATCGTAGCTTCCAACGGATTTATCCGCTTCGATCTGAAAGAGAAAGTATATCATATTCATAATATGTTCGCCGATTTTCTCCAGGAGAAACTGGAAGAGCAGCGGCGCGAATATATCGATGAGGTCTATCGCCACGGGGCTGACTGGTATTATCTCAACAGAGAATATTATCCGGCGACTCTTTACTATTACCGCAGTCACGATTACAATGAGATGCTGAAGGCTTTTGAGCGTGACAAAGCGAACGGTCTTTCCGCGCGGAGCCGAGAGACGATGATCGAAGCTTTCGATGAGTGTCCAAAAGCGATCCGTATGCGCCATCCGATGGCGAATCTTCTGTTTGCTAAGCAGCTTTCGATGATGAATGAGAAGGAACGGCTGCGTCAGACGATGAGGGAGCTGAAGGATTATTTCGAGACGGAATCTCTTTCGGAGAGCAGAAAAAAGGAATTGAGCGGAGAATATTTTATGCTTCTCAGTTTTCTGTCGTACAACGATCTGGAGCGGATGATTTACTGGCAGAAGAAGGCCTCGCAGCAGCTGTCGAGACCGTCTCTGCTGGAGGGAGCCGGCGGAAGTTTCACTTACGGTTCTCCGTCGGTGCTCCATATGTTCTACCGGGAGCCGGGGACGGCTGACGAGCTGGTTCGCCGTATGCACGAGAGCAGAGATCTGTATCACAAGCTTACCGACAAGAACGGCTTTGGATCCGATTACATACTGGAAGCGGAACTGGAGTACAACCGCGGAAATTTTGACAGAGCGGAGATCCTGTCTTACAAAGCATTTCATCTGACTTCGGGTCAGAATCAGACGGGAATTCTCGTGTGTTCTCTTTTTCTGCAGTCGAGAATCTCTCTGCTTCGGGGGGATACGGAACGGGGATTGTCTCTGCTGAAAGAGCTGAGAGAAGCTGTCGTCGACAGCCGGCGTTATCTTTTCGTCCATACTGCGGATATGTGCAGGGCTTTCATTTTCGCTTCTTTCTGTCAGGTGTCCAGCGTGCCCGAGTGGATTGAAGAGGGGAAATTCGACAGTATCAGCATTTATCATCCCGCGCTGAGTTTTGTATCTATCGTCTACGGCCGGGTTCTGCTGGAAAGCGGTCAGTATGCCAGATATCTCGGTGAGGCCGATCAGCTTCTGGCGGACGCCAGAGAATTTCCGAATCTGCTCACGGAAATATATCTTCATATCTATTCGGCCGTCGGTTATAAAAAAATGGGAATGAACAGCGAGGCGGAGGACTCTCTGCAGCTGGCGCTGCATCTTGCATGCGAGGACGGAATTTATATGCCGTTTGTCGAAAATGCCAAAGAGATTCTTCCCCTGCTGAAAGATATCTCGCAGGAAAAAGAAGAATATTTCGTTGGACGCATCAAGGAAATATATACCGAAAACAAGCGAAGTCTGTCGGCGGTCTTAGAGGATGCGAACCGCTCCTCTTTGAGCATTCTGACCAAAAGAGAACAGGAAATCGCACTGCTGGTCTCTCACGGAAAGACAAATGTAGAGATCGCCAGAGAACTCAACATTGCGGAAATTACCGTCAAAAAAAGCCTTTCTAACATATATTCGAGGCTGGGAATCACCAACCGGGCGGCTCTTGCCAGACATATAAGCTCATAGATCGAAATATTTGTATACAAATGTTTGTATGTCATTTTGACCAAAGACAGATAACCCTTGCAACTACAGGGCCGGAAGCGAATCGTGCCGACGGCTCTCGTTTTTTGCCGAAAAAAGTATACTTTGGTATACTATACAGTTGTCAGACGAAGCATTATAATGTACTCAAGAATTGTGTGGTAAAGGTTATGGTTTGTGACCTATGACCAGTTACAATTTTGTACCTTTATAATTTAATATATGATTCTTTTGTTAGGTACGATTTATCGTTTTGATAATTTCAAAACGCACTTTTAATGCATCGTTATTGATGTACATTCTTATTGAAAAGGAGAGTTTTCAAATGAGTGAGAATCAAAATCTGACAAAAAAGAGATGGTCAGTTCTTATCGTGAGCTGTATCATCAACGTAATGATCGGTACTGGTTACGCTTGGTCCATGTTCGTAGGTCCTCTCAATGAGCATTTCGTTGCTATGGGATTTGACACAGCTATGGCTACCTTAACTTGGGCGTTTACACTGGCTAACTCCATCGGACCTATCCCTATGATTATCGGCGGTTATATCAACGATAACATCGGTCCTAAGTGGTCCGTATTCGTAGGCGGTATCTTCTTCGGCGGCGGCGTATTCGTTGCAGGCTGCGCTACAAGCCCGATCATGGTAGTAGTAGGCTACGGTATCCTGATGGGTCTCGGTATGGGTCTCGTTTACGGATGCACGATCGGTAACTCCGTCAAGTTCTTCCCGGACAAAGCCGGTTTTGTCGGTGGTCTGACGACTGCTACATATGGTCTCGGTTCTGTAATTCTGCCGCTGATCATCGCTAAGATCGTAAACCCTGATACAGTTCTCAACACATTCAAGGTTCTCGGTATTGTTTACCTCGTAGTCATCTGCGTCGGCGCATTCTTCATCACCAGATGCCCGGTCGGTTTCGTTCCGGAAGGTTACCAGCCGCCGGCTCCTAAGGCAGGCGTTAAGGCTCCGGAAAGCAAGAACTGGAAGCAGATGCTCGCTGACCCTATCTTCTACGTAATGGTAATCATGATGACGGCAGGCGCTACATTCGGTCTGATGATGATCTCCAAGTGTAAGCCGGTAATCACAGCTGTTATCTTAGAAGGTGACGCTACGGCTACGATCGCTACTTTATCTGTAACGATTCTGGCTCTGTTCAACGCACTGGGCCGTGTAGGCTGCGGTACGATTTCCGATAAAATCGGCCGTATCAATACGCTGACGATCATGCTGGTAGTTGGTGTTGTAGGTCTGTTCTTAATCAGCAGAGCAGGCGCTGGCGATACAGCTATATTCATGGTAGGTATCTGTCTCGTAGGTCTGGCATTCGGTTCTTTCATGGGCGTTATGCCTGGTTTCTGTGCAGAACAGTTCGGTCCTAAGAACAACGGTGTAAACTACGGTATCATGTTCATCGGTTTCTCCCTGGCAGGTATCGTAGGTCCTAAGCTCTTAGACGCATTCGAAGCGCCTTACACTACAGCTTATTACATCGCTATGGGTCTCGGTATCGTAGGTCTCTTACTGACATTCGTATACAGAGCGATGAGCAAAGCGAAATAAGCAGATTTATACTTTTAGAAATTTATTAAAATTTATTAAATCAAAAGAATCATATGATGTACGGCTTCTCCGCCGTACAGAAAGACCCGGCTGAGAAGCCGGGTCTTTTATTTTTTATACAGCGGCGGGCAGCGCGGGGAAAATGCGGAATTCGGCGGGAGACAGCGTTTTTTATCTGCGGATTCTTCCTCCGGTATTTTTCTTTTGCCGCGCATTGACTTGCAGTTCACTATGAGATAAGATAAAAAATAGTTTGCGGGGGGACCGAGAGGTTGAGAAGGTAGAACCTGACCCTTAGAACCTGTCAGTTAATACTGTGGAAGGGAAGCAAAGTCGTGTTCGGACGCGGGCACGGGCGCGGGATGATGCCGTTTTCTGCAAAAGCCTGTACGGTCCGGGTTTGGAGTGAAAGGCGGAGCGCTTCCTTATTAAGGAAGCGCTTTTTTCTTTTTCGGCAGAATGACAGAGAATCGCAACGAAGAGTGCAATGGATGAAGAAAAACAGAATTCTAATGAAAAGAGGAGAAAGATATGCGCGAATATAAGACGCAGATGGAAGCGGCAAAAAAGGGAATCGTCACTTCTGAAATGAAAACAGTAGCCGAAAAGGAAGGCCTGGATCCGGATGTGATCCGTCAGAGAACGGCGGCGGGGACGATCGCTATTCCGTGCAATATCAATCACAGATCGATCAGCCCGGAGGGAATCGGTCAGGGCCTGCGTACGAAGATCAATGTCAATCTGGGGATTTCCGGAGACTGCCCGGATTACAGCAGGGAAATGGAAAAAGTAAAGCTGTCGATAGAGTACGGTGCGGAATCCATTATGGATCTGTCCAATTATGGAAAGACACATGATTTTCGCCAGGCGCTCATCGATGTTTCCCCGGCGATGATCGGTACGGTTCCCATGTACGATGCGGTAGGGTATCTGGACAAGGAACTGGCCGATATCACTGCTGCGGAATTTCTCGATGTAGTGAGGGCTCATGCGCGGGAAGGAGTGGACTTTATGACGATTCACGCCGGAATCAATCGCAGAGCTGTCGAGGGATTTAAAAGAGAAGGAAGACTGACGAACATCGTATCGAGAGGCGGATCTCTCCTTTTCGCATGGATGGAGATGACAGGAAATGAGAATCCGTTTTTTGAGTATTATGACGAGGTGCTGGAGATCCTCCGGGAATATGACGTGACGATCAGCATCGGCGATGCGCTCCGTCCGGGCAGTATTCACGATTCCACTGATGCGGCGCAGATCGGGGAACTCATCGAAATCGGCCATCTGACGAAAAGAGCCTGGGAAAAGGATGTGCAAGTGATGGTAGAGGGACCGGGGCATATGGCACTTTCTGAAATCCAGGCAAATATGATTCTGGAGAAGCGGCTCTGCCATGGCGCTCCGTTTTATGTATTGGGTCCTTTAATTACGGATATTGCTCCGGGATATGATCATATCACTTCAGCTATCGGCGGCGCTGTGGCGGCTGCCAGCGGCGCGGACTTTCTCTGTTATGTGACTCCTGCGGAACATCTTCGTCTGCCGGATCTCAACGACGTAAGGGAAGGGATCATCGCGGCGAAAATTGCAGCGCATGCGGGAGATATCGCCAAAGGCCTTCCGGGAGCGAGAGAGATCGACAATCGCATGAGCGACGCCAGAAGACGTCTCGACTGGGAGGAGATGTTCGGGCTGGCACTGGACGGCAAAAAAGCGAGAGAATATTTTGAAAGCGCTCTGCCGGCGGATCAGCACAGCTGTTCTATGTGCGGAAAGATGTGCGCTATGAGGACGACAAACCGAATCCTCGGAGGCGAGGATGTGACGCTGACAAAATAGAGGAAACGATGCGCTCTGCGGCGGATCTGCCTTTGAGGGACGGAGAATAATCGGCGCCGGAATTTTTTATTCCCGGCGCCGGACTGCATTTTTGCCTGAGATGACGTCCGGGAAAAGAGAACAGGAGATTTGCTGTAAAGACAGGAAGAAATCGCAGCTTTCGGAAACGGTAAACAGGGGTGTCCTGTGTAGAGAAAAATTCGTCGTATTTTGATATATCTCACTGAGTAAAAATTGCATTTTGAATACATGGTTGTAAGTATTGAACAAATACCGGAAAAGAGTTACAATAACAGTTAACCTTAAAAAGAACGGAGGCGGATCATATGAGCAGTCAGGAAGTTTTATATCAGGTATCAGAGGTTATCGAAGACCGGAAAATGAACCCTCAGGAGGGTTCTTACACGAATTACTTATTCGATAAAGGGCTGGATAAAATTCTCAAAAAAGTCGGTGAAGAAGCGACGGAGACGATTATTGCGGCGAAAAATCAAGAAAAAGAAGAGATTGTATACGAGATCGCGGATCTGATCTATCATCTGACCGTGCTGATGGCGGTGACTAACATTACCTGGGATGACATTCTCAGTGAACTGGCGCGGCGGGAGCTGAAAAAAGGCAATCTCAAGCTGAGCGATAAACCGGAAAAAGTGACAGAGTATTAGAAAATTTTACAAGGCGGTGAGCCGTTCTTTTTCGAAGCTGCAGGATGTCTGCAGTACAGAAAACGCACTTTTGGCAGCGCCGCGGATTCAAAGAAGAAGAGACAGGAAGGCGAAAGATCTTCAAGGGCGATAGTTAAGGAGAATTGCAGATGATTACAGGGGCAAAGGCGATGGTAGAAGGCCTGAAGGAACAGGGCGTAGATATCATTTTCGGATATCCGGGCGCTACGATCTGTCCGTTTTATGATGAATTGGCAAATGACGGATCGATTCAGCATATTTTAGTCAGACAGGAGCAGAACGCGGGACATATGGCGTCCGGTTATGCCCGCCAGTCGGGTCGGGTCGGCGTATGCGTCGTCACGTCCGGTCCGGGGGCGACCAATCTCATCACGGGAATCGCCACGGCGTTCATGGACAGCATCCCTGTGGTCGCGATTACGGGACAGGTTCCCACTGCTGTTCTGGGAAGAGACGTTTTCCAGGAAGTGGATATCACGGGGGCCTGCGCGCCGTTCGTCAAACACAGTTATCTGGTAAAAGATGTTACTCAGATTCCCCGCATCATGAGAGAAGCCTTTCATATCGCTTCCACGGGAAGACCGGGACCGGTTCTGATCGATGTGCCGAGCGATGTTCAGAATGAACTTTTCGAATATACAGATCCCGGCGAAGTAAATATCCGTGGATATAAACCGAGCGTTTCAGGAAATCCAAAGCAGATCAAAAAAGTAGCGGCTGAAATCCAGGGAGCGAAGAGACCCCTGATCTGTGCCGGCGGCGGCGTTTTCAGTTCCGGGGCGCAGAATTTCATCAGAGAACTCAGCGAAAAGGGACAGATTCCCGTAGTGACGACGATGATGGGGCTCGGCGCGATTCCGTCTGCGAATAATATGAATCTGGGAATGATCGGTCAGTTCGGACATAAGACCGCCAATTACGCGCTCAATAATACAGATCTGCTGATTATTATCGGAGCGAGAGTGGGCGACCGTGCGGTTACCGCGCCGGACCGGGTCGAGGAAAAATCGCGTACGATCCATATCGATGTGGATCCGGCGGAGATCGGAAAAAATATGACGCCGACGGTGCCTCTCGTAGGGGATGTGAAAAATATCCTGGAGAAACTTCTCGAATACGATGTTCTGACAGACAGCGGTGAATGGATTGAAAAACTTCAGGCGCTGGCACGGGAAGAGCGCGAAAAGGTATCGGAAAAGAGAAAAGGCACTATCGGACCGAGAAATTTTATGCACGCTCTCAGCGATCAGCTGAAGGACGACGCCTGTGTGGTGGCGGACGTAGGTCAGAACCAGATCTGGGCGAGCAAATATATCGCTATTCGCAGCGGACGGTTTCTGACTTCCGGCGGTCTGGGCACGATGGGGTATTCACTGCCTGCGGGAATCGGCGTGAAATTCGCTGATCGCGGAAAGCAGACTGTGGTCGTATGCGGCGACGGAAGTTTTCAGATGATGATGAACGAGCTGTCCACTGCGGTAGGCAACGGCATAGACATCAAGATCGTTTTATTTAACAATCGTAAGCTGGGCATGGTGAATGAAATTCAGAAAAAAGCTTATTCTGCGGGGCCTTATGCGGTGCATATGCCGGAAACGCCGGATTTCTGCAAGCTGGCGGAAGCTTTCGGCATAGAAAGCAGGCGTATTGACGATGAAGCTGTGATGGACGAGGCTATCAGCCGGATGCTCTCTTTCGACGGTCCGTTCCTCTTGGAATGCGTGGTCGATTCCGACGAGAGCACGATGCTGCAGTAAAGGAGGCCCTCAATGAACCAGATTATTTCCATTCTCGTAGAGAACAACGCAGGCGCCCTCAATAAGATCACAGGTCTCTTTGCGAGAAGAGCATTCAATATCGAAAGTTTATCGGTCGGCGTGACGGAAGATAAGAGCGTCTCCAGGATTACGATGATCGTAGACAGCGGAAATAATGCCGCGGAGCAGGTGGAAAAGCAGCTGAACAAGTTGATTTCCGTCATCAAAGTGAGACGTTTTGAAGTGCATGAAGTCGTTGAAAAAGAGCTCGCTCTGATCAAAGTGGCGGCAAACAGCAAAAATCGGGGAGAGATCAAGAATCTGGCGGACATTATGAACGCCAGGATTACAGATATTTCGGCTTCCACGATTACGGTGGAGATCAGCGAAGCTCCGGATAAGATCGATCTTTTTGAAGAGATGATGAGACCTTATGGGATTCAGGAGGTTGCGCGGACGGGAATTGTGGTGCTGCAGAAGGGCAGCAATTCCATCGGATAGAAGTTGGCGGCGGTTTGCTGTGTTGATGCGGTGTTTTAAGGCGGAATCAGGTTTTTGACAGTTTTGCCTGTCGGGACTGGCGCCGTTGTCTATGGAGAGCTTTTTATGAGAATCACTGTTTCGATGTTGTTTTCCTGCCTTCCTGAGGATGCGGGGATTTATTGCCCTTATCCGAAGAATGAAATATCGGGAATTCGGAGCATCAATGAGATGGGGAGCCGTTATGATACGGCATATCTGTATATCGGAGGACCTGAGGCCACGGAGAATTTCGGCGGAAAGATCAGCTTGGACGATTATGAGAACCTCAGCATCCTGATCTGTTCCGGACAGGAAGTTCCGGACAGCGTGATGCGCCAAAAGAAAAATAACATTATAATTATATCTTCGGAAGAGGATTATAATCGAACCGTCAGCAGTATTTCTTCAATTTTGGATCACGGATTTATAAAGTCAGTGATGTCGGAAGAACTGCTGGAAATGCTGAAGGATGGATGTGAGCTCCAGGAGATAATGGATTATGGCTATCGCCGGCTGGGGAATCCTGTCATGCTGATGGATGCCTCTTTTAATTATCTCGCCAGTTCCGGCGTCAGCGAGGACATCGACGAACCCGTTTGGGAGTATACCGTAAAAAACGGCATCATGCCTGAATTTTTTCTCGGATGTATCGAATACGACGGCTCCTCTCACGGCAGCGGCGTTCTGTCCCAGGAAGAAAACGATATCCTCAGGATGAAGGACGAATACAATGAACTGATCAACCATCGGATGACTTTCATTCGGATTACACAGCATCGTCATGTCATCGGATATCTCTCTCTTATGGAGAGCCGGGCTCTGATTACAGAGTATGATATCTCTATTCTGCGTCTGATAGGCGGGTTTCTGGCTATCGAACTGGCGAAGAGCATCGGTCACACTAATTACAATTTCACACTGATCGACAATTTCCTGATTTCCATTTTAAAAAACAGTATCAGCAGCCCTGAAGAGATCGAACTGCGTCAGAAGCTTCTCGAATTGAGACTCAAAGACCAGATGTATGTTATCAATGTAGAAATTCCCGGTCAGTATACGACGGAAGCTCAGATTGATCTTCTGTCCAGGCTGAAAATGCGTCTCAACCGCAATAATGCGGTACTGCTGAATCGTCAGATTATCATCGTTTACGATACGATTCGGACGGAGCAGGAGTTTCAGAATCAGGTTCTCAAAGAACTGGAGCATTTTCTGAAGTCCGCGGGATGCAGAGCTAATGTGAGCTATCCGTTCTCGCGGCTCAGAGATCTGTACGAATTTTATCAGCAGACGCTTCATTGTGTGAAAATTCGCGAGGCGCTGGGTTTTGACGACACGCTGATACGTTATGAAGATGTCATAGACTATCATATGATTCTAAGTTTCAGCGGCAGCGCAGACCTCCGGTTTCTGATTCACGGCGCAGTGAAGACTCTGATGGAGATGGACAGGGCAAATGACAGCAGTTATGTGGCCACGCTCTTCACTTATCTGCGCTGCGGCAGAAATCTGACAGAAGCGGCGAAACAGATGTCTCTTCATTATAATACGCTGAAATACCGGATTAATCGGATCGTTTCTCTGACCGGTCTCAATTTCGAGGATGACCGTGAAATTTTCAAGCTTATGGTTACGGAACGTGTGATGAAAATTCTGGACAGGACCGATATCGTCGGCCATACGGGCGCGGGGTAAGCTGTTCAAATCCCGTTTCTAAAGACATAAAGCATAGTGTCAGCTGAATAAAAGAAAGTGAAAATTTTTTCGCGCGGTGTATGAAAGTTACGAATGCACCGCGCGTTTTTTTATCAGAATATTGTTGACAGAAAGAGACAATGATAGTATATTAATCATAGGTTAGCACTCAAGAGAGATGAGTGCTAACAAATGAAGAAGGTGATGTTATGGATCTCAGTGAAAGAAAATTGAAGATATTACAGGCGATCGTCGGGGATTATATTCGATCTGCCGAACCTGTGGGTTCGAGAACATTATCTAAAAAGTACGATATGGGAATCAGCGCAGCTACCATCCGAAACGAAATGTCGGATCTGGAAGAGATGGGTCTTCTGACGCATCCTCACACTTCTGCGGGAAGGGTTCCTTCCGATAAGGCGTACCGGTTGTATGTAAATTCTCTGATGCAGAGATATGAACTTCCGGAAAACGAAAAGAAAGTCATCGACGACAAGATTTCCTCCGGTATTGCAGAACTGGATCGGACACTGCAGAGAGCATCGCAGATTTTATCAGAACTGACAAATCTTACCGCTTTCGCGATGACGCCGACGCAGGATGACAATCAGCTGAAATATATCAATATTCTTCCGGTGGACGCCAGAACCATCGTACTTATGATAGTCGCGGAAAGCGGCAAGATCACGAATACCGCAGTGAGGCTGAAGACAGACTATGATCCGAAACAGCTGGAATTGCTTTCCAAGGTGATGACACACAATTATAAAGGGAGGCGGCTGACCAGTCTGCTGACTCTGGATATCATCAAAGATCTGGAAAATGATATCGCGGCATTGGGGAAAGTAGCGGAGGATATCGTTCCATCCTTTATGAAGACGCTGGAGAATATGCTTAACGTCGATTTATATGTCGAGGGACTGGATAAAATCTTTTATATTCCGGAATATTCGGATTTTAACCGGGCCAAGATGTTCATGCAGATGCTCAGCAGAAAAAAAGAGCTGGAAACGATGCTTCTGAACAGAGAGAGCGGCGTGATCATCACGATCGGCGGCGAAAACGCGGAAGAGGATATGAAGGACTGCAGTCTGATTACCGCGACTTACTGTGTAGACGGAACCTGTGTCGGCAAGCTCGGCGTAGTGGGACCGACGCGGATGAAATATGACGAGGTGACGTCAGTGATCGAGTATCTGACGCAAAATCTCAACAACGCATTTAAACTGACAGAAGGAGAAGAATAATGGGGACAAACGAGCATGTATCGGACAGCGAGAGAGAGGAACCGATAAAGGATTCCGAAGAACTGCAGGATAAGGCCGAAGATTCCGGACAGACGGAGGCCGAGATGCAGACAGAAGCGCAAAACGCCGGAGCGGAAGATTCTGCCGGAGAAACTGCGGAGGACGGCGGCGAAAAGGAAGACGGCGATGCGAAGTATCTCAGACTGGCAGCTGATTTTCAAAATTTCAGAAGAAGAGTGGAGAAAGAGAAATCAGATATCTACGCTTATGCCAACGAGAAAATCGCTCTGGATATCATCGATGTGATGGATAATTTCGAGAGGGCGCTGCAGCACAGCGAGGAATGTGCCGACAAACAGTTTGTGGAAGGGATAGGCAAGATATATAAGCAGCTGAAAAGCGTATTAGATAAAAATAATATCGTCGAAATCAAGGCGGAAGGTGAGGACTTCGATCCGAATTTCCACAATGCGGTTACCTCGGAAGAAAATTCCGATTTCGAGAGCGGAAAAGTGATTCAGGCTCTGCAGAAAGGGTATACTCTCAACGACAAAGTCATCCGCCCTTCCATGGTAAGGGTGGCTCAGTAAGACGCTGCGGATTTCTGTCTGAAACCCGTTCGTCAGCATATGCATCAATATATTCACATCAAAGAGAGGCGCCGGGTTCCGGCAGCCGAAATCAAAGATAAATAAAGATTATTATCTCAGGAGGTAATATAAAATGGGAAAAATCATCGGTATTGACTTAGGTACAACAAATTCTTGCGTCGCTGTTCTCGAAGGCGGCGAGCCTGTCGTAATCACGAACGCAGAGGGCAACAGAACGACGCCTTCCGTCGTAGGTTTTACGAAAAACGGTGAGAGACTGGTAGGTGAGACGGCAAAGAGACAGGCGATTACAAACCCTGACAGAACCATCGCATCGATCAAGAGATATATGGGTACGGATCACAAAGTGGAAATCGACGGCAAATCCTATACGCCGCAGGATATTTCCGCTATGACACTGGCGAAGCTGAAAGCGGACGCGGAAGCTTATCTGGGAGAAAAGGTGACAGAAGCGGTGATTACCGTTCCTGCCTACTTCTCCGACAGTCAGAAGCAGGCGACAAAGGATGCCGGAAAGATCGCCGGTCTGGATGTAAAGAGAATTATCAACGAACCGACGGCGGCAGCTCTGGCTTACGGTCTCGATAAGGATGATAAACAGCACAAGATTCTGGTATACGACCTGGGCGGCGGTACTTTCGATGTATCGATTCTCGATCTGGGCGACGGCGTATTCGAAGTATTGGCTACAAACGGTGATACTCGTCTGGGCGGAGATGATTTCGACGAGGCTCTGATGAACTTCATCGCAGACAGCTTTAAGAACGAACACGGCGTGGATCTCAGACAGGACAAGATGGCTCTTCAGAGACTCAAAGAAGCTGCGGAAAAAGCGAAGAAAGAGCTTTCCTCTTCACAGACGGTCAACGTCAACCTGCCGTTTATCACGGTCAATGCAGACGGTCCGCTTCACCTCGATATGGATATCACCAGAGCAAAATTCGATCAGCTGACATCCGGCCTTGTACAGCGTACCATCGATCCGATGAAGAAGGCGATGGCAGATGCCGGCGTCACTATGAGCGATATCGAAAAGGTCATTCTCGTCGGCGGCTCTACGCGTATCCCTGCGGTACAGGAAGCGGTAAAAAATATTACGGGCAAAGAGCCGTTTAAGGGTATCAATCCGGATGAATGCGTGGCTGTCGGTGCAGCGATCCAGGCGGGCGTACTCACAGGTGAGGTAAACGACGTTCTCCTTCTGGATGTCACTCCGCTCTCTCTTTCGATCGAAACTCTGGGCGGCGTAGCGACGAAGCTCATCGAGAGAAATACGACGATTCCTACGAAAAAGAGCCAGATCTTCTCCACTGCCGCCGACAATCAGACAGCGGTAGATATTCATGTCGTACAGGGCGAAAGAGAGATGGCTGCCGATAACGTAACTCTCGGCAGATTCCAGCTGTCCGGTATTCCGCCTGCAAGAAGAGGCGTCCCTCAGATCGAAGTCACGTTTGATATCGACGTAAACGGCATCGTAAATGTAAGCGCTAAGGATCTGGGTACGGGAAAAGAACAGAAGATCACAATCTCTTCCTCTACGAAGCTCTCCGACGATGAGATCAACCAGAAGATTAAAGAAGCGGAAATGTACGCAGAAGAAGATAAGAAGAAGAAAGAAGCGATCGATGTCAGAAACCAGGGCGAATCTCTCGTCTACGAAACAGAAAAGACGATCGAAGAACTGGGGGATAAGGTGACTCCGGATATGCTGGCAAAGGTTAACGCTGCGAAGGATGCGCTCAGCCAGGCCTTACAGGGCAGTGATGTAGAAGACATCAAGGCGAAAACACAGGCTCTGACCAATGAATTCCAGCAGTTGTCGCAGATTCTCTATCAAAATGCGCAGGCTGCCGGCACTGATCCGAACACGGCGGGAGCAGCAAGCGGTTCCGCTTATACGGATAACAGCGGAGCTCAGTCTTCCGGTCCGGCGCACGACAATGTGGTCGACGCGGATTTTGAAGTAATCGACGATGACAATTAATCCTGTGTGCTGCTGTACAGACAGGAAAAACGCGGCGATCAGCCGCACAGGAAGAAGCTTTCACAGGGCTTTTTTCCGGAAAGTCCGGCTGGGAAGAGCGGAGGAATGAAAAACCCCTTGAAACAGCAGCGGACATATATTACTATAAGTAAGTCAGACACTCCTCGAAAGGGGAGTGTCTTGTATAGTTCGGAGGATAAATAGAAATGGCAGACAAAAGAGACTATTATGAGGTCCTGGGACTGAACAAAGGCGCCTCGGAGTCGGAGATAAAGAGCGCTTTCCGCAAGATGGCGATGAAATATCACCCCGACCGGAATCCGGGAGATAAAGAGGCAGAAGAGAAGTTCAAGGAAGTCAATGAGGCCTACGGTATTCTTTCCGATCCGGAGAAAAAGTCGAAGTATGATCAGTTTGGCTTTGCGGGAGTAGATCCGAATGCCGGATTTGGCGGAGGCGGCTTCAGCGGCGGAGGCGGCTTCGAGGATATTTTCGGAGATCTTTTCGGGGGTATGTTCGGCGGAGGCTTCGGAGGGGGATTCGGCGGAGGCCACGCGAGAAGAAGCAATATGCCGAGAAAGGGTCAGGATATTCAGAAGCGACTGACGATCACCTTTGAAGAGGCTTATTTCGGTACGAAAAAGAAGATCAAATTAAACAAATTCGTAACCTGTAAGGACTGCAGCGGAACCGGCGCGAAAGAAGGAAGCGGAAAGAAGACCTGTCCTGTCTGCAACGGCAGCGGACAGGTGAGAAGACAGACTCAGACGCCGTTCGGAATGATGGCGAACGTATCTACCTGCGAGCGCTGCGGAGGAACGGGGGAGATTATCGAAAATCCTTGTCCTACCTGCAGCGGCACGGGAAAAGTCAGAAAAGACGTGATCATCGACGTCAATATACCTGCCGGGGTAGATAATGACTCGGTGGTCAGCGTCCGCGGTCAGGGAGCGCCTGGGGAAAACGGCGGTCCAAACGGCGATTTCTTTGTCATCATCAGCGTACAGCCGCATAAGCTGTTTACGAGATATGGATTGGATCTCGAACTGGAGATTCCTGTGACCTTTGCACAGGCGGCTCTGGGAGCGGATGTGGTGATTCCTACAATGGAAGAAAAGGTTACTTACAAGATTCCTGCGGGAACCCAGCCGGGCACGACATTCCGTCTGAAGGGCAAGGGGGTCAAATCTCCTACGGTATCTTCGATCGTCGGAGATCTTTATGTGAAAGTTCTCCTTGAGGTTCCGACAAAACTCAGCGCGGAACAGAGAAGACTGCTCAAAGAGTTCGACGAAGGGATGGATACGGACGCATATGTCAGAAAGAAATCCTTTGCGGAGACGGTAAAAGAACTCTTTACCGGTGAGAGCAGGGGAAAGGCCCCGTCTGATAAGAAGAAAAAGAAGAAAAAGTAGACACGATACGGCGCCGGATCGTTTGCGGGAGCGAATATGAATTATTATGAAGTGAAAATATATACGTCGACAGAGGGAATTGAACCTCTGTCCGGCGTTTTGATCATGCTGGGTCACGATACCTTCGTGACAGAAGACAAGTCTGTCATAGAGGACTTTCTGGAAAAGAAAAACCAGTACGACTGGGATTATGTGGACGAAGAAGTTCTCCGGATCGGGCAGGATGAGTCCAATATTACCATCTACATGGAGACCGATGAAACCGCTATGCACCGAATTGAGGAGATCAAGGCAGCGGTGGCAAAGCTGAAGAAAGAGGATCCTCAGGGCGTTTACGGGCGCCTGGAGGTAAGCAGCCGCCTCGTGTGTGATGACGACTGGAAAGACCGTTGGAAACAGTATTTTAAACCGGCGCGGATTACAGACAGCATCGTAGTGAAGCCATCTTGGGAAACCTATGAGCCGGGAGAAGGCGACAGGATTATAGAAATCGATCCTGGAATGGCTTTTGGAACGGGCACACATCCTACCACGAAAATGTGTATCCGGCTTCTTGAAAAATATATTGAAAAGAAAGATGATGTGGTTCTGGATCTGGGCTGCGGATCGGGAATTCTCTCTGTCGCAGCCGCTCTGTGCGGCTCTGAAATCGTCAGGGGCGTAGATATCGATCCCGATGCGGCGGCAGCTTCTTTAGAGAATGCAGAGAAAAATCATCTGAGTGACCGGATTGAAATCCGCCAGGGAGATGTGACAGAAGGTCTGGGTTTTTCGGCGGACATTATCGTCGCAAATCTCATCGCAGATCTGATCATCGGTCTTTCTGACGATATCGCAAAACATCTTTCCGGAAAAAAGATTTTTATCTCTTCCGGGATTCTTGCGGAGAAGTGTGATAAAGTGGTTTCCGCCATCTCAGACAGCGGATTTGAAGTGTTGGAAATTCTTGAAGAAGAGGGATGGTGCGCTGTTGCTGCTCAGCTGAAAGGATAGACGGTTCTGCAGATATTTTTGCCTATTTATCGCCTCCGGATCGGATGCGGTGTTGATCTGGAGGTTTATTATGAGCTTTATCGAACTGTTTTTGCTGGCGGTGGGTCTGAGCATGGATGCTTTCGCAGTTTCGGTCTGTAAGGGGCTGGCGATGAAAAAAGCGGATTTAAAGAGTATGGCGGTATGCGGTATCTGGTTCGGTGGATTCCAGGCGCTGATGCCGCTGGCCGGCTTTCTTCTGGGATCTCTGTTTGCCGATATCATCGAAGCGGCGGATCATTGGATCGCCTTTGCTCTGTTGGGATTGATCGGAGCGAATATGTTGAAGGAAGCTTTCGAAAAAAAGGGCGCGGATGACTGCACGGAAGTCAGCGCGGATCTGTCTTTCCGGATCATGTTTGTGATGGCGGTGGCCACTTCTATCGACGCTCTCGCCGTAGGGATTTCACTGGCTATGGCCGGCAGCGTTTCAATCTGGCCGGCGGTCCTGCTGATCGGAATGACGACCTTTGTCCTTTCTGCGGCAGGTGTGAAGATAGGGAATCTCTTCGGCAGCAGATTTGAGAAGAAAGCGCAGCTGGCCGGGGGCGTCATTCTCATTCTTCTGGGTGTTAAGATCCTGGCAGAACATCTGGGACTCATCTCAGGATAGAAGAGAGATGATACCGCGGGCGGTATCGGCGGCGGATTTTCTTGTACATAGCGCCGATCTCCTCTTTTTTCTGCCGGCGGGGGACTTCCTTTTGAGATTTTTCATGAAAGATTATATTGTAAAAATGACTGCTTCCGCAGTCATTTTTTTGTGCGGTGAATGATGTTATCCTCTCGGGGTTTGCAGTCCGAGGATCCTTGTGATAAGATAAAATTCAACGAAGCATTTCGAATGAGCAGGGAATATACTCATCGGCACTAAAAACAGATCTGGCAAGGATAAGGGGATAAAAAGGGGTAAAATTTATGCTGAGACAATTAGACAAACTTCGCCGGGAAAATTCCGGACTTTATTGGTTTATCGTGGTGATTACCTTTCTCACCGGCTTTTGGCCGCTGGGACTTTTTCTCATCGTAACAGGCAGTATCCGGGACGGCAGGGATGATGGGGGACAGGAGCATCCTTACAGTTCCGAAGGGGACTGTCCTGAAGGGCGGGAGTTTTCCCGCGACCCGGAAAACCGGCCGCGAACGGTGAGGAGACCGAAAAATGCGAGAATAATGCTGCGCAAGACTACGGGAAATCTTCTCATAGGAGCCGGCGGGATTTGTGCGATTTGTTTCTTTCTCGCAGGAATTGACGATTTTCTGCTGTGGATGCCGCAATACCCGCTGGAAGCTCTCAGAGACAGTTATGTAGAATTCCTGTTCATGGGGATTTCTCTGTTTGCAGTTTTGATGGGAGCGCTTCATAACCGGAAGACGGACCGTTATCGCAATTATCTGGCGATGCTGCAGGGGCAGGACGCCGCGGAGCTCCGGGAGATTGCCCGCGCCTCGTCTTACTCGGTGCGTACGGTGAAAAATGATATGCAGGATATGGTCAGCGCCGGAATTTTCGGAAAAGACGCTTGGATCGATTTTACCTCGGGTTATTTGATTCTAACTCAGGAAGGCAGACGTGCTGTAGAAGAACGCAAGTCAGAGCAGAAAGCCGCCGGAAAAAAGGAAGCAGAAAGGCGCAGACAGATGCAGGATCAGGAGCAGCTGAAAAGCGAAGAGATTCTGGAGGAAATCCGCCGGCTGAACGGCAGCATAAAAAATACGGAGGTCTCCGGTAAGATCGACCGGATTGAAAAGGTCACGCGCCGGATTTTTGAACACGAGGGCAATTCTCCGGAGTCGGACCGGAAGCTTCGTTCTTTTCTGGATTATTATCTTCCTACCACGCTGAAAATGCTCCGAAAATACCGGGATCTGGAGCGGCAGGAGGTCCGTGGGGAGAATATCGGCACTACGATGCGGAAAATCGAAGAGATGATGGATAAAGTCACGGCGGGATTTGAGAAACAGCTGGACAACCTCTATCAGAACGATATGCTGGATATCACGTCCGATATCGTTGCGATGGAACAGATGATGGTGAAAGACGGGCTTTCCGATGACGGCGAATTGAAATTTTAGAGAGGAGAAAGGCGGAGAAATCCGCCTTTTGCCGATTATGACAGGCGGATTCTGCAGTATTTGCCGGACAAAGGGCATTCGATACCGGAGGCGCGCAAAATGTCCGGCCCGGTGCCGGCTGCTGCAGGCGAGGCCGCCGGAAATAGGATGAAAAGACAGGATGAAAGACATGAGAGTATCTTTTTATACGTTGGGCTGCAAAGTAAATCAATATGAGACGCAAATGCTGCGGGAACGATTTGCAGATGCGGGCTATGAGACCGTGGGAGAAGATGACCCCGCGGATATTTACATCATCAATACCTGTACTGTGACAAATCTGTCAGACCGCAAATCCCGCCAGAGAATCCGGCGGGTAAAAAAGAAGAACGATCAGGCGGTCATCGTCGTGACGGGATGCTATGCGCAGACGGATGCGGAAGCGGTGGCAAAGATACCGGGTGTTTCCGTGGTGGCGGGAACAAATGAAAAGACACGTATCGTCGAATTCGTAGAAGATTTTCTCCGGTCCCGGCGGTCTGAGACAGACGGTACGCAGGGGAGAGGCGCGAGAACAGAGGATATCCATGTGCTCTCTTACGAAGAGCTGACAGAATACGAAGAGGCGGGAGGGATCACTTCCATGGATTCTCGGACGAGGGCGTACATTAAGATCCAGGAAGGCTGCGACAGATTTTGTTCGTACTGCATTATTCCGTATGCACGGGGGAAAGTCCGGAGCCGCGCGTTAAAAGAAGTGACGGAGGAAGCGCGTAATCTGGTCGCCGCAGGATTTAAAGAAATCGTACTGACAGGGATCAACACCGCGCTTTACGGTCAGGATTGGAAAGAAGAGGACGGACTCTCCGGTGTGGAAAAAGCGGTGGCGGCCATCAGCGCCATCGAAGGAGATTTCCGCATACGCCTGAGTTCTCTGGAACCTAATGTGGTGGATGAAGAGACGGCCCGCAGGCTTACGGCTTATCCGAAATTGTGTCCTCATATGCATCTGTCGCTGCAGAGCGGCAGCGATACGGTTCTGCAGAGGATGAACCGGCGCTATGACGTGGAAACTTATCGGAGAATCGTCGATGTTTTTCGGCAATTCGACCCGGAATTTGCGGTTACCACAGATATTATCGCGGGTTTTCCAGGAGAGACGGAAGAAGAATTCGAGGAGAGTCTTGAGACGATACGCCGGATCGGATTCAGTAAAGTTCACGCTTTTAAATATTCGATGAGAGACGGTACCAGGGCTGCGCAGATGCCGGATCAGATCAGCGGAAACGTGAAATCTCTGCGCGTCGAACGGATGATGGAACTGGCGGAGAGAGAAGCGAACCGTTTTTTTGAGCGCAACATAGGGAAAGTGCGTCAGGTGCTCTTCGAGCGATATGATGAAAAAACGTCGATGCTCACGGGATTTACGGACAATTATATCCATACCTGCTGCCGTATGCCCCGGGAACAGGCGGAAAAATTTGTGAACGGATTTTCCGACGTTCTGCTGAAGGAAATCCGGGAAGGCGGACTGGAGGGCGAAATTGTGTAAAAAGGCCGTTACAGACGCGGACAGAGCCGTACAGGGTATCTTGTCAGGGGGGGGGTATGTCCCTGAGGAAAACTTTGCGATACCGGAAAATAATTTCCGGTTACATATTTCGAAGAAGTCCGAAGTATGTTAAAATCAATCTATCTATCGAAGAGAAGGGAGTGATAAAGATGTCAGACTGCATATTCTGTATGATCGCGCAGAAAGAACTGCCGTCCGAGGTTGTCTATGAAGACGATAAAATCTGCGTTTTTAAAGATAATGCGCCTCAGGCGCCGGTTCATGTGCTGATCATTCCGAAGAAACATATCGCTTCACTTGATGATACATCGGAAGAAGACGCCGAGCTTCTGAGCTATATCATGCTCAAAGTGAAGGATATCGCGGCACAGCTGGAGCTCGGAGACGGATATCGCCTGGTAAATAACTGCGGTGAAGACGGTCAGCAGACGGTAAAGCATCTGCATTTTCACCTGCTGGGCCGCAGAAAAATGACGTGGCCTCCGGGTTAAAGGCGGCAAAAGCGGAAAATCAAAAAATATACTTGATTTATTCGCAAAAAAAATATATAATTGTACGCGCTGTAGACTATTTCGGTTTTTACGCAATTTAGAATTTCAGAATACGGAGGGAGGGATAAGGAATATGGCACAGGTAGTAGTTAGAGAAAACGAAAGCTTGGAAAGCGCGCTGAAGAGATTTAAGCGTTCTTGCGCTAGAGACGGCGTAATGTCCGAACTCAGAAAAAGAGAACATTACGAGAAGCCTAGCGTAAAGAGAAAGAAGAAGTCGGAAGCCGCTAGAAAAAAGGCTAAGAAATATTAAAAGAGGTGTTGTTATTGTCTTTAAAAGACAGACTGATGCAGGACTTCAAAGACGCCATGAAGGCGCACGATGAAGTTGCAAAAAACACGATAAACCTTGCCCGTGCGGCTATCAAGCAGTACGAGGTGGATCACAGGGTTGAACTTGACGAGCAAGGCATAATCGACATTTTGACGAAACAGGTGAAAATGAGAAAAGATGCCCTCTCTGATTTTGAAAAAGCCGGAAGAACCGATCTGATCGAAAACTACAGCAGAGAGATAGAGATCCTCATGGCTTATCTGCCGAAACAGCTGACCGAAGAAGAGATTTTACAGATCGTACGCGATACGAAAGCGGAACTGGGAATCGATGACGGCAAAGCGAATATGGGCAGACTCATGGGCGCTGTTATGCCGAAGGTAAAGGGTTTGGCGGACGGCGGAGCTGTCAGGAAAGCAGTTCAGAGCGTTCTCTAAAATTGCAGATTATGGCGGCAGATGCATTGCATCTGCCGCCATTTTTCATTTGCGCGGGAATTCTCAGCTGTTGTTTCAGCTCGATTTGAAGGAAGTCTGAGCCAAGGATTAGATCTGAGAAATTTTTTGATTTTATATTTTTTGCTGCCGGTTTGGCTTATCTCTGTATTTTACATTATGATCTGAAAATATTTTTTGCCTCATCGGGAGGCCGTCGGTTTTATAGGCTTCAATGATTCTGCAGGGGACGGCTGTTCGGA
>CAJLHL010000020.1 GCA_905206455.1 uncultured Eubacteriales bacterium
TGCCGATGGTGAATTCCGCCCAGCTGTAGCAGATCAGATAATCGCCGTGGTATTGATTGATCGCTGTGATATCTCCCTGCAGGAATCGATAATAATCACAGTCGAAATTCTGGGGGTTTACGGCGTAGCTGTTTCTGGATTTATGCAGAATATTTTCTGCGCCGGCCTCTTTCAGCGTATTTTTCAATTCGACCATGAGCGTTTGAAAATAGTTTTTACGCGCGCTGTTATACGGCAGGTCCTCCCAGAGCACGGCGCAGGCTTCTTTCGTCGTCACGCGGCAGCCTTTTCGGTCCACGAGATAGGCGAGGAGTTCTTTGGCTTTTGCCCGTTTAAACGAGAGAGGCTTGCCGTCTACCGAGATATCGAAGCCGCCGAAGGTGGTGATGACACATCTTTTGGCTATGTTCTTTAATTTTAAAAAGGTCAGTTCTCTTTCCAGCTGTTCTTCTTCCACCGGTTTCAGGAGATAACCGGCGGCATGGATGGAGAAAGCGTCCACCGCATATTTTTCATAACTGGTCACAAATACGACGGGCAGGTTCGGCTGCAGTTCTTTCAGCTGTTTTGCCAGAAGGATACCGTTGGTATAGCCTAATTCGATGTCCAAAAAAGCGGCATCATAGATCTCTCTTTCCGCCTCAGAAAGCGCCTGACGTGCCGAAGTAAAGCTGTGAACTGTGCACGACGGGCGGATCCGTTTTAAAGTGTCCTCCAGATCCTGCAGAATCAGCGGTTCGTCATCTACGACTAAAAAGTTCATTTTCTTTCTCCTTTGGAATGGAAATCGTTACTGTCGTTCCTTTTTCCGGTATACTTCGTATTTCGATTTCCCCTTTGCACAGAGCGAGCAGCCTGTCTCTTACATTTTTGATTCCGACATGTGTCTTTTTTTCTTTTTCTTCGCCGGAGATCTCTGCCGGTCTATTTTTCTTTTCCGGGGAAAAACCCGCTCCGTCGTCTGTCACTGTCACGATAAAAGCGTCTCCCCGTTCTTCGGAGCGGATGGTCAGAGTTCCGCCGTCTTCTTTTCTTCGTATTCCATGGCGAACCGCATTTTCTGCGATAGGCTGGAGAGTCAGCGGCGGGATGCAGAAATTTATCGCCTGGATATCATAGCTCACATGCAGCCGGTCTCCAAATCTCTGTTGCTCCAGATACAGGTAGCTGCGGACGTGTTCCAGTTCCTGTTCGAAGGGAATGGGTGCTTTATTGGTCAGCGAGTCCATATTTGCCCGCAGAAATTTTGAAAATGCGCTCACAGATTCCCCGGCTCGAACGGGATCGATTTCACAGAGTTTTCGTATCGCTGTGAGTACATTATACAGGAAATGCGGCTGAATCTGACTCAGCATGATGTCGATGCGCAGTTCCGCCAGTTCTTTTTCCTGCCGCCGCAAGGTTATCTCATGTTCAAACTGAATATTGACCAGAATAAACAGCAGCGCGAGGGCCACGCCGAGATTCACCACCGCGATTCCCCTCAGAGACATTTGCAGCGCTCCTCCTCCCAGAGGAACAAAGATATACAGCAGAAAGAATATAACTTCCTGTCGGGTCAGCTGCTTTCGATGCGCGATGACGAGAACAGTGAACAAGAGATAGCAGATCAGAGGAACGATCTGGGAGATGAGAAAAAGATCTCCCCGCTGATATCCGCTGTCGTTTATGTAAAAAATAAATCCGGTAAAAGGGCTGATCGCCGCAAAGAATATCTGTGCGCCGCATACGGCTGTGACAATCGTCTGACTCAGCTTTTTCATCCGTCCGGAAAGTTTCAGATATTCTTCCAGATAGCGGGCGAAGAAATAGAGAACGAAAGCAGAGGACACGTAAAATATGACGGAGAAAGCGGTGAGGAGAATTTTCATGGACGGTTCGGCGGTATCCTGAATCAGCCAGTCGGCCAGATCTCCCGCAATCATAAAAATATTGAAGACCGCTACGCCCAGAAAGTACCGGTTGAGTTTCTGACGGTACCTGCGGTGATCGATCAGATAGACAATGGGAATCAGCGACAGGATGATACTTAATAATATCCAGCGCGATATTGGCGTTTATCATTTGATTCATAAAGTATCATTCTCCTGTTTTTTGTCTGCTCAATTAGAAAATATCGGTGAGAAGCCGGATCTCCTCTGCTGTTATTCCGGCGAAAAGCTTTTCTGCTGATTATTTAAAGCAAAAAAGTTGTAAAATCTATATTTATCATAGGCCAGAAACGGAAAAATGGCAAGCTGACGAAAAAGGAATCTGCGGAAAGCGGCGGGATAAATTGAAAAAGGCAGGTTCATCATTTTCTTGTTGTCCTTTTGTCGTCCTTTCTCTGTTATAGTTACAAATAAAAGGAGGAGTTTGTTTATGAGAAGAGGATTGGCAGCCGCGCTTGCCGCGGTTATGGTTATTACAGCGGTTCCATCGGCAGCAACGGCGCAGGAAAGTCATTTTGCTTCCCGGGGAGAAGTCGTGCAGCTGCTGATGGAAGCGGCAGATGATTATAATCCCCAGATTAAAAAGACAGATATCATCAAGGGATATGGCGACGGAAAGCTTCATGAGGAGGATGCGGTTACCCGGGCACAGGCGGTGATTATGCTGAATCGGGCTTTCGGAGGCTTTCCTGAATTGAAGGGGAATAATCTGCGTCTGGCGATTCCGAAGGAGACGTTTACAGATATTCCGGCGTGGGCGGAGGAAGAGGTCGCTCCTGCCTTTGAGGCGGGGATTGTCGCAGGTACGGGCGAAGGGCTGTTTTCTCCGGATCATAAAGTGACGACAGAGCAGATGAGACTGTTTATTCAGCGCGTCTATGCGATTTACGGCACAAATCCGAAGGACAGTTTCTATTCCTCTGTAAATAAGAAAGCTCTCGATACGCTGCAGATTCCGGAAGGCAGCAATATCACGGGTACCGCTTATGCGGTGCGCGACAGGGCAAATCAGCAGGTTTTGGGTCTGATCGGCGAGATTTCCGGAAGTACTCCGGAAAAAGACACTCCGGAGGAAAAGATTAAAATATTGTATGATAATTTTATGGATATGGAGGCGCGCAATGCTGCCGGTATTGCGCCGATTGCCGAAGATCTCCGAAGAATTGATGCGGTCAGAAGCGTATCTGAATTGGATGATGTTATGATACAGGCGGATTCCAGATCGGCTCTCTCTTCTGACAGACTTTACTCTCACCATCGACGAGATGGACAGCGGAAGGTATCTGACACTTTTTGAACCTGCGTCTGCAGAACTGACGAAGCAGGTATACAGCGGAGAATCGGAAGTACAGAAAAAGGCTTATTTAAAATATATCTCCAGCTTTCTGACTCTCTGCGGAGAGGCGAAGGAAGAAGCGCAAAAAAACGCACAGGATTTTTTTGCCTTCGAAAAACAGCTTTCCGATGCTTCACTTACCATTGCGGAACAATATGATCCGGGAAAAACTTATAATATCTACACCCTGAACGAGCTGAAGAAAATATTTTCCGGTGTGGATATTCAAAGGGCTTTTGATGAGACCGGTCTGAGTGACAGCAGCAGAATCAAGGTCAGTGACAGGGGAAATATGACAGAGCTTGCAGGAATGCTGACAGATGCAAATCTCGCGGCGGTCAAAAATTATCTGAAGGTTCGTCTGATCGTCGAGAGTTCTGAATATCTCAGCGAAGATTTTCGCAATACAAAGGTGATTTATGAAGAAGAATCTCTGGGAAAAAGCGGGAGCAAGCCTTTGAATGAAGAGGCGGCAGAGGTGATCGCAGAAGTCCTTCCGGACTATGTGGGACAGATCTATGCCGAAAGATATTGTTCCGATGAGATCATATCCGACGTGACAAATATGGTGCACGATATTATCGGAGTATACCGTGAGAGAATTTCAAATCTCAGCTGGATGAGTGAGGTGACAAAGCAAAAGGCGATTCGCAAGTTAAATACGATGCGGATCAAGGTAGGCGCTCCGGATTACAGCAAGGTAAAGCCGTCTGCCGATCGTGCGGATCTGAAGAGCCGCGACGAAGGGGGCAGCTATTATCAGAACCGGATAGAGATCGCGAAAGCAGAACGAATGGAAAGTGCACGGCTTTCCAAAGAAACTGTGGACAGAGAAGAGTGGATTACCACACCGCAGACAGTAAACGCTTTCTATATGCCGAGCTTTAATTCCGTCAATTTCCCTGCTGCATTCTTACAGGCGCCGATATATGATCCGGAGGCTTCATATGAAGAAAACCTCGGCGGCATAGGTACCGTAATCGGCCATGAGGTGACTCACGCTTTTGATTCCGGCGGTGCGCAGTATGACGAAAACGGAAACATCGCCGACTGGTGGACGCAGGAAGACAAGGAAGCTTTTGGGCGGCTGGGCAGAAGCCGATATGCAGTGGGCTGTAGGAGCGGGGATTCTCAGCGGCAAAGGAGACGGCAGATTAGATCCGCTGGGCAGCGCCACCCGCGGAGAAACTGCGGCTATGCTGCAGAGATTCTTAGAAAAATAACGATCCCCACCGCGGTTTTCCAAATGCGGCACAGATGAGATGAGGATGTTCCCGCTGTCAGGCGGGAGCGTCCGTTTTTATTATGCGTTTTATATATTTTGTATAGTTATTGTTAAAAAATGGATTATATTATGTTAAAATAAAATTGATCAAAGAAAAGTGCAGATCTTAGTATTTGTTTTTGTAAAATTATCCGATCAGAATCATTCGATTTTCTCAAATGAAAAATGTCCGTGGAAAGGAGGCAAAAAATGAAAAAAATTATGAAACGTAAAGAGGGGGTACGCCGCCTTTTTTCTGCGGGAAAGCGTCCTTCGCCTTTTCTGCGTATCCTGTTTTCTTTCTGTCTGATCGCTTCTCTGGCGATTTCTGCCGCAGGCTGCGGATCTGCTGCCGGTGACGGATCGGCGGACGTCAGTTCGGATCCGGACAGGGAGGTGACGGCTGCGCAGATGAGGAACTGGTTTGGTCCGGCTATTAGGAAAGATATGCCGGATGATAAAGTAGAGTCTTTGGCAGATCAGACGCTGATCGTGATCGGTGAGAGCCGGACGGAGGAGGGCGTGACCGTTACGCTGAACGCCGCCATGAGAGATGATCAGCGGATTTTCATGTCTTTTACGGTAGAAGGTGAGAAAGAGCTGCAGCCGGATATCGGTCCGCTGGACAAGAGCGGATCCTGGATGGAATCGCCTCTTGCCAAAGAACTTCTGAAGAGTCAGATGCCGGATTTGAGTGAACAAGAGATCGAAGCGTATCTGACGGAAATGAAAGAGCGGAGGGAAAGCGGAGATTCGTGGGGAAACACGGGTCTTAGTCTCACTGCTTTCAGGGCGGAAGACGGCAGTCAGGGAATTCTGGCACAGCAGGACTGGCCTTCCGGAACTTCGGATAAAATTATGATCCATATGGAAAAATTCGGCGGAATCGAAGTCCCGTTCGAATTTGAGGCAGATATACCGGTGAAAGGGGAACCGGTGGAATATACCGGCGATATTTCATTTACCGCGGCGGGCGGCCAGGAGCTGACGCTGACGAAGGTCCGCATTTATCCGATGAGCGGAATCTCGGCGGAAATGTATGGCAAAGACGTTTCTCTGGAATCGCTGGAGGCAGATGACGAGTTTTATAAATCTGCGGAAATCAGCGCGGTTTTGTGGAATGGCACCGAAGTCCGCGGAAGAGGAAGCGGCAGGCAGTCGGAGGAGGAGCGGATGGTCGTATTCATGAAGGATTTCCAGGAACAGGCGATTACTCCGGAGGACGTGACAAAGATACAGATCGGAGACGAGTGGTTCGAGCTGAGCCGGATGACGAAGGCTGCATCATAGAGGAACGGCCGGAAAAGTACGAGGATAGAATATCTTCGTACTTTTCTGTATCTTAAGGAGAAAAATTCTGTGAACAAGACAGCATTTTTTGATCCGAAAGGAATCGAATCTGAGTTTTGATCCTGTCGCCGCAGAGAGGAAGATGATTTTGCGGCGGAATCGTTTTCAGCGCTTTGAAAGATTGTCCGGCCGGAATTCTTTTTCTGACGCCGGGACGGCTTCGCGAATGAGCGCGGACCACAAAAGAAATACGACCGACAGTATGGCGGCGGTGCGGTAAGGCAGATGAGAGGTTTCAGCGCCGAAGACGGAAGTGACTGCCGACATGAGAAACGGGCAGAGGAACTGCGCCAGATACAGCGCGGCGGAGATGAGCGGCATAACTGTGGTGGCGGCGGTTTTGCCGTTTTTTATCGAAACTGCTGATATGATGAAAGGAATACCTGTGCCGTTGGCCAGACCGATCAGGAAAGAGCCTGCTATAGCGCCTGTGAATCCCCCATGAAGCGAGAGCAGGATATAACCCGTCAGAAAGCACACCGGCGCTGCAAATTTCATATATCTGCCGAAGATTCTTTTTATTGCGACAAAAGCGAGACCTCCGAAGAAAGCGATAAAATCCGCCCACGCCATGATCGCAGCCACATATTTCTGCGGGATCTGACCTTCCGCCGCCGTTTCCATTGCGTAATTCGCCGGATAGATAAAGAAAATGGTCATCAGCAGAAACATGGCGATGACAAAAGGATAGTTTTCTTTGAAAATTGCTGTAATTCCAGAATTTTTCGGTTTTTCCTCAGATAAAACGTTTTCTGAAGCGAAAGCTTTCCCGTCGCCCTTTTTCCTTTTTTCGGCGTCTGTCTCTGTTTCCGCAATGTTATCGCTGGGAAGAAAGACTGCGCACAAAACGATGCTCAGCAGTCCCAGCAGATAGACCAGAAAACTCGCCCTCCAGACGATATTCGCCAACAGGCCGGACAGCAGCGTGGCGATGACGCCGCCCATCTGATTCATGGCGGAGGAATATCCCATCAGCGCCTCCTGACGCTGCGGAGAGAAATAAAAGGAGAGCAGACCGGTAGACAGCGGCATGATAATACCCACGCCGATTCCCACCAGAGCCCGGGTGATCAGGAGCAGTGCGATACTGCCGCAGACGCCGGCAGCGACGCCTCCGGCAGTGTAAAACAAAAGCCCTGTCAGAACGAGGGTTCTGGAACGGAAGATGCGGCACAGCGCGGGAAAACAAAAGCTGGTGATCACGATAAAAAGCGCCGGAATACTGATGATCATCTGAATAAACATCGGGCTGCTGTCAGAAAAGTGATCTCGGATAACGCCGAGAGCAGGCGCTACCGCGGCTCCTGCCATTACAGTCAGTAAGGACAGGGACAGAATACTCGGCGCCAGCATCTTACGCGTATTTTGTAATTTTTGCATGTGAAAAACCTCCTTTGATTTGTTTTCGGGAAACCGGATGCGGATAAAAATATGTCGTTCTGAAAATACCGGCAAAAAAATAAAGGCGTAAATCCGTTTGGACTTACGCCTTTAAGCAACTCAACTTATAACATATTTTATCATAAAAAACAAATCCATTTCAAATGATTTTTCATCATCTGCATTTTTCAGGATCCGCGGACTGCCGGTCAGCGAAGCCGCAGGTCTACTGAACCTGAGAAACCGCGGATTTCGCGGGTTTCGGCAGTTTTACGATAGCGCCGGTCGGACATTCCCTGACGCACATGCCGCAGTTTTTACACTTTTGTGGGTCGATGACCGCTTTATTGTCTTCCACCTTGACGGCATCAAATTTACAGATCTTTTCGCACTTTCTGCAGCCGATACAGCCCACCTGGCACGCTTTTCTCGTGACGGCGCCCTTGTCGGTGGAACTGCATGCGACATAGGTCAGACTGTGCTTCGGAACCATAGCGATGATACCGTTAGGACATGCTTTCGCGCAGGCTGTGCAGCCGACACAGTTGGTCCGATCCACCCAGGCGACGCCGTTGACGATGCCGATGGCGTTAAATTTACAGGCCTCCACACAGTCGCCGTAGCCCAGACAGCCGTGTCCGCAGGCTCCGGCGCCGCCATAAAGAGATTTTACAGCTTTGCAGGTAGGGATATCCTGATATTCGAAAATTTTATCTGTCTTGTTGTCGTATCCGCCGCACAGGACGACGGCGTATTCGCCTTCCACAGAACCGGCTTCGATTCCCATGACAGCGGCCAGCGCGGAACTTACCGAGGGTCCGCCTACCGGACACAGAGTTACGTCCGCGCCGCTTTCCACGATGGCGTTTGCGTAATCGGAACAGCCGGCAAATCCGCAGCCGCCGCAGTTGGCCCCGGGAAGAGCTTCCGTGAGCTGTTCCACTCTTTCATCTACAGGGACATACATGATCTTCGCTGCGATGGTGAGGAGCACGCCTGCGACGATACCGACGACGCATACGATGATGACAGGAATAAGATATGCCATAGATTGTTACCTCCTAACCGAATATGCCTTCTACGACGCCGCTGAATCCCATAAAGGAAACCGACAGGATGGAAGCCGCGATGAGAACCGAAGGAACGCCTTTCAGCGCTTCCGGTATGTCCGATGTCTCCATCTTTCCTCTGATGCCGGCGAATAAGACCATTGCGAGCAGGAAGCCCATGCCCGCACCGAAAGAGTTAGCGAGAGATTCGAGAAATCCGTAGCTGTTGTCGATATTGTTTACCGTAACGCCGAGAACCGCGCAGTTTGTCGTGATCAGCGGAAGATACACGCCCAGAGATCGGTAGAGAGGCGGCATATATTTTTTCAGCGTGAGCTCTACTAACTGTACCAGGGCGGCGATCACGAGAATGAAAACCACCGTCTGCATATACCCGATGCCGAAGCGGTCTAAGAGAAACGTCTGAATCGGCCAGGTAGCCAGTGTCGCCAGCACCATGACGAAAGTAACGGCCAGGGACATGCCCACCGCGGAGTCGAGTTTTTTGGAGACGCCCAGGAACGGGCAGATTCCCAGGAACTGAGCGAGTACGTAGTTGTTGACGAGAATGACGCCCAGCATAATACTTAAAATAGCTGCCATTATTTATCGCCTCCTTACTGAGCTTCCGCTTTTTTCGTTTCTGCAGCGGCTTTCGCAGCTGCGATCTTAGCGGCCTGCGCTTCCAGTTCGGCGATAGTTTCCGGATCGCCCGGGCAACCGGAGCAGCTGAACTCTCTGTTGAGTTTTCCTCCAGTGATTTTATTGACAATCGCGGTCAGAATACCGAAGACGAAGAAGCCGCCGGGCGCCAGGATAAAGAGACTCATCGGAGTGATGAGGTTTGTAGTGACTTCAAAGCCCAGGATTGTGCCTGCACCGAGAAGTTCACGGATAGCGCCCATGAAGAAGAGAGCGAGAGTAAAGCCGAGGCCCATTCCGATACCGTCCAGCGCGGAATCGATGACAGAATGTTTGCTGGCGAACATCTCGGCTCTTCCGAGAATGATACAGTTTACTACGATGAGCGGAATATATAATCCCAGAGAAGCGTTCAGGCTCGGCAGGTATGCCTGCAGGAGAAACTGAACGACGGTTACGAATCCGGCGATAACTACGATGTAACACGGGATTCTCACTTTTTCCGGAATTACGTTCTTAAGAAGAGCGATCACGATATTTGAACATACGAGCACCGCTGTCGTGGAGAGTCCCATACCTGCGCCGTTGAGCGCAGATGTGGACGTGGCGAGGAAAGGACAGGTACCCAGAAGCAGTACCAGCGTAGGATTTTCTTTGATCAGACCTCTAGTGAGTATGGTGAGCTTAGATTCTTTTTCCATTATTTTAAACCTCCCATCTCTTCATAAGCGGCGAGCGCATATTTTACGCAACCATAAATTCCGTTGGACGATACCGTAGCGCCGGTAACTTCGTCTACCTGACTGTCTTTTTTAATGTTGTCGACGTCATCTAACTGCGTCAGCGTCTGATACTGTGCCAGATAACCGCTGTCCATGGCTTTTGTGCCCAGACCCGGCGTATCTGCATGGTCCGTCACCTTTACGCCTGTGATGGCGCCTTTCGCATCGATACCCACCATGACAGTGATCGTACCGCCGAAGGATTTGTTCTGCGCGGTAACGACGACGCCCAGACCGCTGTCTTCGGTGTAATATTCTGTGACGCCTTCCGGCAGGTCGCCGTCGGCGGCGGTGAAGGAGCCTGCGCCGGGAAGAACCTCCATCCGGGCGGCGTCAGCGGTTTCTTTGTTGATTTTTTCGATCTGAGGGGCGGTAACCTGATATGTCACTGCCAGAGCGCCGGAGATGACGAGGCAGATGATGAGCAGAATGACCGTAGGACCGATCATGCCGTCCCGGAAAGAAGTTTTCTTAGTTTCGTTACTCATTATTTACCGGCACCTCCTTCTGCAGCAGATCTCTTTGCGGCTTTTTTCGCTTTTTTATCCGGATTTCCGTAGAGTCTCTTTTCGCAGAAACTGTCGATCAGAGGCGTCAGAATATTCATCAGGAGAATGGAGAAAGATACGCCTTCCGGATAAGCGCCGAAAAGCCGTATGATCATGGTGATCAGTCCGCAGCCTGCGCCGAAGATAATTTTGCCTGTCGTGGTGGAAGGCGTCGTCGCGTAGTCGGTAGCCATAAAGAAAGCTCCCAGCATGACGCCGCCCGCACAGATCTGCCAGAGCGGATCCACACCTGCGATCAGTGAAACGACGGCTACCGTTCCGAGAAATGCAGCAGGTGTCGAGAAAGGAATGATCTTCATTACGATGAGGAAGAGACCGCCGATGAGCAGCGCAAGGGCGCATACTTCACCCATGGAGCCGCCGACCGTTCCGAAGAAGAGCTGTTTCAGAGAGAATGCCGCTTCCGCTTCCGCAGCGCCGCCTTCCGTAAATACTCCCAGCGGAGTCGCGGAGGTAACTGCGTCGGAGGCGCTGAACACGCGGCCTTTTGTCGGATCGGCCCAGGTTGTCATATCCGTCGCGAAGGATACGAAGAGAACGATTCGTGCGGTAATCGCCGGATTGGCGAAGTTCTGTCCCAGACCGCCGAAAAATTGCTTTACGATGACGATCGCTACGAAAGAACCGATAACGCCCTGCCAGTAAGGGAGGGTGACCGGAACGTTCATAGCGATGAGAAGACCTGTGAGCACCGCACTCATATCACCTGCGGTATTCGGTTTTTTTGTGATCTTTTCAAAGGCCCATTCGAAAAATACGGCGGAAATCACACAGACCAGGGCCAGCATCAGCGCCCGGAAGCCGAATATGTAGATCGAAGCGATCAGGGACGGAAGCAGCGCCAGAATTACCAGCGACATGATCTTCGGCGTGTTCATTGAATCTGTGATATGAGGATTTGAGGTCACAAACATATTTTCATTTTTCGCTGTTTTCATATTAAAGACCGGCCTCCTTTACCATTTCCTTTGCAAGTGTATTGACAAATGCCAGAGGCTTTTTCGCCGGACAGACATAAGAACAGCTGCCGCAGCTCATACATTCCATGATCTTGAGATCGCTGAGACGCTTCGCGTCTTTCGCCTCGTATGCTTTGGCGAATTCTTTCGGCATGAGGCCCACCGGACATCCGCGATAACATCTGCCGCAGTTGATGCAGGGAGTCGGTTCGCTGAGACGGGCCTGTTTTTCATCGAAGAACAGGACAGCCCCCGTGTTTTTTACGACGACACTGCCGTCGCTGTTCTGCGCCTTACCCATCATCGGACCTCCGGCGATAATTTTTTTCGGCGGAGCGGTGTATCCCCCGCAGAATTCAGCCAGATCATAGTATTTCGTACCGACGGGAACCACGACATTGGACGGATTTGCCACCGCATCTCCCGCCACTGTTACCGTTCGCTGAATCAGAGGCATTCCCGTGCGGAAATACTGACCGACGAACATGATCGTGGTCACATTGGAAAGAATACAGCCCGCCGATGCCGGAAGCTGACCTGCTTTCAGCGTTTTTCCCGCGGTTTCGTGAATCAGGACTCTTTCCGCCCCCTGGGGGTATGTGCTTCTCAGTTCCACGACTTCCGCGCCTTTGATCTCTTTCAGTCCGTTTCGGATCTTTTCGATCGCATCGGGTTTGTTGTTTTCGATGCCTACGTAACATTTGGAAAGACCGAGATATTTCATCGTCAGCCGGATCCCGGAGATGATATCGTCAGTGTGTTCCAGCATATTTCTGTGGTCGGATGTGATGAACGGTTCGCATTCCGCTCCGTTGACAATCAGCGTATCGCATTCGTCCAGATTCGCCGGATTAAATTTTACATGGGTAGGGAAGGATGCGCCGCCCAGTCCTACCAGGCCGCTGTCTCTGACAGCTTTGATAAAATCATCTTTTGTCTCGCAGTGCGGGATCTGAAGTCCCTCCCACGGTTCCTGACGTCCGTCGGACGCGATGACGACAAACGTATCTGTGCTGCCCATCGCCGTACGGCTTTCCTCTATGGATATTACTTCGCCGGAAACACTCGCATGAACCGGAGCGCTCACAGGAGCATCGACATCGCCGATCCGCTGACCGACTTTGACCAGGTCGCCCTTTTTTACCAGGGGCTGACAGGGCCTTCCGATGTGCTGTGACATAGAGATGTAGACTTTTTCAGGTACAGGAATGACAACCGATTCACAGTCGGCGGTATCTTTGTGATGGCCGACGTGAATACTGTGCATATGCTTGGAAAATAAACCCATATGTCTCTCTCCCTTTCATAAAAAATTATTATTGCAGTCTGAACAGGATGATATTACTGAATCACCGCTGTTTTCAGAATCATATGTCCTCTGCGGACCGATGCGGAAATCGTATAAGAATATACGTAGAAGATCCGTCTGAGGCGCATCAAGTATACAACAAACTTCCCTGAAAATCAACAAAATTCACCACAAAACGAGGCGTTGCAATGTATTTAAAGAATAAGACGATATGCGTACGAAATAAATGACGCAGATTCTGATAAGTAAATCACAAATTAGTTTGACGATAAAAATATTGCGGCGATAAAATCATTGCCATTTTAAACCGATAATGATAAAATCTTTAGTTGCAAGAGAACGGGGACAGTGGATCCCCCGTTCCGTACGGTAAATACGGCTGTGAGAGGCGGATTTCAGCTGTAAATGACGGAAATCGTTTCTGACGGATAATTTCTTTTCGGCAGCTTTTTCCCTACAATTATATATTGTGAAATAAAAAGAGAACAGAGAGGTTGAAATATGGCCAGCAATAAAAAATATAAAGACGCATATTATCCTGTGAGAACCGTGACGGACATGAAGGATCTGATCAACAGTTCCGCGGAACTTTACGGGGATCATGCCGCTTATCTCAAGAAAAATGTTCCGGGCGGCAAATTCGTTCCGGTTACCTATAGACAGCTGAAAGAGGATATCGATGCTTTCGGTACGGCTCTGATCGACCTGGGCCTGAAGGGCAAGCATGTGGGCGTCATCGGAGAGACGCGCTATGAGTGGATTGTCGGCAATCAGGGGGTTGCCAATGGTACCGGCGTGGTGGTGCCTCTCGATAAAGATCTTCCTCAGGCGGAGCTGACGAATCTCTGCCAGCGGGCGAATATGTCCGCTATTATCTACTCCGGAAAAGTGGAGAAGGCCGTGCTGAAAGCCATCGAAGGCATCGAGAGCATGGAATATATCATCAGTATGGATGCAGAGGAAAGCGACGAAAAACGTCTGTCTTTTTCTGCGCTGCTGAAGAAGGGAAGAAAGCTGGTAGCCGCAGGCGACCGCAGTTTTATCGATGCAAAGATCGATCCGGACGCGATGAGCATCCTGCTTTTTACTTCAGGGACGACAGGTCTGGCGAAAGGTGTCATGCTGTCTCATAAAAATATCGTGGCGAATGTCATGAATATGTCGATGTTTGTAAAGGTATTTGAAGAGGACGTGGCCCTCTCGATTCTTCCCATACATCATACATATGAATTTACGATCCTGCACATGACCGTTCATTATCAGGGAGGTA
The DNA here is from genome assembly GCA_905206455.1 of uncultured Eubacteriales bacterium. Classification (GTDB taxonomy): domain Bacteria; phylum Bacillota; class Clostridia; order Peptostreptococcales; family Anaerovoracaceae; genus Alangreenwoodia. Next base: position 13,842 of record CAJLHL010000020.1, read on the forward strand.
CGGTAGCGCTGTGCGAGGGACTGAAATATATCATCAAAAATATGGAGGAATGTAAAGCGTCGATTATCGTAGGCGTGCCTCTCGTATTCGAGATGATGCACAAGAGAGTCTGGAAACAGGCGGAGAAGACCGGAAAGGCGGCGAAGCTCAGGAAGGGCATCGCGGTGGCTAAGAAGCTGGACCGCTTTAATATCAAGGCGATGAGAAAACTGTTTAAAGACGTTCACAACGCTTTCGGCGGAAATATGCGCATGTTTATCTCCGGCGCAGCGGCTCTGGATCCGGAGATTATCGAAGACTTCAACAGCATGGGTATCACGATGTTCCAGGGATACGGAATGACGGAAAACAGTCCGATTATCGCTGTTCACAGAGACCGGTATTATGATTCCGCATCGGTGGGCCCGGCGATGCCGAACACGGAGATACGCATCGTAAATCCGGACGAGGACGGCGTGGGAGAGATCGTGACGAGGAGTGATTCCGTCATGCTGGGATATTACGACAATCCGGAAGAGACGGCGAAAGTTCTGAAAGACGGCTGGCTCTACACAGGGGATTACGGATATATCGACGACAGAGGTTTCCTCTACATCACCGGGCGGAAAAAGAATGTCATCGTGACAAAAAACGGCAAAAATATCTTCCCGGAAGAGGTGGAATATTATCTGGGCAAGAGTCAGTATATCAGCGAAGTTATCGTAGAGGGCGTTCCGCAGTCTGACGGAGAACTCATCGTGACGGCTCATATCGTCCCGGACAGGGAGACGATTCAAGAACAGGTCGGAGATCTGGATAATGAACAGATGAAGAAATTTTTCAAAAAGATCATCGACGACACCAACGATCAGATGCCTTCTTACAAGAGGGTAAAGCGTTTCGTCATTCGTGAGGAGGAATTCGAAAAGACGAGTACGAAGAAGATCAAGAGATTCGGAACGCCGCTTTCCAGTGCGGGCGCAGAAAATACCGGCGAAAAATAGGCTGCCGTAAGCAGGGCAGGCGCCGGGAGCTTTCTTCCGGTCACGCGGTATTAATTCGATAAAAGAGAAGAGGCTGGCAGACAGCCTCTTTTTTGTATTTTGTAACACACCGGACAGAAGAACAGGGTCCCGCGCTTAAAATTTATAATCTGTGATGGGGGCAACAGCGGATCAATACATGTTCTGCGAATCATTGCGTGCGAGGCTGCAGGATTATGTGGCGCGGAACCGTAAATTATGGTAAAATATAAATCTATATATTATTTGTAGTTCTGACAAATATTTATGACTTTATCACTTTTGTACTTGAACGTGATGATGCGAAAGCGTTATACTGATATTGTATACATATATCCGAAAGAAAGAATGTAAGGTAATATGAAACAGATGGAAACGATTTTAGATATACGGGATTTATGCGTGGAATTTAAAACCGCGGAAGGTACGGTAAAGGCCGTAAACAATCTCAGTTATACATTACATAAAGGAGAAAAGCTGGGTATCGTAGGAGAGAGCGGCAGTGGAAAGAGCGTCTCCTCCCTGGGAATCATGCAGCTGATTCCCAATCCCCCGGGTCAGATTACAAACGGAAGTATCCTGTACAGGGACAAGGATCTGGTGACAGCGGAGGAAAAAGAGATGCAGAAGATCCGGGGAAATGAGATTTCTATGATTTTTCAGGAACCCATGACCTCTCTCAATCCGATTGTCAAATGCGGAAAACAGATCGCAGAATCTCTGCGGCTGCACCGCGGTATGGATAAAAAGACGGCAATGCAGGAAGCGGTTCGCATGATGCATGCGGTGGGCATTGCCAATCCGGAAGTCAGAGCATATGAGTATCCGCACCAGATGTCGGGCGGCATGCGCCAGAGAGTTATGATCGCTATGGCGCTGGCCTGCAGCCCGCAGATTCTCATCGCAGATGAACCGACGACCGCTCTGGATGTGACGATTCAGGCTCAGATCCTCGATCTGATCCGCCAGCTCAACGAAACTATGGATACCTCGGTCTTATTTATCACTCATGATCTGGGTGTCGTCAGCGAATTGTGCGACACCGTCATCGTCATGTATGCGGGGCAGATCGTGGAAAAAGCGCCGGTGGACGAACTTTTCGCCGATCCGAAACATCCGTATTCCGAGGGGCTTCTCCACGCGATTCCGAGGATCACCAAAGAGCGAAAACCGCTGCTGACCATCGAAGGCGCAGTTCCCAATCCGACGGAGAGAATCGAAGGATGTACGTTCTGGCCTCGATGTCCTCACGCGTCGGAGATCTGCAAAAGAGCGGAAGCGCCTCAAAAGCAGCTGACCGGGGAACGGTCTGTAAAATGCTGGCTGTATGCGGAGGAAGCGGACAGAGAAACGGCGGAAAAAAAGGAGGCTTAGATATATGACAGCAGGTGCGCAGGAAGCGCTGGTCAAAGCCGACCATGTCAAAGTGTATTTTAAAGGTAAAAATAAAAAGTCCGGCAGCGTGAAAGCCGTGGATGATGTCAGTTTTGAAATTATGCGGGGAGAAACTTTCGGTGTTGTAGGCGAAAGCGGATGCGGAAAGAGCACTCTGGGCAAGACGCTGATCCGGCTGCTGGAGCCTACGGAGGGTCAGATTTTTCTGGAAGACCGGGAAATTTCGAAACTGAAGGGAAATGATCTGAAGCAGATGAGAAAAGAGGCGCAGATTATCTTTCAGGATCCTTCCGCCTGTCTCAATCCGAGGAGGACGGTGAAACAGATCCTCATGGAGCCTTTCGAGATTCATAAGATGAAAGGAGAGATCGATGTAGAGGCGCGGATTATGGAACTGTTGCAGCTGGTCGGTCTGGACGCCTATCATCTCAGCCGTTATCCTCACGAACTGTCCGGAGGCCAGAAACAGAGGATCGGCATTGCCAGAGCGCTGGCACTGAATCCGAAACTCATCATCTGCGATGAAGCGGTCTCGGCTCTCGACGTATCCGTGCAGGCGCAGGTGCTCAATCTGCTTCAGGAGCTGAAAGAAAAGCTGGGACTCACTTATTTCTTTATTTCTCACAATCTGAATGTAGTCTATCAGGTGAGTGACCGGGTTGCGGTGATGTATCTGGGAAGAATCGTAGAAATTGCCGATTATGCGCAGCTTTACGAAAAGAGATATCATCCGTATACGGAGGCGCTGCTTTCTGCGATTCCGCAGGTGAATCCGGAGGAGACCGGACAGCGCATTCATCTGGAAGGAGAAGTTCCGAGTCCTTCCGATCCGCCGAAGGGATGTCATTTCAATACGAGATGTCCTAAGGTATGCGAACGGTGCAGGAGCGAAGCGCCGGAGCTGAAAGAGATACAGAAGGGGCATTTTGTAGCCTGTCATCTGTACGACTGATCAGGAGATATCGCCGGATTTCCGGTGTCTCAATATTTTATCAGGAGGAAAACATTAGGAGGAAAATCTGATGAAAAAGAAAATTTTAGCCTTGGCTTTGTGCCTGACTCTCATTTTCACTCTCGGCGCTTGCGGCGGTGGAAATAACGACGGCGGCTCGGCTGATTCTTCGGGATCAAATACGGTAGTCGTGGCAATGGGCGGCGGTTTTACTTCCCTTGACCCGGGATATGTATACGAAAAGAATCCGCCGGTTGTGATCAATGCCTGCTACGAAAATCTCTTCAAGTTCTATTCCAATGACGGAGAGGCAGAGCCTTGTCTGGCGGATACTTATGAATTTTCCGACGGCGGAAAGACGCTGACAGTCAAGTTAAAGGACAATATTAAATTTGCCAGCGGAAACGAGATGACTTCTGCAGACGTTTTATTCAGCATCAACCGTACAAAGAATCTGAAGGGAAATCCTTCTTTTATCTGCGATACGATCGAGAGTATGGAAGCTCCGGATGACAAGACTGTCGTATTCCACCTGACACAGGCGGACAGCGGTATTCTCTCGAAGTTGACTTACTGCTCTCTGGCCATCGTGGACAGCGCTGTCGTTAAAGAAAACGGTGGTACCGACGCTGCGGACGCATCTACGGCGGACAAAGCGCAGGCTTATCTCGATACGACGAGCGCAGGTTCCGGCATGTTTATCATGACGAGCTACAAGCCTGACCAGGAAATCGTTCTGGAAAAGAATCCGAATTACTGGGGCGAGGCTACAAATGTTGATAAGTACATCATTAAGATTCAGCCGGACGCGAATACGCAGATGATGACCCTGTCCAGCGGTGACCTGGATGTAGCGTTGAATCTGACGGATGACACGATGGCTGAATTAGAAGGAAAAGATAATTTAAAAGGAATCAATTCACCGTCGAAGACAGTCGGATTCGTTCTCATGAATGCGAATGAGTCCATCGGCGGACCGGTGGCAAACCCTAAGGTGCAGCAGGCGATCCGCAAGGCTATCGACTACGCAGGTGTTCATGAAATCTGCGGTGAAGGCACGATCACGCCGTACAGCGTAATCCAGTCCGGATTTATGGGAAGCAAGGGAGAGAGATCTGTCGATTATACGAATATCGAAGACGCAAAGGCTCTTCTGGCAGAAGCCGGTTACCCTGACGGTTTCGATATCGATCTGACAGTCTGCGATCTGGATATGGAGGGTATTCTTCTGACCGATCTGGCTCAGAAGGTGAAGGAAGACCTCTCCAAGATCGGTATCAATGTCAATATCGTAACGCAGGCTTGGGCTGCCGGCTACGGTGACGACTACCGCGACGGTAAAATTCCTTTTACCGTAATGTACTGGGCGACCGATTACAATGACCCTAACGTACAGTTAGAATTCCTGCCGGGAGCATCCGTAGGCACGAGAGCAGGATGGACGGAAAACATGAGTCCGGAAATCGGCGCATATTATGACAAGGTTATGGCGGCGACCGATACGGACGCGCGCATTGCCGTTCTCGAAGAGCTCCAGGATAAGATGTATGACGACGGTCCATTCCTCTTCATCGCTCAGGCGCCGGTTCATATCGGCTACAACACGAGACTGGAAGGCGTGGCTGCTTCCGATCCGTATACCCTGGATCTGACACAGATCAATATTAAATAGACTGATAAAATATTTAAATCAAGGCGAAGCTCTGACGCGTCAGTCTGATTAGAGCGAGCCGACGATTTTGGCATAGCGCCGGGAAACTTCTGTTCCCGCGGGGGTGCGCGAGGGTTTTCCGCTCTTGCGCAGTCCCGGGAATGGAACCCTCCCGTCTTAAGGGGGCGAGTTTTACCGGTACTATGTCATCTTTTAAATATCCGCTTTTGCACAGGCCCGGCAGGAAGAAGCGGTCTTAGCCGGTGCAGAATTATACATGCAGGTATTTCCGTGATCTGATATCTGCTGCAGGCCGGATGACGGAAATATCTGCGGAAAAGCAACCGGGGCCGTGCGTTTTCATTCCGCCGCAAACAGGGGCGGAACATTCTGCGGCTTTCATTCTTTAAAAGTTGAAACATCCCTGACAATAGAAATGATAAATGATTTAGAGAGAGGTGTTGTATGGAACGGCTGAAATTTATAGGAAAGAGACTGGTATATCTGGTTATCATGCTGTTCGGCGTTGCAACGCTGGTTTTTATACTGACCAAATTGGTCCCGGGAAATCCGGTGACCGCCAATCTGAGCCAGAGAGCGCTCAGCGATCCTGAAATCGTGGCCGCTTATGAGGCGAAGTATGGTCTCGACGAGCCGATTATCGTCCAGTATTTTCTGTATATAAAGAATCTGCTGCAGCTGGATCTGGGCACATCGATACGCACGAACAATCCGGTGCTGTCCGAACTTGCAAGATGCTATCCTGCGACAATCGAGCTGGCGCTCTTTGCGATCATCCTCGCTGCCATCTTCGGTATTCTGTTCGGTATCATCTCCGCGATCCGAAGAAACAGCATCGCAGATCAGGCGGTGCGCGCGATTTCCGTTACCGGCGTCAGCATACCGAGCTTCTGGTTTGCGCTTCTGGTATTGTATTTATTCTACTACAAATTAGGAATTCTTCCGGGACCGGGGCGGCTGAGCAACATGTTTTCACCGCCGGAGACCGTGACCGGTTTATACGTGATAGACAGCCTGATCGAGGGAGATCCGGCGAAAGCGATGGATGCGCTGAGCCATCTGATTCTCCCGGGCATCGTATTGGCGGCCTTTACGATGGGTTTGATCACGAGAACGACCAGGTCCAATCTGCTGGACGTCATGTCTACCGATTATATTCGTACAGCGAAAGCGAAAGGTCTGTCCAATGCGGGGCTCATCGTGAAACATGCCCTGGGAAATGCCATCATTCCGGTACTGACGGTGATCGGCCTGGGCTTCGGAAATCTGCTGGGAGGAATGGTTCTCGTAGAGACGATTTTCAACTGGCCGGGAGTAGGTCAGTTCGCTTATCAGTCGGTTATGTCTACGGATTATCCGTCGATCATCGGCGTAGCTCTGCTCATCGCATTGAATTATATGGTAATTAACACGATCGTAGATATCCTGTACGGAATCATAGATCCAAGAGTGAGGTGCAGCTGATGATACGTTCTTTGAAAAAATTATTCCGGTCAAATTATTTATTTACTTTCGGCGTCATTATCTGTCTGTTCTGGATTGTTATGGCGGTCATCGCGCCTCTGGTGGCGCCTTATGATCCGGTGGCTCAGGATCTGGCAGGAAAGCTGGCGGCGCCGTCGTCGGAGCACTGGTTCGGTACCGATAACTTCGGCCGAGATATCTTCAGCCGGGTGATCTACGGGGGAAGATATTCTCTTCTCGCCGGCTGTCTGACGGTGATTATCGCAGGATGTATCGGTACATTTTACGGAGCTGTGGCAGGTTATGTGGGAGGAAAGGTAGATACGATCATGATGCGTATTTCCGAAATGATCCTCTCATTTCCGTCGCTGATCCTGGCGATGATTATCAATGCGATCATGGGTTCCAACCTCTTTAACACGATGTTTGCGCTGGTCATCGTAGCCTGGCCGAATTATGCGCGTCTCATGCGAAGTGTGGTTCTGAGCGTGAAAGAAAACGAATATATCACTGCGGCGGAAGCCTTGGGCTCCTCGAGACTGAGAATTCTGACAAAGGAGATTATTCCGAACAGTATCAGTTCTGTACTGATCATGGCTACGACAGATATCGGAAATCAGATTCTGATGTTCTCCACGCTGAGTTTCCTGGGCCTGGGATCCGCACCGCCGACGCCGGAATGGGGTATGATGGTATCCGACGGCGTGGACTATTTCAATAAATTCTGGGTTGCGGGTTTCCCTGGGCTGGCGATCTTCACTATGGCCGTGGGGGCCAACTTTATCGGCGACGGTCTGAGGGATCTGCTGGATCCGAAGCTGAGAAAGGAGTTTTAGCCGGATCGGCGGAGATAAGCAGTCTTTTTCCTTCTGTCCGGAAGAGAAAAGGAATCAATAGAGAATCGAGGAGAGAATTAAAAAATTCTCTCCTTTTTTCATGTGCCTGACGGACGTATATTCTGAGAGGAAGACGCATCTATCTGTTTGGTATATTGGACGGTAAAACAGAGCCGGCGTCTTTTTCACGGGAGATCGAGGAAGAAAAAGACGAGGACTGAACCGTAGCCGTCATGGTATCTTAGCTCTTTCTCGGCGATCCGCCAATCGAAGAGCGCGAGAGCGTAGAAAGACTTATACTTGCTCCCTTGGCAGCAGGCGAGTCGGGCAGAAAGAAAAAGACGAAGACTGAGCTATAGCCGGCATGGTATAATAACATCATACTTATATCCCCGTCTCCGTCGGAGAAGGGAGGGATGTTCGGATTTTCAGGAGAGACGCAGTCTTTTGCGAAAATCCGCAGGAGCGAACGACCTCACGGAGCTGCCCTGAAATCGTCTGCGCTCTCTGATCAGGCGATCTGTCCAGAGTCTTGTTCTGATGGAATTTCTGCAGCAGCTTCTGCAAAGGCAAAGATGACTGCCGGGGAAAACGCGCCGTACAGATAGAAATAGCCGCCTGGACGCGGTGGAAAACGGAGGGGAAAATGAAACAAAACAGAGCGGACCGCGTTATAGCGGAACTGAAAAAACAAGGTGTGACTCAGATGCTGATTACGGATCCGATGTCCGTTTATTATCTCACAGATGTCTATGTACAGCCGATGGAGCGGTTTTACGCTCTTCTGCTGAAGGAGAACGGCGATCATATATTTTTTCTGAATCATCTGTTTTCTGTACCGGAAGTCACCGGAGTACAGCAGGTATGGTCTTACGATACCGATCCGGTAATGGACAGAGTAGCGGAATTTATCGACCGGGACGCGCCGCTGGGAGTGGATAAGGATCTGAAGGCGAGATTTCTGCTGCCCCTGATGGAAATGCAGGCGGCGCGGAGCTTTGTAAATACTTCTGTGGCTGTAGATACCGCAAGAGGCGTAAAGGATGAAGAAGAGCAGGAGAAAATGCGCGTATCTTCCGATCTCAATGACAGAGCTATGGCGGAATTCAAGAAACTGATCCGGGAGGGGATCACGGAAAGAGAGGTCGCCGATCAGATGCTGAAGATCTATTTGAAGCTTGGTGCGGACGGTTTTTCTTTTGAACCGCTGGTCGCTTTCGGAGCAAATGCGGCGGATCCGCATCACGGACCGGACGATACGGTCCTGAAAAGAGGAGACTGTGTATTATTTGACGTAGGCTGTGTCAAGGACAATTATTGTTCTGACATGACGCGTACATTTTATTTCGGAGAAGTAAGCGACGATCACCGGCATATCTATGAGACGGTCCGCAGAGCAAATGAAGAAGCGATCGCGAAGGTGAAGCCGGGCGTTCCTCTCTGTGAACTGGATCTGACAGCGAGAAATCTGATCGGCGGCGAAGGTTTCGGACCGAATTTCAATCATCGTCTGGGTCATTTTATCGGCCTGGGAGAGCATGAATACGGCGACGTATCTTCGGTTAACACGCAGAAAGCGGAGCCGGGGATGATTTTCTCCATCGAGCCGGGAATCTATATACAGGGAGATACCGGCGTGCGAATCGAGGATCTGGTGCTGGTGACAGAGGACGGCTGCGAAGTGCTGAACCATTATCCGAAGGAATTGGAGATTATAGGTTGATTTTACTGATTGAGGAAACGGAGGAAGATAGGAGGAGCGGCGGTGGAACAACAGCTTTCTTTCCGCTATGCGGAGAGTCGAGATACAGCTCTCATATTGAGGTATATTACAGAGCTGGCCGATTATGAGGGGCTGAAACATGAAGTGACGGCGACGGAAGAATTGCTGGAAGAATGGCTGTTCGATAAACAGAAAGCCGAAGTTATCTTCGCGCGGGAAAACGGTCGTGAAATCGGATTTGCACTGTTTTTTCATAATTTTTCCACATTTCTCGGACGCGGGGGAATTTATCTGGAAGATCTCTATATTCAGCCGGAATTCCGCGGACGGGGATACGGAAAGAGCACTATGGAAAAACTCGCCCATATTGCGGTGGAAAGGGGCTGCGGTCGTCTGGAATGGTGGTGCCTCGACCGGAATCAACCCAGCATAGAATTTTATCTCTCTCTGGGAGCGGTACCGATGAGTGAATGGACGGTATATCGGATTTCCGGCGACACGCTCTCCGAACTGGCAGAGGGGGCGTCTTCCGGGTGCTGAGATAAATATATAATGTGATAACGTCCGCCTTTCACGGCAACAGGCAGAAAGTATCAAATGGCGGAGCAATGCAGAAAGAGAGGTAAAATATGAATCCGACAGCGGCATTACATATGGCAAACGGAAAGAAGATCATCATCGAACTTCTGCCCGAATCTGCGCCGAATACAGTCAACAGCTTCATCTACGTGGCTTCCAGAGGGCTGATGGATCACCATGCGATTCAGCGTATCGTACCCGGGAACTGGGTAGACGTCACATACACCTCTTTTGGAAAAAAAGAGGCGCAGTATCTGATCCCGAATGAATTCACTCTCAATCCCGGCATCGAGCCTCTGGACTCTCATCCGGGCATGGTAGGTATGGGAGGATACGGCGAAGCGGGTCTGGCGGGATGTGAGTTTTTTTTCCCGCTGAGAGACTGTCCGGAACACAGAGGGATCTATCCGGTTTTCGGCAGGGTTATCGAAGGCATGGATGAAATTTATCGTCTGGAAAAGGTTGAAACGGAACCCGTAGATTTTCCCATTGAAGGGGTGGAGGTCAACCGTCCGCTGAAACCGGAAATTATCGAACGGGTAGAGCTGGAGCTTCATGGAAAAACTTACCCGGAGCCGGTGAGGGTGGAAAATCCCAAACTTCCTATTTGCTGGACGCAGAAAGTATAATTTTGTGCGGAGTTGTTTTGTGTTTTCTAAAAGGGGGCCGTTTCTGCAGTATCTTGCGGCCTTCCGACAGCTTTCGAGCTTTCTTGGCATTATTTCATTGACATTTCGAAATGATACGGCTAATATTAAATATAAGTTATAATTAGCAATTTAAATTAATAGAGGCAGCGAATTCTGATCAGTACTTTCTCTGAGGCTGTACCGGCCTGAGAAGAGAGAAGAAAGGCGGATTCGCCGAAACGGATGCGGAGGTACAGCCGCGTCGGGTTGGGGTATGATCCGAACAGGACATGCACTCTCACTTTTCGGAAGCGCCGCAGGCGGCGCCGGGGAATTAAAAGTGGTGGAGCTATTGATGGAGAAAACATTTTCAGGCAATAGGCTATGCCCTATTGCCTGTTTTTTGTTTTTCCGGCTGCTGTTTCGCGGAATGTTTGAAAATGCGCGCAGCGCCGGGCAAAATCGGGGCAGTGTTCTGATGAGTTCATCTGATCAGAGCATGCGAACGGTTTTTACACAGTGTTGGAAGGCGTACGCTCTTACGGAATTCACGAGAGCTGCGATCTCTTGCGGAAAATCGAAGATGGGGCATTGCTGTCTCGAGAAGCGGGAATTTCGGCGCTGTGTGATTATATCAGGAGAGTTGATGAAAAGGAGGAAAATCAAAATCATGCAACGCATCTCAAAAAATCTCAAGTACCTGCTGGCGGTGCTGGTTGTCTCCGTGACGATCGTCATGGGTCTGTCAGCCTGTGCGCCTGCAGAAGCCGGTACGGATTACGGTTCGAGTATGGTCGGAACATTCTGGTCGCTCATTCCGCCGGTGGTGGCAATCGCCCTCGCGCTCATAACGAAGGAAGTTCACAGTTCTCTCTTCGCGGGCATCGTCGTAGGGGCTCTTTTTTATACGAAGTTCAATATCCTCGGTACGATCGACGTGGTCCTCAAAGACGGATTTATCGGAAGTCTGTCTGACGCAGGAAATGTAGGTATCATTCTCTTCCTCGCGATTTTGGGCATCATGGTAGCTCTGATGAACACCACCGGGGCTTCCAAAGCTTACGGCGAGTGGGCGCGGAGAAAGATCAAGTCGAGAAACAGTTCGATTCTGGCGACCTTCGCTCTCGGTGTTCTCATCTTTATCGACGACTATTTCAATTGTCTGACTGTAGGCAGCGTCATGAGACCGATTACGGATACTCACAACGTATCCCGTGCGAAATTAGCTTATATTATCGATTCCACAGCGGCTCCGATCTGCATGATCGCTCCGATTTCTTCCTGGGCGGCTGCGGTTTCGGGTTTTGTTGAGGGTTACAATGGTATCGAACTTTTTATCAGAGCGATTCCTTATAATTTCTATTCTCTCGCGACTATCGTAATGATTATCGCTATTACAGCCATGAAATTCGATTACGGTCCGATGCGCATGCATGAGAGAAACGCTATTCTACATGATGATTTATATACGACGCCGGACAGGCCGTACGCGGATCTTGAAATCGAGGAAGAGGAAAGTGATAAAAAGAGCAGCGTATTCGATCTGCTTCTTCCGATTATCGTCCTGATTATCTGCTGTGTTCTGGGAATGATTTACACAGGCGGCTTCTTTGACGGCGTCGGTTTTGTAGATGCTTTTGCAGGCAGCGACGCGACTTACGGCTTACCTCTGGGCTCCGGTATCGCGATGATTATCACGATCATCTATTACATCGCGAGAAAAAGAATCAGTTTTTCTGAAGCGATGTCCTGTATTCCCGAAGGTGTGAGAGCGATGGTTCCTGCGATTCTCATCCTCACTTTCGCATGGACGTTATGCGGCATTACAGGTCTCCTGGGCGCCGATGTGTTCGTGGCGGGTGTAATGGATAATGCTGCGGCAGGTCTGAAGATCATGCTGCCGGCGATCATATTTGTCGTAGCTGCTTTTCTGGGCTTCTCCACGGGCACTTCCTGGGGGACTTTCGGTATTCTGATTCCGATCATCACAGGTATTTTCCCTGCCGATGATCCGATGCTGATCATCGGTATCTCTGCATGCTGCGCAGGCGCTGTCAGCGGCGATCACTGCTCGCCGATCTCCGATACGACGATCATGGCTTCCACCGGCGCTCAGTGTAACCATATCAATCACGTATCCACACAGCTGCCGTATGCGCTCACCGTCGTGGCGGTATCGTTCGTGGGCTATATCATCGCGGGCTTTACCAAATCCGCTCTGATCTCTCTGCCTGTTACAATAGTCCTGATGGTGGCTGTATTGTTTATTATCCGTTCCGTCGTCAAAAAGAATGATTATCAGCCGGATAAAGCGTCGGAATAAGACGCTTTCCATATCATGTGTAAAATCGCATGGAGCTGCGTTCACCGATCCGGATATGCGGAGCGGTGAATAAGA
>CAJLHL010000021.1 GCA_905206455.1 uncultured Eubacteriales bacterium
TAAGATGAATTTATTGTTTTATGATTAAAATTTTCTGATTTAGCTGAATTATCGAAATATTAGGGGAAAAAACCGATTTTTCCTTAATATTTTTATTTCGGCGAAGGAGATAAAATGTCAAAAAAATAACATATTCGGAGAAAAACAACCTAATAGAGTGTGCGAATGATTTACAAATACAATATTATTTGCGGGTGAAATTCGCCGGGTGTATGCAATTTTTACGGTAAAACCGGGATACAGCGTGTATACACAGCGTTATCTTGTATAAAAAATAACAGTCCGTTTGCTGCGGCGAAGGGGGCGTGGTTTGCATGTTACACGTTTTTGTATTAAAATCGATAACAAACAAAGTGCTCTTTTGCGAATTGCGGTTATCGCTGTGTGACAAGAGTTTTCTTTGTTTTGGGAAGGTGTCGGGAATCTCATTCCGCAGGCGCATCGGCATGCGGAGATCGGTTTCTCTGTTTTATTTATATGCGGGGCGGCAGCGTCTGTTCCAGACGGGAGTACTTGATGGATATTGCTAAAATCGTGGAGACATTGGACGCCGAAATTCTTTTCGGAGCCGAAAATTTCAGCGGACTGGATATTACTAAGGCGGTAGCGGCGGACCTCATGAGCGAAGTGATGCTGGGCACAGAGGAGGGCAGTCTGATTATCACAGGGCTGATCAATCCTCAGGTGATCCGTTCGGCGGAGATGCTGGATATATATGCGGTTCTTTTTGTCAGAGGTAAGAATATTCCGGAAAATATTTTGGATCTGGCGGCAGACAGGGGCGTGACTGTTCTCCGGACGGCCATGACGATGTTTGAAGCCTGCGGCAGGCTGTACGAAGCTGGTCTCGCTGCGGGGCAGCCGCACTGATCCGGCATTTTCCGGATTTTACAATATAGAGGAGTTGGAATATTGGCAGACAGCGGAATGCACATCGAATGCATTATCGATAAGGATGATTTTAATGCTGCTGGAGAGGCTTCCAGCAAGGTAAAGAAAAGTCTCAGCCTGCTGGGTGTTTCACCCAGAGTGATCAAGCGCATAGCGGTAGCGATGTACGAGGCGGAGATCAATGCGTTTATACACGGCGGCGGCGGGAAAGCTGTCGTTGATCTTTATCCGGATCATGTAGAAGTTCTCATCACCGACGAAGGAAAGGGAATCGCGGATCTGGAACTGGCTATGCAGGAGGGCTATTCCACCGCTCCGGAGGAAGTCCGGATGCTGGGGTTCGGGGCGGGTATGGGCCTGCCGAATATCAGCCGCAATGCCGATGAACTCGATATCGATACCGCGCCCGGAAAAGGGACAAAAGTAAAAATGACGTTTAAACTGTCGTAATCCGGGCATATACGCAGTAGCCCTGAAAAGCTGCAAACGTTGGAAAATCAATACATTTAAGGATTTTTCAGGATTCGGGGCCGGATCGGATGCAGGTGCGTATGCGCTGCAGCCGATGCTGCAAAGATTTTAAATTTGGAAGGTAAGTGAGCACCATGGAAGACAAGTATTACCATTCGGTAAGACTGGAAAAAGAAAAGTGCATGGGCTGTACCAACTGCATCAAGCGTTGTCCGACAGAGGCGATTCGTGTACACGACGGCAAGGCCACGATCATGAAATCCCGCTGCATTGACTGCGGCGAGTGCATCAGGGCCTGCCCGCACAGCGCGAAAAGAGCTGTGACGGATGACTTTGAAATGATAAAACAGTTTAAGTACAGAGTGGCGCTGCCTGCGCCGGCTTTATACAGCCAGTACAGGACTGCCAGATCGAGAAACCACTTTTTAACCGCTCTGAAGAAACTCGGTTTTGACGATGTCTTTGAGGTGGCGGTGGGCGCGGAAGCGGTCAGCGAAGCTACCAGGGATTATCTGAAGGAACATAAAGGCGAAGGGCCGGTCATCTCTACGGCCTGCCCGGCAATCCTGCGTCTGATTCAGGTGAAGTTTCCAAACCTGCTGGATAACCTTCTTCCGCTGCAGGCGCCGGTAGAGGTGGCTGCGGGGATGGCCAGAAAAAAGGCGGTGAAAAAGAGCGGAATTCATCCGAGAAATATCGGGATATTTTTTATCACTCCCTGTGCGGCGAAAATGTATACGAAATACCATCCTCTGAAAGGTGATACTTCCGATATCGATGGAATAATATCTTTTCAGGATATTTATATGACGCTGCGGGCGGAGATCAAAGCTCTCGGGCAGGAGGAGGAAGAGGATTTGGCCGAAGCGTCCGCTTTCGGGGTAAGATGGCCGAATCCGGGCGGAGAGAGTCTCGCGCTTTCGATCAATAAATTTCTTGCAGTAGACGGGATTCACGACGCGGCGGATATCTTTGAAACCATCGAAAACAGCGATAAATTTGATGACATCGATTTCATTGAAGCGCTGGCATGCAAGGGAGGCTGTCTGGGCGGTCCGCTGATGGTCAAAAATGTATATGTTTCTCAGGTGATCATGAAGTCTATGAGAGATGAGGCGAAGGGAAAGTATCAGGTAAAAGATCTTCCTCTGAGAGAGGTGAATTATTCGGATTATATGTGGGATAAGGAGCTGACTCACACGCCGATTCACGCGCTGGATACGGATATCACGAAAGCCATGCAGAAATTGGAGGAACTGGAATCCCTTTATGAAGAGATGCCGGGACTGGACTGCGGGGCCTGCGGCGCGCCGAGCTGCAAAGCTCTGGCGGAAGATATCGTAAAGGGCGAAGCGAAAATCACGGACTGTGTCTTCAAACTGCGGGAGAGAGTTCGAAATCTGGCAAATGAGATGTTTGAATTGGAAAGTATGCTTCCTCCGGTGATGGCGCCGGAAGAAGACAGGAAGAAATAGAGGAGGCGGTGACGGTGAAACTCAGTGAGGCGGCAGCGGCGCTGCCGATGGATGTTCTGACAGGAGAGCTGGTAAAGGATGCTGAAATTTCCACGGTCTATACGTGCGATCTTCTCAGCAGAGTGATGTCGATGTCGGAAAAAGACTGTATCTGGATTACAGTTCTGACTCATCTCAATGTAGTAGCAGTCGCGCAGCTGGCGGATATCGCCTGTGTTCTGATTCCGGAGGATATTCCGGTGCCGGAGTCTACGGTGGAAAAGGCCAGAGAAGAAAATATAAATATCATTTCCACACCGATGAGCACATATGAAGCCTGCTGGAAGCTCCATGAGCTGCTGGAGCAGGCGGAGACTTAAGAAGATACGGAAAGTGCCGAGATATGAAGTATTATTACGATCTGCATCTGCATACGGCGCTGTCTCCCTGCGGAGACAATGACATGACGCCGAACAATCTGGTAAATATGGCGCTGCTCAAGGGGCTGGACATCATCGCAGTGACGGATCATAACTCTGCGGAAAACGCGGGCGCTGTGATGGAGGTCGGAGAGAAACGGCAGATCATCGTAGTGCCGGGAATGGAAATCGAAACGGCGGAGGAGATACATGTAGTCGCGCTGTTTGGCGATCTGAAAAAACTGCTGGAGATTCAGAGTGCGGTGTACGACCGCATGAGCCGGATCCGGAACCGGGAAGAGATCTTCGGAGAACAGCGTATTCTCGATGCGTCAGATGAACTGACCGGAAAAGCCGAGAATCTTCTGATCACAGCCACATCGTTTTCCATAGAAGAGGTTTTCGATGTGGTGGAACGGGCCGGAGGCGTCTGTATTCCCGCGCATGTCGACCGAAGTTCTCACAGCGTCTTGTCCAATCTTGGAATGATGCCGGAGGATCTCCCGGTAAAAAATATAGAGATCTCAAAAAATTGTGACAGGTCAACTTTTCTCAAGGAGCATCCCGGGCTTTCGGGATACGGCGTTTTACGCAGTTCCGATGCCCATTACCTGTGGGACATTTCCGAGAGAGAAAATTATATAGAGACAGAAAAGCAGATTGTCTGTGCCCGGGATGTGGTCGATTTGCTCCGCGAACCGCTGAGATCTTGCGGCGGAGAGAGTACAGCCGTATCTATGGAAGAGGGAATTCTGTTTGTCAGGAAATAGTTTATTCAGATTTAGAATGTTCACAGGAGGTACGATTGAATGAGTAAAAAACGTGCAGTTGATATCACAGATCAGCAGCGGAAAGCGATCAACGGTATCATTGACAAGTACAAGGATACGCAGGGAGCATTGATTCCGACGCTGCATGAGGTGCAGGAATATTTCGGTTATCTTCCTGTGGAGGTACAGAAAATCATCTCCGAGGGTCTCGGAATTCCTCTGGCGGAAATTTACGGCGTAGTCACATTCTACACGCAGTTCTCCACTCAGCCGAAGGGCAAGTACACCGTGAGTGTCTGTCTGGGCACCGCCTGTTATGTTAAGGGTTCCGGGAAGATTCTCGAGAAGTTCGAGAGTACTCTGGGAATCAAAGCAGGCGAAGTATCCGAAGACGGAATGTTCGGAATCGAAGCGTGCCGGTGCGTGGGCGCATGCGGTCTGGCTCCGGTGGTTATGGTTAACGGTGAGGTATACGGACGTCTTGTTCAGGCTGATGTTCAGAGCATCTGCGACAAGTATATGAACGAGTAAGATGGTCGATTTATCACTGCATCTGATGGATATCATGCAGAATTCCGTCGTCGTGGATTCCACTTATGTGGAAGTGAGGATTTGCGCTGAAAAAAAGAAAAATCTGCTCACGATTTCTGTGAAAGACGACGGGTGGGGAATGTCCCCCGAAACTCTGAAAAAGGTGTCGGATCCTTTCTATACGACGAGGACCACCCGAAAAGCGGGGCTTGGAATCCCTCTTCTGACGGATGCCGCACAGATGGCCGGAGGCGAGGTTCGGATCGAATCCGAACCGGGAGCCGGAACGACGACGACGGCTACCTTTCAGATCGATAATATCGATCGAAAGCCATTGGGAGACGTGGCGGATACGATGACGGTTTCGATCATGGGTCATCCCGAACTGGAAATCCATCTTATTTTAAAGAATGACGAGTCGGAATTTGTATTCCGGACGGAAGATGTAAGAGCGCAGATCGGCGAAGTTCCGATAAATGATGTGGAAATCATTTCGTTTATCCGGAATATGCTGAATGAGCAGATCACATTATTATTTGGAGGTATTCTAAATGAAATCATTAGCTGAACTGGCTGAACTCAGAAAAAAGAGTCTGGACGCCATCAATATGCGCGACGGACACTCACATAAGAGAATTATCGTCGGCATGGCTACCTGCGGTATCGCCGCAGGCGCAAGACCGGTAATGAACGCTTTTTCCGAAGAACTGAAGAAGAGAAATATCAGCGACGTTACTGTCGGCATGACTGGCTGCATGGGTATGTGCGTTCTCGAACCGATGGTAGATGTCTATGATGAAAACGGCGGTAAAGTCACTTATGTGAAGATGAACCCTGAAAAGGTTGCAAGAGTTGTAGCGGAACACATCGTAAACGGTCAGCCTGTCACTGAATATACGGTTGCCAGCGAGAATCTTTAATCAAGGAGGAGAACAGCATGCAAATTGCAAGATCACATGTTTTAGTCTGCGGAGGTACCGGATGTCTTTCCTCCAATTCGGACAAACTGAGAGAGCGCCTGACTGACAAGCTGAAAGGACTCGGAATATCTGACGAAGTTCAGATCATACAGACCGGCTGTTTCGGCCTGTGCGCCGAGGGTCCGATCGTCGTCGTATATCCGGAAGGCGCGATGTACGCGAAGGTCACTCCGAAGGACATCGATGTTATCGCCGAGGAACATCTCCTCAAAGGAAGGATTGTGGAACGTCTTCTCATCGGAAATGGAACAGAATCTTTCGATGCGGAGGGAAACCGTCTGGAAAATACGGATTTCTTCTCCAGACAGAAGAGAGTGGCGCTGAGAAACTGCGGCCGTATCAATCCGGAGGATATCACAGAATATATAGCGTTTGACGGTTATCAGGCTCTCGGCAAGGTGCTGACCGAGATGACTCCTCAGCAGGTTATCGACGTAATCAAGGACTCCGGGCTGAGAGGAAGAGGCGGCGCAGGATTCCCTACCGGAATGAAATGGTCCTTCGCGGCGGCTTCCGAGGGCGACGTAAAGTATGTGGCATGTAACGCCGATGAAGGCGACCCGGGCGCGTTTATGGACCGTTCCATTCTGGAAGGCGACCCTCACTCTGTCCTCGAAGCGATGGCTATCGCAGGATACGCGATCGGAGCGAACCAGGGCTACATATATGTAAGAGCTGAGTATCCGACGGCGGTAAAGAGACTCAATATCGCTATCGAGCAGGCGCACGAATATGGGCTGCTGGGCGACAATATCTTCGGCACAGGCTTCTCTTTTGACATCGGCCTCCGTCTGGGCGCAGGAGCGTTCGTATGCGGAGAAGAAACCGCTCTGATGAATTCCATCGAAGGCAAGAGAGGCGAGCCGCGTCCGCGTCCGCCGTTCCCGGCATCCAAGGGTATTTTCGACAAGCCTTCGATGCTCAATAACGTCGAGACTTATGCGAACGTCTGTCAGATTATCCTCAACGGACCGGAATGGTTCGCATCGATGGGTACGGAAAAGTCCAAAGGCACGAAAGTATTCGCCGTAGGCGGAAAGATCGTAAATACAGGCCTGGTGGAAATCGAAATGGGGACGACGCTGAGGGAGGTCATCTACGATATCGGCGGCGGTATTCCGGGCGGAAAGGCGTTTAAAGCGGCGCAGACAGGAGGTCCTTCCGGCGGATGTATTCCTTATACGCATCTCGATACGCCGATGACATACGATGATCTCAGCGCTCTGGGCTCCATGATGGGATCCGGCGGTCTTATCGTCATGGACGAAGACGACTGCATGGTGGATATTGCGAAATTCTTTCTGGAATTTACGGTAGATGAATCCTGCGGCAAATGTCCTCCGTGCAGAATCGGTACGAAGAGAATGCTCGAGATCCTCGAGAAGATCACCGACGGAAGAGGCGAACTGGAAGACATCGACAAGCTGGAAACTCTGGCGAAGAACATCAAGGCTTCCGCGCTGTGCGGTCTGGGGCAGACAGCTCCAAACCCGATTCTCAGCACGCTGAGATACTTCCGGGACGAATATATCGCTCACGTTGTCGACAAGAAATGTCCTGCCGGCGTATGTAAGAAGCTCATTCAGATTAAGATCAATCCGGATATCTGCAAGAGCTGCGGTATCTGCGCGAAGTTGTGTCCGACCACCGCGATCAGAGGGGAAAAGAAAGTTCCTTATGAAATCGATCAGTCTAAGTGCCTGAAATGCGGCGCATGCGTAGAAAAATGTCCGTTTAAGGCAATTTACAAAGAAGCGTAGGAGGAAGAAGAAAATAATGAGTATGGTAAATATTACGATTGACGGAAAACCTGTCCAGGTACCTGCGGGTACGACAGTATTAGAGGCTGCAAAGCAGGCCGGCATCGATATTCCTACACTCTGCTACTTAAAGGATATCAACGAGATCGGCGCGTGCAGAATGTGTCTCGTGGAGATCAAGGGCGCGAAGGCGCTTCAGGCGGCATGTGTGTATCCGGTTGCAGAGGGAAATGAAATTCTTACAGCTTCTCCGGCGGTTAAGGAAGCGAGGAAGGTAAATCTCGAACTTCTTCTCTCCAACCACAAGAGAGAATGCCTCACCTGTGTGAGAAGCAAGAACTGTGAGCTGCAGAGCCTTGCGGATGAACTGAATATTACGGATCTCAGATTTGAAGGGGAAAGATGCGATCTGCCGATGGATCTTACGTCGGCGTCTCTCGTCAGAGATCCTCAGAAGTGTATCGCCTGCAGACGCTGCGTGGCAGTCTGCAGAAACGTACAGAAGATCGGAGTGATCGACGCTGTTAACAGAGGTTTTAATACTTCTATCGGACCTGCGTTCGGCATGGGTATCGGTGAAGTTGCCTGCGTAAACTGCGGTCAGTGTCTCGTTGCCTGTCCGGTAGGCGCAATCACTGAAAAGAGCGCGATCAACCAGGTCTGGGATGCGATTGCAGATCCGGAAAAAGTGGTACTCGTGCAGACGGCTCCGGCGGTAAGGGCTGCCATCGGTGAAGAATTCGGCATGCCGATCGGTTCTGTCGCTACGAAACAGATGGTAGGCGCTATGCTGGGTCTGGGATTCGATAAGGTATTCGATACAGATACGGCGGCTGACCTGACCATTCTGGAAGAAGGAACAGAGCTGCTTCATAGAATTCAGAACGGCGGAACACTGCCTCTGATCACATCCTGCAGCCCGGGCTGGATCAAGTACTGTGAGCACTACTATCCGGAGTTCCTGGATAATCTCTCTTCCTGCAAATCTCCGCATGAGATGTTCGGCGCAGTGCTGAAATCCTACTATGCGGAGAAGAATAATATCGATCCGGCGAAGATCGTTACCGTATCCATCATGCCTTGTACGGCAAAGAAATACGAAGCGGCGAGATCGGAGCTCAGCGATAAAGGTTATCAGGATGTGGATTATGTTCTCACGACGAGAGAACTGGCGAGAATGATCAAGGAAGCCCGCATCGAATTCAATAACTGCGACGGTGAGTTTGAGGATCCGTTCGGTCCGGCGTCCGGCGCAGGCGTCATCTTCGGTGCTACCGGCGGTGTAATGGAAGCGGCTCTCAGAACGGTTGCGGATATTCTTACCGGCGAAGATCTCGAGAGCATCGAATATCACGAAGTCAGAGGACTGGAAGGAATCAAAGAAGCTTCGGTGGAAGTTGCCGGAATGGAAGTAAAGTTGGCGGTAGCTCATGGC
Source organism: uncultured Eubacteriales bacterium (assembly GCA_905206455.1). GTDB lineage: Bacteria > Bacillota > Clostridia > Peptostreptococcales > Anaerovoracaceae > Alangreenwoodia. Next base: position 8,712 of record CAJLHL010000021.1, read on the forward strand.
CTCGGAAATGCATCCGCACTTCTCGACAAGATCAAGAACGGCGAAGCGGAATATCATTTCATCGAAATCATGGCCTGCCCGGGCGGCTGCGTAAACGGCGGCGGTCAGCCGATCCAGCCTGCGAAAGTGAGAAACTGGGTCAATATTCCTCAGCTCAGAGCACAGGCTCTCTATGAGGAAGATAAAAATCTTCCGATCAGAAAGTCTCATAAGAATCCTGTCATCATGAAGAATATCTATGAAGACTGGCTGGGCGAGCCGGGAAGCGAGAAAGCGCACCATCTGCTCCATACGACTTATACCGCAAGAGATAAGTTTTAAATTTTATCAGAATAAAATGCGCAAAATCCGGAGAGTGTGAATTTTGTGCAGATGACAGACCCCTTTTCTGGAGAAATATATTTCACAGTGAAAGGGGTCTGTGTATTTTTCGTATCCGGACGGCGGGGAAGAACAATACACAGATCGCAGCCGCATCGTGCCGGGAAACTCCGATCTGCAGAAATTCAAAATAAAATGAACGGAGACAGATTAAATTGCAAAAAGACGCCGACTTTTTTTGTATAATAAACGGATAAAGCCAATTGCTGACGAATGTATTTGTATAAAATAGAACCGATATCCTTTCGTCTCTATTGCAGGCGGCGGGTTTTCTATTTTGGATTTTCACAGGAGCCGAAGTCTCCGATAAAAATCCGGAGAAACAGATCGAAAATCGTGGAAGGAAAAAAGAATGAAATTTCTCTCAAAACTGGCGCTGAGCCTGGAACCCTATGTTCCCGGCGAGCAGCCCAAAGATAAAAAATATATCAAGCTGAATACAAACGAAAATCCCTATCCGCCGTCGGAAAGGGTTCTGTCGGCGATCAAAGAAGAAGCGGAGAATCTCCGTCTCTATCCGGATCCGGATGCCTCGGCAGTTCGCACGGCGGCGGCGCAGTATTATAACCGTGCGCTGTCTCTGACAGGTGAAGATCTTCTTACAGAGGAGAATATCTTCGTGGGCAATGGTTCCGACGAAGTGCTGGCCTTACTGTTTCCGGCATTCTTTAAGGGAAAGAAGATCGCTTTCGCAGATATTACCTACAGTTTTTACCCGGTATATTGCTCTCTTTTTGAAGTCAGCTATGAACTTCTGCCCCTCCAGGAGGATTTTTCCTTCGATCTGGATCAGTACTGCGGAGGCCTCGCTCCGGATATCGAAGGGGTGCTCCTCTGCAATCCCAACGCGCCCACCGGCCGTCTGCTGCCTCTGAAAGAAGTGGAGCGTATTCTTTCGTCAAATGAGGACAAACTGATCGCAACAGATGAAGCTTACATCGATTTCGGAGGCGAGACGGCGGCGGGAATTGTCAACCGTTATCCCAATCTGATCGTGACGCAGACGCTGTCAAAATCCCGCCAGTTAGCGGGGATGAGAGTAGGACTGGCCATCGCTTCCAAACCGCTGATCGCCGGTCTGAACGCTGTAAAAAATTCCTTTAATTCTTATACGGCGGATCGTCTCTCCATCGCTGCGGCGAGGGCATCCTTTGAAGATACCCTTTATTTTGAACAGACCCGCGCGAAGATCATTCAGACGCGTCAGCGTACGGCAGAGGAGCTGGAAGCTCTCGGATTTGATATCATTCCGTCCGCTGCGAATTTTATTTTCGCGAAACCGGTCGGTATAGGAGCGGCAGATTTATTTCAGGCTCTTCGGGAAGAAGGAATTTTAGTGAGATATTTCGACCGGCCCCGTATCGGCGACCGTCTCCGCATCAGTATCGGCACCGATGAAGAGATGGATCGTCTGATCTCGGCGGTCAAAAAGATATTGGGACAATAATGCGCAGTGATTAAATATATATTTTTGCAGCGTTTTTACAGGCAGGTGAAACAGTGTTTGATATCAAAGAAAATCTGAAAAAATTGCCGGACAAACCCGGAGTTTATCTGCACAAGGATAAACTGGGGCATGTCATCTATGTCGGGAAGGCAGTATCTCTGAAGAACCGGGTACGCCAGTATTTTCAGTCTCAGACGAATATGCCGCCGAAAGTGCGGGCGATGGTGGCCCATATCGAGGAGTTTGAATATATCACCACGGATTCTGAGATGGAGGCGCTGATTTTAGAGTGCAATCTGATTAAGAAGTATATGCCGAAGTACAATGTGCTTCTGCGGGATGATAAGACTTATCCCTATATAAAAGTGACTGTAAAAGAGGATTTTCCGCGGATTCTGAAGACCCGGAGAGTGGTGGAGGACGGCTCCAGATATTTCGGTCCGTACAGTGACGCGGGTGCGGTCAATGAGATCATCGATCTGCTCAACAGCGTCTATCTGCTGAAGCGCTGTTCCGCCAGGTCTTTTCCAAAGGATTTTCGTCCCTGTCTGAATTATCATATCGAGCAGTGTAAGGGCGTATGCGCCGGAAAGGTTTCGAAAGAGGAGTACCGGAAGCAGGTGGACAGCGTGCTGGCATTTCTCAAAGGCCAGACAAAAGAACTCACCGATACGCTGACAGAAAAAATGATGGCCGAATCAGAAGCGATGAATTTTGAAAAGGCGGCGGAATACCGGGACAGACTTCGGGCGGTAGAGGCGATCAGCGAAAAACAGAAGGTTGTGCTGACTTCCGCCGGCGATATGGATCTGATCCTTACCGCGAAAGGAGCGGAAGGAGCCTATGTCGTCATGTTTTATGTCCGCGGAGGCAAACTTTCCGGAAGAGAGAGCTATACCATGGAATCGGAGCTGGGCGAGGACCGGAGAGAAATCGTTTCGTCTTTTATCAAGCAGTATTATAGAAGCGATATGCTGATTCCCAAGGAGATCGCTCTGGAACAGGAGCCGGAGGACGGAGAACTTCTGGCGGGCTGGCTTTCCGCTATGAGAGGTTCGCAGGTGCGTCTGTTTGTACCTCAGAAGGGCGATAAACACGCGCTGATGCAGATGGCCCGCAGAGATGTCATCGAGATGATGAAGGTGCTGGATCAGAGGGCGGCTTCGGGAAGAGAGCGGATCGAAGCCGTGCAGAGGGAGCTGGAAAAGTTCTTCGGCACGCTGGTCACCATCGAGCATGCCAGACAGAAGGGAGATCTGTCAAAAGAAGGGAGGCGGAGCGGAGCGCCCCGTTCCTGGCGGATCGAATCCTACGATATTTCCAATATCAGCGGCGTAGATTCCGTGGGAGCTATGGTCGTCTTTGAAAACGGAAAGCCGGACCGCAAGTCCTACCGTAAATTCAAAATACGAACGGTAGACGGGCCGGATGACTACAGCAGCATGCAGGAAGTGATTTACCGCCGCTTTAAGCGGGCGCAGGAAGGCGATCCCGGATTTGAGCGAAGGCCTGATCTGCTTTTCATCGACGGCGGCAGAGGCCATGTAAATGCGGTCAGAGAGGTTTTGTCCGCCATGGGCGAACATATCGTCACCGTGGGCATGGTAAAAGACGACCGGCACAGGACGCGGGGCCTGATCATCGACGGAGAAGAACTGGATCTGAAAAAATATCCCGTCCTCTATCGTTATGTGACTTCCATACAGGATGAAGTTCACCGATTCGCTATCGATTATCACCACGGTCTGAGAAACAAGACGATGCAGCGTTCCGTTCTCGATGAGATTCCCGGCATCGGTCAGAACAGAAAAAAGTCTCTCCTTGCAGTCTTTGGCAGTATAGAGGGGATAAAGAATGCGGACGTCAGCGAGCTTGCGGCGGCGGAGGGGATGAATCGAAAAGCGGCGGAAGAGGTCCGTCTGTTTTTTGAACGCAGAGCACGAATGACGGAACAACCGAAAGCTGCGGATGCCGGCGGAGACAAGAGAAAGACGGCAGACTGAGAAATTTGTCCGGAAAAAAATCAGCCGCGCTTCACTTTGCAGGTGTGATGCGCGGCTATTTTTGTCGATGGGTTATTCTTCTTCGAGAGATAAAAGTTCGAATTCTGCTGCAACTCGTTCGAACAATGCGTCGTCTTCAATGTCGATGAGGTCGAATTCTTCATCGTCGATTTCTTTATATTCGTAGATGTAAACATCATCGGAACCGTCCTGCGGGAGCAGAGCGATATATTCCTTCTCTTCGAAATCAAAGATGCCGAGAATTTCGCATTCGATGTCTTCGCTGTCATCGAACTGAAGCGTGATATATTCCGCATCATCATCGAACTCTTCATTGTCGAGAATCTTATCGTCGGCCATGGTTCGTTCTCCTTTCATAAAAATCGTTAATCTATGCCCGATTGAATTCATTATAGCATCACAAAAAAGAGGACGCAATTGCTTTGTTTTAAAATCTCAGGTCTTCTGTTATAATGGATAACTGTAGATTTATTATTTTCAGATGTACTGTAATTTATGAAAGGATTGGAGATTGACATGAAAAAAAAGAAAGTAATAAGTGCGGTGTTAACTGCGGCACTCTGTCTTTCGGCAGCATGGCCGGCGGCGGTATCTGCGGATTCCGCGGATACGGTAAAACCGATCGACGGTACTGTTTCCGGAGAAGGGGTTCCGACGGAAGAGACGATCATTCACGCGCAGTATCTCAACGGATTTGAAGACGCTACAATCCGCCCTGAAAATCAGGTGACCAGAGCTCAGGCGGCGCAGATGCTCAGCGGAGTATCCGCAAAGACCGATGAAGGAAAACAGACTTCGGAGATTTCGTTCAGCGATGTAAAAGCCGATGCGTGGTATTACGATGCGGTCATGGAACTGGCGGAAGAAGGAATCCTGAAAGGATATCAGGATGGAACGTTCCGTCCTGACCGAAAGATTACGAGAGCGGAATTCGCGGCGGTCTTAAAAGCATACAATGACAGCGGAAATGCGGCGGAAAATCAGGGGAATGACCGGAGCGCGGCAGCCTCGTTCAGCGATGTATCCGAAAACAGCTGGTATTATGAGGCGGTCAGTGAAGCCGCGGCAAAGGGCTGGATTACAGGATATACCGGCGGGCTCTTTAAACCGGAATCCAACGCCACCCGTGCGGAATCCGTCACGATGATCAACCGCCTTCTGGGCCGATCGGCAGATAAAATGACGATCAATATGGCAACGGATATTCGGATTATGCCCGATGTAACCGACAGTCACTGGGCGTACTATCAGCTTCTGGAAGCTCTTACGGAGCATACCTGTACTGTTTCAGCGCAGGAAGAACGCTGGACTTCTCATCAGCCGGGGACAGTCGATCTCGCACAGGGCTGGCACAACATCGGCGGGGAACTGTTCCACGTCAGCAGCAGCGGCTGTTTTGACTACAACAAAGAAGTGGAAGGCCTTTCGCTGGACAGCTGCGGACGTTACACCACCGGAGACGCTGAGCTGGACGCTTTGCTGACGGCGGCGGTCAAAGAAGCTCTGAGGCCGGGAATGACGCAGGAAGAACGTCTGAGAGCTGTATATGATTACGCGAAAGAGACTTTCTCCTACCGCGGCGCGGAAAATGTGGAAACCGGCAGTACGGGCTGGGAACTGGGCGTTGCCAAGACAATGCTGACCGATCGCAAAGGAAACTGTTATTCCTGGGCAGCCGCGTTTACCTACCTGTCCCGTAAAGTAGGCTATCCGTCCAACGCCATCGCGGGTGAAAGCATTTCGGAAAAGGGAAACCGCTCTATCCATGCGTGGACGGAGATCGAATTTGACGGCACGCCGTATACCTTCGATCCTCAGATCGAGGCGGTCTATGCCGCAAATTACGGAATCAATTATGATCTCTACAAGAAAGCTTACGGTACGACGCCGATCACTTATGTGAAACCGGAAATTCAGGAACCGGAAGAACCGGAAACTCCGGAGCCGGACAGCAAACTGTCGGATATTCTCGATATCGTCTATGACGGCGTGGAATCTCCGAACACAGCGAAAATAGCGCTGAATTCTGAAAATGAAAAATATTATCTGGGAGTAGAAGGGCTGGATTACAGAGCCGGCATAGGCAGCGACGCTCTGGTAATCGCAATCCCGCATTCCGTAGTACTGATCGAGATGAACGAAGGAGCGGATATCGAGGCGGCGAAGAAGAGTATCAAGGAGAACGCTGACGGAAGAAAGTGGATCTGCGTAGGCGTTTCTGATGAAGATATCCGCGTGGAAAGCGCAGGCAATTATATTCTCCTGGTGATGGCGGACAATTCTGAAGAGTATATCGCGAATTTTTCTGCTCATGCGGAAGAAATTGCGGCGATGTGACCGAATAGAATAAGACAAAAGTGTGTTTTTTGAAAATTCCGCCTTTCGGCGGAGTCTGTTCAGGATTGGTAATGTATCATGAAAATTGATGAGCGAAATGAAATTTTTCACAGCTGTACCGGAGATGATATCACGAAGACAGTGATCTCGGAATTTGCGGAATTCTGCAGAATTCCCCGGGGATCGGGAAACGAGAGGGAGATTACAGAGTATCTGAAGCAGCGTCTGATTTCCGAAGGTCTTCATCCCGAGACAGACCGCAGCGGGAATCTCATCTGTGACATTCCCGCTTCTTCAGGCTGCGAAGAAAGTCCTCTCACCGTGCTTCAGGGTCATACTGATATGGTCTGCGCCGTGCGCGATGATTCGTATTCTCCGGAGAGAGATCCGGTTGTCTGGCAGCTTGCGAAAGAGCATGATACCGGAAGGGAGATTCTCTGCACTGACGGAAGATCCTCTCTGGGAGCTGACTGCGGGTTGGGAGACGCCGTCTTGTTGTGGCTTCTCTTCGAAAGCGGATGCAGTCACGGACCTCTCCGGCTGATTTTTACCGTAGAAGAGGAGATCGGACTGGCAGGAGCGAAAAAACTCGATCCATCGGTATTTGACGATGTGAAATATGTGATCAATGTAGACGGTTTTCACTGGGGAAGGTTGATCGCAGGCAGCGCGGGAGGCAGCAGAGAAACCTATCGTACCGAGGCTCAGCTGATCCCCCTGCCGGAAGATGAAATTTCTTCCGGCAGCTGTATCGCTCTGGAACTGGGACTCTTCGATTTTCACGGAGGTCATTCCGGCTATGATATCGACAAGGGACGGGCCAATGTTATCAAATTGCTCAACAGTCTGCTGTATTTCATGAAACGGGACGGGATTCCATATCGCCTTTCCGGATATAACGGCGGGATCGGACATAATGTGATTCCCGGCGAGGTGTCCGCTACGATTGTCATGCGGCGGGAGGATATGCTGGCGTTTCAGCGTCTGGTCAGTATTTTCATGCGGCGTCTCATCGCAGATTATGAGAAGACTGATCCGAACGGACTGTTTCGCTACAATGAGGTGGCGCTGCCGGAATTTCTTCTGGTTCAGTCTCAGCAGGACCGGCTGATACGATTCATCGAAAATCTCAGCGACGGGGTTCTCTATCGTATGGAGGAGATCGAAGGCGTCATCGATACGTCATCTAATCTGGGCATGGTGCGGTTTGATTCCCGCAGAGCGGGCAAGGACAGCCGTGTGATGATAGAGATTATGTCTTTTGTCCGCAGTATGACGCCGGCGTATCACGATGAAGTGATTTCCTCTCACAGGAAAGAAGCCGAGGTTCAGGGATTTCGGGAGGAAATCGACGAGTACAGGACGTGGGTCTTTGATCACCAAAATCCGTTGCTGCATATTATGGCGGATATCTACCGGGAGATTGCCGGATCTGAGCCGGAGATTACAGCTGTCCATGTGGGACTGGAGCCATCCGCTTTCTGTGAAAAGTCGGAGGATCTGCACATGATCAATGTGGGGGCGGATGTCATCGATCCTCATACCGTACACGAGCGTGTCCACACAGACACCATACGTCCGTTTGCCCTTCTCATGGCGAAGACTCTCGAGAAGATCGCGAGACCAGGAGCATAAAGCTCCGGACGGAGTGTCTGTCAGACCTTACTTCGTATTTTGAATGGACGGTATGCGGGATGAAAGGCTGCGCATAATAAAAGACCGGAAAAGGAGTCATCCTTTTCCGGTCTTGTTTTTTATTCTTCTTCCTGTTCAAACTGAGAATTGTAGAGGTCGGCATAAAATCCGCCTTTTTCGAGGAGTTCCTCGTGGGTGCCCTGTTCTATGATATCGCCTTCTTTCATCACGAGGATGACGTCAGCATCTTTTATCGTAGAAAGACGATGGGCGATGACAAAACTGGTCCGTCCTTCCATCAGTGTATTCATCGCCTGCTGGATGCGGGTTTCGGTTCTCGTATCTACGGAACTGGTGGCTTCGTCCAGGATCATGATCTTGTTGTCTGCCAGGATCGCCCGGGCGATGGTCAGAAGCTGTTTCTGCCCCTGCGATACGTTGCTGGCTTCTTCGTTCAGCTCCATCTGATAGCCGCCCGGAAGCGTCTGAATGAAATGATGTGCGTTAGCCGCCTTTGCCGCTTCGATGACTTCTTCGTCTGTGGCATCCAGTCTTCCGTAGCGGATGTTTTCCATGATCGTGCCCTTGAAGAGCCAAGTGTCCTGAAGGACCATGCCGAAGAGACGGCGTAGATCGCCGCGCTTCATATCTCTGATGTCGTGGCCGTCTACCCGGATGCTGCCTCCGCTGACATCGTAAAAACGCATCAGCAGTTTGACAATCGTCGTCTTGCCGGCGCCGGTAGGCCCGACGATTGCGGCTGTCTGGCCGGCTTTTATGTTGGAACAGAGATCGTGGATGATCACCTTATCCTGCGTATACCCGAATCTGACATGATCGAATTCCACATTTCCGTGAAATTCGGATAAATCGAAGGTATTTTCCGCTTCCGGGATTTCCTCTTCCTCATCCAGAAATTCAAAAACCCGTTCCGCAGCGGCGGCCATGGACTGGAGCATATTCGATACCTGAGCCAGCATCGACATCGGCTGAGTGAGATTTCTCACATACTGGATGAATGCCTGGATATCTCCGACCTTGATAACTCCTTTGATAGCCAGAATGCTTCCGCTGATGGCGACGGCTACATAGCCCAGATTGCCTACCAGATTCATCACCGGCTGCATCAGACCTGAGAGAAACTGGGATTTCCATGCGGATTCGAAGAGGATATCGTTAGTCTTATCGAATTCTTCGATTACTGATTCTTCGCGGCCAAATGCTTTTACAACGCGGTGGCCGCTGTAGATTTCTTCTACCTGGCCGTTGATTTTTCCCAGATACTTCTGCTGCGCTTTGAAGTATTTCTGCGAGATTTTGATGACGATTCCCATGAAAATCGCTGACAGCGGGATGACGAGAACAGCGATCAGCGTGATCAGCGGGCTGATCGTAAGCATGATGATGATAATGCCGATGACCGTTGTGACGGAAGTAATCAGCTGGGTGACGCTCTGGTTCAGGCTCTGTCCCAAAGTATCCACATCGTTTGTGATACGGGAGAGTACTTCTCCAACGGTCTTGGATTCGAAGTAACTCATCGGCATACGGCTGATCTTTTCGGAAATTTCCTTTCTCATGCGAAAGCTCAGTTTTTGTGTAATGCCGCTCATGAGCCAGCCCTGAACAAAGGAAAATGCCGAGCTGATGAGATAGAGTCCCAATACCGACAGCAGGATATAGCCGATCTTTGTGAAGTCGATTCCTCCTGTGCCTCCGATTTTACTCATGAGGCCGGTGAAAATTTCGGTGGTGGCCTGGCTCAGAACTTTGGGGCCGGCGATGCTGAAGACCGTACTTCCCATAGCGAAGGCGATGACGATAATCAGCGCCGCACGATAAACAGAAGCGTATTTCAGGAGTTTCTTTAAGGTGCCTTTAAAATCTTTTGCTTTTTCTCCCGGCATTCCGCTCTGCATCGGTCCTCTTCCCCGACGGGCGGGCCTTGTCTGAGATGTGTTGGTTTCACTCACTATAAAGCACCTCCTTCCAGTTCCGCTTTTGAGAGCTGAGAATGTGCGATTTCTCTGTATGTTTCGCAGCGCTCCATCAGTTCGCTGTGCGTGCCTATCCCTACCACGTTCCCTTCGTCCAGCACGATAATCTGCTCCGCGTGCATGATCGTGCTGATGCGCTGCGCCACGATGAGTTTTGTGGCTTCGCCGATATGCTCGTCGAGAGCATGACGGAGCGCCGCGTCGGTTTTATAGTCCAGTGCGGAAAAGCTGTCGTCGAAGAGAAAAACCTTCGGCTTCTTTGCGATAGCTCTGGCAATCGAAAGACGCTGTCTCTGACCTCCGGAGACGTTTGTTCCGTCCTGAGATACAGGGCTTTCGAATTTGCTGGGCTTCGCTTCGATAAAGTCGGAAGCCTGAGCGATTTCCGCCGCGTATTTCATATCTTCATCAGAGATTTCATCACCGCCGAACTTCAGATTTGACCGGATGGTACCGGAGAAGAGTACTCCCTTCTGCGGCACATAACCCAGAGAATCTCTGAGTTTTTTCTGAGAAAGCTCCCGGATATCGATGCCGTCCAGCGTAATTCTTCCGCCGGTCACATCGTAAAACCGGAGAATCAAACTGAAGATCGTCGATTTTCCGCTGCCCGTGCTGCCGATAAAAGCGGTGGTCTGCCCCGGTTCCGCGGTGAAAGTCAGATGATTCAGTGAATTCTCCTCTGCATCAGGATAATGAAAGGATACGTCTTCAAAGGCGATCCTTCCGGTGATATGGGAGAGTTCTTCATCTCTGACTCTGCTTCTGTCGGTGACTTCCACTTCTGTCTGAATGATTTCATCGATTCTGGCGGCGGCAACGCCTGCACGGGGCAGCATGATCGAAATCATGGTCAGCATCAGGAAAGACATGACGATAAGCATGGTATAAGTGATAAATGCAATCATATCTCCGACCTGAAGATTTCCGAGGTCGACGCCTTTCGCCCCCTGCCAGACGATGAGGACTGAAATGCCGTTCATGATCAGCATCATCACAGGCATCATGAAAGTCATGACGCGGTTTGTGAAGAGCTGTGTTTTCATGAGATCGCGGTTTGATTTTTCAAATCGTTCCTCTTCGTGTTTTTCTCTGCTGAATGCCCGGATTACCGGGATGCCGGTGAGTATTTCTCTGGATACCAGATTGAGTTTATCCACGAGAGTCTGAAGAATTTTGAATTTCGGCAGTGCGATCGCCATCAGGGTGCCTACCAGCAGAACGATGGCAGTTACGGCTACCGCGATGATCCAGGACATGCCGGTTCTGGTCTGGGATACTTTAATGATGCCGCCGATGCCGAGAACGGGAGCATACAGTACCATGCGGAGCAGCATGACGCAGACCATCTGTACCTGCTGGATGTCGTTTGTGCTGCGCGTGATCAGCGAAGCTGTGGAGAAACGGTCCGTCTCTCCGCCGGAAAAGGAAACTACTTTTTTAAATACTCTTCCCCTCAGATCCCGTCCGATCGCCGCCGCTGTACGGGAGGCGATGTAAGAGACTGCGATGGCGGCGATCATCATGATGAGAGAATAGAGCAGCATCATGCCGCCGGTACGGAAGAGGTAGGAGGTCTGAAGCGCGTCGGTATCCACGCCGATCGCGTCGTATTCCTGGCGGACGAAGGCGAGGGCCATCTGTGAGATGATAGAATCGCTCATATCTCCCATCTGCTGAATCGCTTCCTCGCGGATTTTGACGACGGTTTCATCGTCCAGCTGACCTGCGGCTCTCAATGACGCCAGCTGTTCCAGGCTGAAGTCCGGCATGTTTTCTGTGATACCTGCGGTATTTTCAGCGCTGCCGGCGTTCTCAGAACCGTCCTGCTCCTGTGCCGTATAAGAGAGCATCACCATAGGGACGCCGAAGATATCGTTTAATTCCTCTATATTTTCACGTCCTTTTTGACGGATGGTATAGACAGGATCGCCGGAAGACGTCTGGGAATCCTGACTGTAATATTCGTGAAATGTTTTGATCTCGTCCTGGGTCATGAAGACGCTCAGACTGTCAAAAGTGGATCCGCGGATTTCATCGGGAGCGGCGTTTTCGATACCGCCCTGCTGAATCCCCACATCTACGATGTCCGATGTGTACTGCGGCAGGGAGAGATCGCACCAGGCCTCCACAATGAGCAGGAGAACGATCAGGAAGATAGCCCCTTTATGTTCTCCGAGGGACTGAAATATTTTTCTCAAGTTTTCATCTCCTTTCGATATTAATTCTGTTCTTTTTTTCTTTTTCTGTCGTGCGCGGTCTGTTCCGCGTTTCGCTTCTGTCTCATCTTCAGCTCATCCTCCATTATGGTATGGAGCTGATCCCAGAGACCGATCAGCTGTTCCATGCGAGCCGGGCCCATCCGGTCGAAGACTCTGTCAAAATAGTCGCAGATATCTGTGAAGACCTGTTTCCGGACGGTGTCACCTTTTTCCGTGAGGCGGATCAGTGTGCTGCGCCGGTCGTTTTTATCCGCGGAGCGTTCGATGTAACCTTTTGTCTCCAGCGAACGAAGGGTTCGGGAGACTGCGGGCGATGATACCTTGAGCTGAGATGCCAGTTCAGAGACATAGATCCCCTTTGTGCCGGGATTGCGCAGAGAATAGGCGTAGATTGTCTGCAGAGGCATAAACTCTCCCCGAGGCAGATCAGAGAACAGAGAGTCCAGCCGGAGCATCATGAATTTTTGGCACATCCGCATGTGCCGGTCCCGTAATTCTTTACTGATCATGAAAATCTCCTTATAGAAAAATAAATTGCGAAACAAATAATTGTGTTATAAGTTAACGTTGTTATTTAAATGCTCATATATGATAACGCTGTGTAAACTCTGTGTCAACCTTTAAAAGTTTATATTTGTGCGTGTGCACAAATAAAGATGGTATTATATGGTGGTCTTCTGAATTTTTAATGAAATCTTTGTGTAAATGAGAAAAGAGAAAGCGCCTTTCCCGGTGAATGCTGTGAAAGACGCTTTGTTTCTCTTATTCTTCTGTTTGAACGGCCTGGCGCCGGCGCTGTTCGGGGCGGGCCTGCGGCAATGAATATCGGGGCTACACCTGCGGGGCGAATACCCGGAGGACTCGTCCGGCAAATCGCTTCATGAGATTCATTTTTTTGTAGTCCGACATCGTAATCCGATGCGAATCGGCGAAAGTTCTGTGGAAATCTTCGGTGATATCTTTCAGAACATCGTTTTCGAAAATCAGGCAGGCGCATTCGTAATGAAGATAAAGACTGCGGAAGTCGAGATTGATCGTTCCTACTGCCGCGATGTTGCCGTCGGCCTCCACCACTTTGGAGTGAACAAAGCCCGGCGTATATTCGTAGATGTGAACGCCTGCTTCCAGCAGTTCCGGATAATAGGTCTTTCCGATGAGATTGACCGTCTTCTTGTCCGGAATATACGGCAGGAGAATCCGCACGTCAATTCCGCTTTTTGCCGCGCGCTTCAGGGCATTGAGCATTTCATCATCTAAGACCAGATAGGGGGTCATGATGTGGACATAATCCACTGCCGAATGAATGATGTTCAGATAGATGCTCTGCGCTACCGATACAGGGGAGTGAGGTCCGTCGCCGTAGGGGATGATAAAACCGTCCCCTTCCCGGGGAACTCTGTCGCTGCGTACGCTGACATACGGCTGATAGAGTTTCGCATCCTGAGAAACCGTAGTATTCCAAAGCTGAAGAAACATCAGCGTATAATTTCGCACCGCGTCTCCCTGCAGTAGAAAACAGTTATCTTTCCACTTGCCGAACCGCTCTTCTTTATTGATATATTCGTCGGCCAGATTGATGCCGCCGCTGAAAGCGGCTTTTCCGTCGATGACGAGTATTTTTCTGTGATCCCGGTTATTGTAATGAGTGGAGAAAAACGGCGTGACCTTGGCGAAAGTCTTCGCTTTAATGCCCATAGAGGTCAGCGTCGATACGTAATCTCTCGGAAGCGTCGTCATGCATCCGATGTCATCGTACATCACCCGGACTTCTACGCCGGAACGGGCTTTTCTCTGCAGGATTTCCAGAATCGTATTCCAGAAGATTCCTTCACGAATGATGAAAAATTCGAGAAAAATAAAAGATTCCGCCTTTTCGAGCTGTCTCACGATCTCCGGGAAAGCGTCGTCGCCCAGCGGAAAATACTTTACGGAGGTGTTGCGGTAAGATGCATAACCGCCGGCGTTTTCGATGTATTGAGACAGCGCGGAGACCCTCCGGTTTTGCGCGCGAAGCGCGTCGCGGACTTCCGGGGCGGTGCGGGAATATTTCTCCGTATCTTCCAGCGATTGACGCACCGCTTTTGTGGATGCGATAGACCCGATATTATAGTGCGACAGCAGATAGAGCATGGATCCGAAGAAAGGAAGCAGAGCCACCGGAATAATCCAGGAGATCTTATAGGTCGGATTGCTCTCACTGTTGAGGATGACGATAAAAATTCCGGCGCTGGCCAGAACCATAAAGAGCAGAATCACTTCTTTTGTATGGCGCTCACTCCAGGAGAAAGTCACCGCAGCCAAGACTACCACCTGAAGAATGATCAGCAGAGCAGAGATACAGATGCGACTGAAGATGAGCCTAAATATGGAATTTTTTGGAACTGTTTTAATTTTCTCCAAATCATAGTCTCTGATTTTTCTCGGATTACTCATATTCTTCCTTTCGATCTGATGATTGCTTCTAAAATAGTATGTTCGCTGTGACAGGAATTCATTTATTGTTTGCTGTATTTTTTCGCATAAAACACAGAAACAGTATAACACAGTGGATTTTTTTTGTCCAAAGAGACGTGAAATTTTCAAGCAAACGCATGATTTGGCCGTGTCTGCACATACTGTCTTTGACTCGATTCCGCAGACGTCTCATATCTTCGGAACGGAAGATCTCCGCTGTGCGATGGCGGCCGCAGGGAATCAGAAATAAGATTTTGAAAAGAAAAGAGGAGGCAAGATATGGATTACAAAAAATACTCTCAGGGTTTCAGTCCGTCACCCACGTATATCAAAAATATCGTTCTGGCGTTTTTCGTAGGAGGAGCGATCTGCGAGCTGGGTTATCTGATTCAGGCGGGGCTGATCGCCACGGGGATGGACAGGGAACTGGCGGGGATCTGGTCTACGGTAGCCCTGATCTGCGGAGCTCAGATCATCACGGGACTGGGATGGTACAATACCCTGGGCCGGATCGGCGGAGCCGGCGCAGCGGTGCCGATTACCGGGTTTGCGAATTCTATTGTAGCTCCGGCGATGGAATATAAAAAGGAAGGCGTCGTCATGGGCGTAGGAGCTAAGATCTTCAGTCTGGCGGGGCCGGTGCTGGCCGTCGGCTTTTCTCTTTCCGTCGTCATCGGCGTAGTCTACATGCTCATCGGCAGAATTCTTTAGGAGGCGGATATTATGGCAGAGATAAAGGAAATGGCGGAAAAAATCCGGCAGGCGGAAAGAGGGGAAACTCCTGATGACGCGGCGGGAAGAGCCAAGGCGGCAAAAGAAAAACAGGAACGCAGGGGAATAGCGGATGAGATCTGTAAAAGAATCGGGAATAGGACATTTGAATATACCAATCGCCCCTGCATCATCGGCGCCGGTAGCGTAGCGGGAGAGATGGAGGGACAGGGACCTCAGGCGAAGTGGTTCGATATGATTCTGCAGGACGATTCTATGGGAGAAGAAACCTGGGAAAAATCGGAGTCCAAGATGTTCCGCACGGCGGTGGAATATGCTCTGAAAGATGCGGGGCTTCACCGCCGGCAGATCGACGCGATACTGTGCGGTGATCTGCTCAATCAGCTGATGGCGTCTTCTTTTATGGTTCGCGATCTGAATATTCCGTTTCTGGGGCTTTACGGTGCGTGTTCCACGATGACGGAATCTATGCTGGTCGGAGGCGCGATGGTGGACGGCGGTTATTGCCGCAACGTACTCGCGGGGGCTTCCAGCCACTTTTCCACTGCGGAACGTCAGTTCCGCCTTCCGCTGGAACACGGAAATCAGCGGGATCTCACGGCGCAGTGGACCGCCACCGCTTCCGGAGCCGTGGTCATATCATCTGAGCGAAAGAGCCATATCTGTCTGACCCATGCTACCATCGGAAGAATCGTGGATCCGGGAATTACCGATTCTAATTGTATGGGTGCGGCGATGGCTCCCGCAGCTTTCGATACGATTCGAAATCATCTGGAGGATCTGGGAAGAACACCAAAAGATTACGATCTGATTCTCACAGGGGATCTGGGTAATGTGGGCCGGAGAATCCTGGTGGACTTCTCAGAGCAGGGATCTAAGCTGCCGGAACTGAAATCAGTTTATGACGACTGCGGCTCTATGATTTTCGATACGTCAAAACAGGATGTTCACTCCGGGGGCAGCGGATGCGGCTGTTCCGGTTCGATTATCGCAGGAAGAATCTGCAGACAGATGGAAGAGGGCAAGATCAGGCGCGCTATGCTGATATCCACCGGAGCTCTGATGTCCACCATCAGCAGCCAGCAGGGCGAATCCATTCCGGGCATCGCTCATGCGGTGACGATAGAATATATGCCGTAGCGGATGTTACGGCAGGATATTGTGAATATATTCACAATATGAAGAAAGGACAAGATTTATAATGGAAATTGATATTTTTGAAATGATTCGCGTCTTCGCAGTAGGCGGCGCCATCTGTATCATCGGTCAGCTTCTGCTGGATTTTACAAATCTCAATGCGCCTAAAATTCTCGTACTGTTCGTAGCGTCCGGGGCGATACTCACCGCTGTGGGGCTGTATGATCCCATTGTGGAATTCGCTTCAAACGGCGCTACCGTACCTCTGCCGGGCTTTGGATATTCTCTGGTCAAGGGAGTGATGAAGGGGATCGAGAGCGATGGCTGGATCGGCGTGTTTACCGGGGGCATAAAAAATACGGCCGCCGGGATTACGGCTGCCGTAGTATTTGGATATCTGGTCGCTGTCGTTTCCGACACAAAGTCGAAGCGATAAAAAATAATATTCGCTTTTTACCGGGACGGACACTGCAGGACGAAAAAGAGCATTTTCAAATTTTCCTGTCCGGCGGCGGACGATTGTTCTTCGTGTCCTGCAGTCCCGCGGATTTGCAGATATCTTTATTCGGAGAGAATTTTTTCTTCCAGCAGAGTTGCGGCATCCTCCACACAGCCGGAACAGCTTCTGAGTTTCGGCCGTCCTTTGCCGCCCAACAACTCTCTGCAGATGACGGAAGTGTTTTTCTCCCGGAAGGCGTCCTGCAGTTCTCTCATGAGTTTATATGTCTTCTGTTTTGTGGACGGCGCTTCAAGATTTGCGTCGCTTGAGAGTGCGCTGGCGATCATCAGCATCCCGCATACGGCGCCGCAGGTTTCATTGGCGCCCATTCCAAAACCAAAGCCTTCCGACATGCGGAAGACGTCTTTTTCATCCATTCCGATGACGTCCGAAAATGTACAGGCGACCGCCTGGGCGCAGTTATATCCGCTGTGGTGTTTTTTTACCGCTTCTTCCGCTCTTTTTCCCATAAATTACTTCATCTCCTTTTTATTAAATCGCTGTTTATTCGTGTCATGTTTTTCTCTTACTGTCAGGGCTGCAGACACTGATAAACTATATTATACCGTCGAATTCCCCGAATCGCAACAGAGACCGGATTCACGTCTTTCCGGATGCCGGAGAGTATCTTTCGATACTGGCGAGGACTTCTGCTTAACCGAGAA
>CAJLHL010000022.1 GCA_905206455.1 uncultured Eubacteriales bacterium
AAGATGATCTTCGCCGTATCCGCAGCGCTGCTCACAGCGCTTGTCGCATTTACCGCCTGCGGGACGCCGGGCGCAGCGAATCCCACAGGTACGGGAACACAGACGCAGAATATAGTTTCCGGCGGTCAGAACGCGGAAAATACAGCGTCTCCAGGAACGAAAGGCGCGGCCGGGGAATACATCGGTCTCGAAAAGGCGAAAGAAATCGCGATGGCCCAGGCGGGGATCACCGGGACGGAATTTTTTGACTGTGATTTCGATTATGAGAACGGGATCCCGGCTTACGAGGTCGAGCTCAAGTCCGGAGGCTATGAATATGATTATGAGATTCATGCGGTCACAGGAGAAGTCCTCAAAGCAGAACGGGACGTCGACGACGATTACAGACCGAATTCCTCCCGGACCTGATCGAAAGTCCGCACCGGCGGCATCGGGATACTGTGAGGGCCGATGATTTTTTCCATCCAGATCATGTCGTACCAGCGATGAAATTTGTAGCCGCACTGGCAGAAATGACCGGCGAGCCGGTAACCGAGAGCCTCATGAAAGCGCATGCTGTCGTTTGTCAGGGTCTCGTCTTCTTCCGAAGCATAAGCGATGCAGGCTTCCAGATTGACGATATTCATAGCGCGCAGGATTTCCTCCAGCTTGGCGTAAAGAGCGCTGCCCGCGCCTTTTCCGCGAAAATCCCGGGCGACGTATACCGAGGTTTCCACCGCCCAGTCATAGGCAGGTCTGGAATGAAAAGGGCTGACGTAAGCATAGCCGGCGATTTTTCCTCCGGTTTCGGCGATGATATAAGGATAGCGCTGAAGGATGGAACGGATACGCCCGGCGAATTCTTCTTCTGAAGGAACGTCATATTCGAATGTAATGGCGGTTTCCCTGACATAGGGGCTGTATATTTCCAAAAGTGCGGCGGCGTCCTCCGGAGCCGCCGCTTTAAATTTGTAATCTGTCATTTTATATTCCTCTGTTTTTCCATATTCTCTTCTGGTATCTCTGTTCGCAGTTTTTTTTTTTCGGATTTTTTCATTGTACGATCTTTTCCAAATTTCTTTCCTTATCTTCCTCATCGCTTTTGAGCGGATTTTTCCACGCTGCTTTTTGATATCGATTTTTGCGGATTTTTTCCGTCTTACCGTTCTTTTTCTGCCGTATTATCTTCCGTTGTTTCTCAATATTTTTCCCAGATCTTTGAAAATATCGTGGGGCAGCATGGCTGTCTCGCTCTTTCTCTTCGCGCAGCGGTCCGCCGCCGCACCGTGAAGATAGACGGCGCACAGCGCCGCGTCCAGAGGTTTCATCCCCTGTGCGGCGAAAGCGGCCAGCATGCCGGCGAGGATATCTCCGCTGCCGCCTCTGGCCAGTCCGGAGTTTCCGGAGGTATTGCGCCAGAGTTCGCCCTCCGGCGAGGCGATGAGGGTGCGGTGTTCTTTCAGGACGACGATACAGCCGTTTTTCTTTGCGTAATCGAGGGAGATCTCTTCTCGTCCCGCCTTGATATCAGCGATGCTGCAGCCGCACAGCCGCGCCATCTCGCCGGGATGGGGCGTGATGACGATCCGGCGTCCCGGCAGCGGCGCAGGCAGTTTTTCATCGGCGGATACGGCGTTGAGGGCGTCTGCGTCCAGGATTACCGTGCAGTCTGCGCCGGAGACGAGGATTCTGACGAGGGCTCCGGTACCTTTGGTATTTCCCATGCCCGGCCCGAGGAGGAGAGCGGCGTAATCATTTTCCAGTTCTCTCTGGAGCAGCCCGGCGTTTTTTTCTGAGATTCCGCCGACGAGATCCGGTTCGCAGCACAGCAGGATGCACTCCGGCAGCCGGGGCTGAACGGAGGCGAAAACGGGTTCGACGCTGGCCAGGGTGACGATGCCGCAGCCGCCGCGCAGAGCGCCTTCCGCCGTCAGCGCCGCCGCGCCGCGGTAACGAGAGCTTCCGGCGACGCACAAAAGTTTACCGTAAGTTCCCTTATGACTGTCCTGCACCCGCAGAGGCAGCCGCTGCCAGACGTCTTTTTCTGTGATATCTCTGATCTCGATCTTTTTCATCCTGCTCCTCCCCGAAGATTCCGATTCTGTCTTTTTTGTTCTCTTCTGTGATAATTCTGCTCTTTTTGGTTCCTTTTTTCCGCAGTCTGTCCGGCATTTTTTTTGTTTTGATTATTTTGTTCTTACGGTTTATTTTTTAGTTATATGCCTGAATATGCCCAACATTTTTTTATCTGTTTCTGATAATTCTCCTTTTTCCGCCGTGCAGCCGGCGCGTTATCTGCAGTCTATTTCTGATTTTCGATCTGTTCGGCCAGATCATTGAGGTAGACCCAACGGTCCATCTTCTGCTCCAGATCGGTTTCCAGCTTCTCCTGTTCCTGGGAGAGTTCCTGGAGTCTGACGTAATCATCCGCCGTCTGAGACATCTCTTCATTCAGCCGGGCGATTTTTTCTTCCAGGGCGGCGATATCGCCGTCGATTGTTTCGTATTCTCTCTTTTCGTTAAAAGTGAATTTCAGCTTTTTTTCGCGGACCGGGCGGGATGCTTTTGCGGCGGAGCCTGTACCTGCGCCGGATTTTCCGGAGGAATTCATCTCTGCTGTCAGCCGTTCCAGTTCCTTTGCTTTCATAGCATCCGTATAGCCGCCGGGGTAGTGGCGGACGGCGCCGTCTCCTTCGAAGGAAAAGGTGCGGATGCAGAGACGGTCCAGGAAGTAACGGTCGTGAGAGACGATGAGGACCGCGCCGCTGAATTCGTCGAGATAATCTTCGAGAACAGTCAGCGTGGCGATATCCAGATCGTTGGTGGGCTCGTCGAGGATGAGCACATTTGGAGCCTGCATCAGCACGCTGAGCAGATAGAGACGCCGTTTTTCTCCTCCGGACAGTCTGCCGATGGGCAGGGAATGTTTGATGCTGGGAAAGAGAAAGCGTTCCAGCATCTGGGAGGCGGACAGATAACCGTCCTCGGTGCGCACATTGTCGGAAATGCCCTCCACATATTTGATGACGCGCTGGTTCGGATCCCAGACCTGCGTATCCTGAGAGAAGTAACCGATTTTTACCGTCTGGCCGATGGTTATGATCCCCTGATCCGGCTCCACTTCTCCGAGAATCATCTTCAGAAAGGTGGATTTGCCGCTGCCGTTGTCGCCGATGATACCGATGCGGTCGTTTCTCAGCACAGTATAGGTGAAATCCCGGATCAGCTGTTTTTCTCCGTAGGCTTTGCTCAGGTTTTCGATTTCAATGATCTTTTTTCCCAGGCGGCTGCTGACGGTGCCGATAGAGAGACTGGAATCGTCGATGATCAGCTTGCTGTCCCGCAGTTCTTCGAAGCGTTCGATGTGAGATTTCGCCTTGGTGGAGCGGGCTCTGGCGCCTCTGCGGATCCAGGCCAGTTCTTTTTTGTACAGAGCGGCTCTCTTTCTCTCGCTGGCCAGCAGCATTTCCTCTCTTGCGGCTTTTGTCTCCAGGTAATAGTCGTAGTTTCCGTCGTAAGAGTAGAGACTGCCGCCGTCGATTTCGAAGATTTTTTTTGTCACCCGGTCCAGAAAATAACGATCGTGAGTGATCATCAGTACGGCGCCTTTGTACTTTACGAGAAAGTCCTCCAGGTAGGCGATGACGTCGTTGTCCATATGGTTGGTGGGCTCGTCTAAAATCAGAAAATCCGCGCCGGCGGAGAGGACGGCGGCCATAGCCACCCGCTTTCTCTGGCCGCCGGAAAGCTCTTTCATCTTCGCGTCAAAATCCCGGACGCCTAATTTTGTCATCATCGAGCGGCAGGCGAAATCCGGTGTCTTCGGATCCACTTCCGCCATATATTCCGCCGCCTGTTCCGCTACCGTCAGATCTCCGTCGTATTCCGGATGCTGGGGCAGAAAGGCTCGTTTGACGTCGTTTGTGTAGACGACCCTGCCGCTGTCCGGTTCTTCGATGCCGGCGACGATCTTCAGCAATGTGGATTTGCCCGTGCCGTTGACGCCGATGAGGCCGATCTTTTCTCCTTCGTGGATGCTGAGACTGATGTCCTGCAGCAGCGGCGTCTCTGTATAGCTTTTATTTATCTTATCTGCGTTTACTAAAATCATCTTTCAATTCTCCGAAAATCAAGTGAAATATATTCTGAAAAGGCGACGGTGCAAAAAGAGGAATCCGCCGTTTCAGAACTGACTATTCATAGAATAACAGAAAAAACGGACGAAATCCATGCGAAGCGAAGGGCGGCGCGTATTTCCTTCCGCGTTTTCCGCAGATTCCTGTGTTTCGGCGCTTTTCGGGGAGGATCCGGCAAAGAGGGAAACAACGGGAATAAAACAGAGGAAAATCTATTGTACCGAAGAATCCCTGTAATTGTATGCATTTACAGGAAGAGATACCTGTTGAAATGCGGAAGAATATCATGTAATAATAGAAAGAGAATTGAGACAGATGCAGGCTGCTTACTGTCGGCGAATCCAGATCTTTCGCAGGAACCGAAGGAGCAAAAACACCCGTATTTGCTGCAGGCATCCGCTTTGTTTCTGACAGGTGATGTCTGCCGGGAGCGGAGCTCCGTATTGATAAGGAGACGAAAGTATGATAACGATTTTTAACAGAAAGGAACTCCTGATGACTTTTGACATGCAGAAGCAGGGCGTTGTCAGGCGTATGCTGGTGGAGAACGGGATCAAATATACGGTCGATGTTGTCAATCTGCCGGGTTCTTTTCCGTCTTTCGAGGGACAGAAGACGATGCCGGGAAGTCAGGAGGAAAAATTAGCTCTGCAAAATCAATATACGATTTATGTCAAAAAGTCGGATTACGATACAGCCTGCGGGCTGATGCATCTTAAGCTGCGGGATGTTCTCTGAATTTTAGCCGCGGCAGAACTTCTGAAAGTTGCCTGCATCTCTGTCTGCACTGTCTTTGCCTTGTATCTGCGCACGCACCTGTGGTAATATGATAACGATGTCCTGTGCCTGCCGGCGGAGCGGAAAAATCAGAGACGGTATCGCGGGCGGACAGGACTGGACGAGCCGGTGAAACGCTGCGGCAAAATGAGAAAATTTGCCTGTCGTTTTCCCGTTTTCTTTTTGTCTGATTGCGGGTATATAACTCAGCGACGGTGTCTCCTGTTTCTGCAGGAGGTAATTTTTGGCAGACTGTGCCGGAACGGCCCTTTTTTCGGCGATTTCTGCGGCAGATTGGAAAAATAGATATAATACGAAACAGGAACAGAGTATGAAAGACAATTTTGGAAGAGAAATCAATTATCTGCGGATATCGGTAACGGACCGGTGCAATCTGCGGTGCAGATACTGTATGCCGGAATCCGGTTTTCAGAATATCATTCCGAAGGAGCAGATTTTGTCCTTCGAAGAAATCGTACGGCTGGCGCAGGCGGCCGCAAAGATGGGAATCTCCAAAGTGCGCCTCACCGGCGGCGAGCCTCTGGTACGTCACGGAATCGTGGATTTGATCGCTAAGATTCACGCTATCGATGGGATCGACGAAATCGGAATTACCACGAACGGTATTCTGCTTGCCGATATGGCGGAAGATCTCAAGGAAGCCGGCGTAAATCGTGTCAATATCAGCATCGATACGATGAATCCGGACAAGTTTGCAAAGATCACCCGGGGCGGAGATCTCAACAGAGTACTGGCGGGGATTGAAGCGGCGAAGAGAGTGGGACTGACTCCCGTGAAGCTCAACGTGGTGGCCTTGGGCGGATTTAACGATGATGAATTTGCTGACTTCATCGAACTGACGAGAAAGGAACCGTACGTCGTCCGCTTTATCGAACTGATGCCGATCGGTCATGCGGAAGTGGGGGATTCGTACGGTTTTGTTTCAAATCAGGAGATTCTGGATCGTTTTCCCGAGCTCATTCCGGCGGACGATGAAAAATTTTCCGTATCGAAGAATTACCGCCTTCCGGACGGCAAGGGAAAAGTAGGACTCATCAGCGCTCTCAGCAATCATTTCTGCGCGTCCTGCAATAAAATCCGTCTGACGTCCGACGGAAAAATCAAACCGTGTCTTCATTCTAATGAAGAAATCGATATGAAAGGTCCGCTCCGTCTTTCCGATGAGGAACTTCTTGATGCTCTCAGGGCCTCTGTCGGCCATAAGGTGGAGCATCACATGCTCAACGAAGGAGCGGCGCCCATCGAGCGCGACATGAATAAAATCGGAGGTTAAAACTATGGAAGACAGACTGACACATATCGATGAAAACGGCAGGCCGAGGATGGTCAATGTGGGGGAAAAGGCCGATACGAAGCGGATTGCCGTGGCAAAAGGGAGCATTTATATGCATCCGGAGACGCTGAAGAGGGTCAGAGAAGGATCCATCGTCAAAGGCGACGTTCTCTCCGTAGCCCAGACCGCAGGCATCATGGCGGCGAAAAATACGGCTTCGAATATTCCGATGTGCCACAATATTTTTATCACCGGCGTGGATATGAATTTTGAAATCGACGAGGATAAATCGGCAATCCATATCGAGGCGCAGGCGTCGACCATCGGAAAGACCGGGATCGAGATGGAGTCTCTAAATGCGGTGGCAATTGCGGCTCTCACGATCTACGACATGTGCAAGGCTATCGACAGAGGCATGCATATCACAGATATCCGTCTGGTGAGGAAAGAAGGCGGCAAGTCCGGCGTCTTTACAGCGGAGTAATAGAATAGGCGATTCAAAAGCGGCCACGTTTGCATTTCTGCAAAAACGGGCCGTTTTTTACAGAGGATTTCTATGGAAAGGCTTGAATAAATATAATCATAAATGTATAATTATAAAATATTGCTGATCTCATCGCTGCCGCATGGAAATCGTTTTCGCATTGTGATTAAGTCCGCTTGTCGGAAAACTGCTTCGATTTAAAATGTTGCGCAAAGGAGATACAGCCATCGTCCCCTTTCGGGGATATCCTTTGGCGCCGATGTGACCAGCGCCTCTGCGGCGGATTCCGAACATCGCTCCGCCGCTAATTTCAGGAGGCGGATTATGCATAGAAATACAGGAGGTTGGAATGATGAAAAGAGCGGAAATCTTAATCGAAGCCCTTCCCTATATTAAACGGTTTACGGGAAAGACATTTGTCATAAAGTACGGCGGCAGCGTCATGGAAGACGAAACGCTGAAAAAGAAATTTATTGAAGACGTAGCTCTTCTTAAATTAGTAGGAATCAATATCGTCATCGTCCACGGGGGCGGCAAGCGGATCAACGCCATGCTGAATCAGGTGGATCTGGACGTAAAGTTTCAGCAGGGACAGCGGGTGACCGACGAGCACGTCATGAAGATCGTGGAGATGGTTCTCTCCGGTCAGGTCAACAAGGATCTCTCCGCCTGTCTCAGCCAGCACGGACTCAACGCAGTGGGCCTGTGCGGCAGAGACAGCAATCTCCTGAAAGCCGTAAAAAATTATGCGGTAGGTCAGGACGGTGAGAAGCTGGATCTCGGATATGTGGGAAAAGTTTCGGAGGTCAACAAGGAGGTTCTCACGGATCTCATCGCTGCGGACTATGTGCCGATCATCTCTCCGGTGGCCTGCGGCGAAGACGGGGAGACGTTCAACGTAAATGCCGATTACGCGGCGGGCGCGGTGAGCGGCGCTCTGGAGGCGGAAAAACTGATTCTTCTGTCGGATATCAAGGGTCTGTATCGGGATATTAACGACGAAGATTCCTTTATTCCGGAGATTAATTGTGATAAAGTGAAAGAATATATCGAAGACGGGACGATCGCGGGAGGCATGATTCCGAAGATGCAGTGCTGTGTGGACGCGATTCAGAAGGGTGCGAGAGAAGTGGTTATCATCGACGGCAGAGTGGAACACAGTCTGCTCATCGAAATCTTTACCCATTCCGGAAGCGGTACGATGGTGACAAAGTAAGATAAGATTAGAAGCTGAGGTAAGAAAATGAAGATAATCGAAGGAAAATCCGTCTCCTGTGTGAAGGGAATTCAGGCGGCAGGCTGTGCGGTGGGTCTGAAGAAGAGCGGAAAAAAGGATATGGGAATGATTTTCAGCGAGGTTCCCGCTGTGTGCGCCGGCGTATTTACGAAGAATGTGGTGAAAGCGGCGCCTGTACTCGTGGATATGGAGAAGGTGAAATACCCGGTGACCAGAGCGTTCATCATCAACAGCGGCAACGCTAACGCCTGCACCGGGGAACAGGGTGTCGCCGACGCTCACGCTATGGCGCACCGTACGGCGGAATGTCTGGGCGTCGCTCCTGAGGAAGTCATGGTGTTTTCCACCGGCGTCATCGGCCAGCCGATGCCTATGGACACCATTCTCCGCGGTATCGATATCTGTGCAGAGGCTCTCGCTTCTGAAGGCGATGCGGTTCATCAGGCGATCATGACTACGGATACAAAAGAAAAGTGTATCTTTGCTGAGACGGAAATCGGAGGAAAAACAGTGAGCCTCTGCGGCATCGCCAAAGGTTCCGGCATGATTCATCCGAATATGGGAACGATGCTCTCTTATGTCGTTACGGACGCGGCTGTGACGAAAGAGGTGCTGGAGCAGATACAGAAGACAGCGGCTCATACGACCTTTAATATGGTAACTGTAGATGGAGACACCAGCACCAATGATTCGGCTGTGATTCTCGCCAACGGCTGCGCGGGAAATCCGGTGATCGACCGCGCGGAGGGAGAAGACTACGAAAAATTTTATGAGGCCGTGTATTACATCAGTGAGTGGCTGGCGAAGGCTATCGCAGCGGACGGAGAAGGGGCTTCCCGCATGATCGAAGTCGATCTGAAGGGAGCGCAGACAGAAGAGACCGCTCGTCTGTGCGCCCGCTCCGTAGCGTCTTCCAGTCTGGTGAAAGCTGCGGTGCACGGTTCCGACGCCAACTGGGGCCGGGTTCTGTGCGCCATGGGATATTCCGGGGCGGACTTCGACCAGGGGAAGGTGGATGTGGCCTTTTCCAGCGAGAAGGGCAGCATCGATGTATTTCTTCAGGGAGTCCCTCTCGCTTTTGACGAGGAGAGAGCGCTGGAAATTCTCAGAGAAGATGTGATTCACATCGATATCGATATGCATGCGGGAGTCTGTGCGGCGAAAGCATGGGGCTGTGATCTGACGAAGGAGTATGTGGCCATCAACGGCGACTACCGCTCATAAAACCGGAGTCTGATGCAGCAGAACCGGGCTGTCTGCGGAATCCGCCGGTATACGGAAGCAGATGCCAGGAAATATCTGCAAAGTGCGGCGAAGCCGGAAGAAAAACTGCAGCCGCTGTCTGCGGAGCAGAACGTTGAAAAAGGACAGCCGCTATCGGCGAAGATTAAAGCAATTAATTATCCGGAAAATCGATTTGCCGGATCGGGAGAACTATCGAAAGAAGGTTTTTTATGATAAAGACAGGAATTATCGGAGCGACGGGTTATGCTGGTCAGCAGCTCGTCAGTCTTTTAATCAATCATCCGGAGGCGGAAGTGACCTTTGTTTCTTCCAATTCTTATGCGGGTCAGTCGTTTTCCGATATCTATCCGCAGTTTTACCGGATTCTGGATCAGAAGCTGCTGAGCACAGAGGAAGCGAAAGCCGCTATCGGCGATGTGGACGTCGTCTTTACGGCGCTGCCCAACGGTCTGGTCTTTGAAATCGCGGAGATCGCTATGGAAAAGGGCACTAAGATCGTGGATTTCAGCGCGGATTTTCGTCTGGACGATCCGGCGGTCTACGAGGAATGGTATAAAACGAAGCATACTGCGCCGCAGCTCGTCAGCCGGCAGGTCTACGGTCTGCCGGAGCTGTGGAGAGACAGGATCCGGAACGCACAGCTCGTGGCCAATCCGGGATGCTATACGACAGCCAGCATCCTGGCCGTCTCTGCTCTCCTGAGAGAAGAGGGACTGGCGGATAAAAAGCATATCATCATCGATGCGAAATCGGGAATTACGGGTTCCGGAAGAAAAGCAAACGTCTCTCTGCTGTATGCGGAGGCCGGAGAGTCCATTAAGGCTTACGGCATCGCAAATCACAGACATACGCCGGAGATCGAGCAGGAGCTCTCCAAAGTGGCGGGTGAGCCGATCTGCCTCCAGTTCACCCCGCATCTGATGCCGATGAAGAGGGGTATCCTCGCGACGATTTATATCGATCTTCTGAAAGATGTGACAGAGGATGATCTGTACGCGATCTATCAGAAGTATTACGGCGATGAAAAATTCGTGCGTATCCGTCGGGGCATGTGTGAGACGAGATTTGTAACCGGTACGAATTACTGCGATATCAGCGTCCGGGTCGATCGAAGGACAAACCGGGCGATCATCACATCCTGTATCGACAACATGATGAAGGGCGCGGCGGGACAGGCCCTGCAGAACATGAATATCATCTGCGGTCTGGAAGAGAGCGCAGGTCTCGACAGGCTTTCTATCGCAGCTCCTTAAAGCAGCGGGCGTGTGTTTTTATGAAAACCGAAGAAGAAAGGAGACCCGGCGGAATCGGAAAGCTGAAAAGAAGTCAAACCGCGGAGCTCGAAGAGACTGCGGAACGAAAAGCGGGGAAAACCGCAAAGCCGGAAAAAGCCGGCGGAGGACAGACCGGTGAAACTGCAGAGATTCAAGGAGACGGCAAACGCAAAGGCGCCGGAAGTTTTTCCCGAATCGTCCTGCGCCGGGCAGCCGCCGATGTGATATCGATCAAATGGGCGATCCTGCTGATCGGTGTCTGTTTTCTGGCGCTGTGGGCGGCGACAGGCAGCATCTGTCCGATGGTTGCGTTTACCGGATTTCCATGTCCGGGCTGCGGTTTGACGAGAGCGGGGCTTCTGGCGCTCTCCCTGGATTTTCCGGGGGCCTGGAAGATGAATCCCTTTATTTTTCCCATCGGCGCTCTGATTCTTATCTGGTGCGTATACCGTTATATTTTCTTCCGCAAACCGCCGGTCTGGTTTACCCGGTGCGCGGCGGCAGTCTTAACGGGCCTCATGCTGTTTTATGTATGGCGTATGATCTGTTGTTTCCCCGGCGAAGCGCCTATGAACTATTACGCGGATCATCTGCTGTCGCGGCTTTCTGTTCTCTGGAAATGAAGCCGGTTGGTTTCCTGTCCCGGTATTGTACAGGCGGTGAGTCGTATGAGACTGGAAAGGGCAGCGGATGCGGGAGTCCGCAGAAGATCGGAAAACAGGGTATAAATATGGAAGGAAAATGGTAGGGAAAGACTTGATTGTTATTGTCAATAAAGTTGTGATATGTTAAAATAATAAGTCGGAAAAAGAATTGGTTTTTTGTTCGAAGTAGTATTTGCAGGAGGTTTTTATGGAAAACGGTTATAACAACGGATCGTCAAACAATGATTATCAGTTCACCCGTCCGGAGAACAACGCTTCAAATTACGGAGGCGGATATAATAACAGCGGCCTGGATATGACGCCGATGACGATGGGAGAGTGGATCGTGACTCTGATCATCATGGCAATTCCATGTGTCAATATTATCATGTGTTTTGTCTGGGGATTCGGTTCTACCGGCAATCTCAACCGCAGAAACTTCTGCCGCGCGTATCTGATCATGATTGCGGTCGTCTTCGTGCTGTATCTCATTCTCGCCGTGACGGTGGGGGTATCGCTGACCACTATGGTAAACAGCAGCGGATATTATTATTAAGATACAGATGTATCAGGGAGACAGAGATCTCTATCCGAAAATAAGTAAATAAGCAGCCGGCTTTCCCGGCGGAATAAAAAAGACATCTTCAGCGTTGTGATGACGGAAGGTGTCTTTTTTTTCTCGCAATTTTGACGAGAGATAAAATGATCTGTTAGCGATGGAAGAGACGGGCAGAATTCTCTGCGCACGATAAAAATATCGTGCAGCGCGGAGTGTTTTGTGAAAAATGGGGAGGATATAACATAGCTCCGGGGAAATATCTGTCCCCGGATTGAGAAGGTGCGTTACCGAAGCGAAAGGAGTGTAGGAATGAGAGCGGAACGAGAAAGTGAAAAAGTAGAATATGCGGAGGAGAGGATGATCGGCGCTTTTGAGGCATTTCTTTTTAAAGAAGAGAAGAGTCCTGCTACGATCGGCAAGTATGTGAGAGATGTCAGGCATTTTTATCGCTGTCTGCCTGCGGACGGCGCGGTAACGAAAAAAAGAGTCGTGCAATATAAAACTTCGCTTACAGATCAGTATGCGTTTTCCAGCGCAAATTCCATGATTTCTTCAATCAACTGTTTTTTTAATTTTCTGGGCTGGGATGAATTCAAAGTAAAACCTTTTCGCATACAGCGGACGATCTATTGCCCGGCGGAAAAGGAACTGACTCTGGAGGAATATTATCAACTTTTGCAGACGGCGAAAAGCAATCATAAGGACAGGCTTTATCTTCTGCTTCAGACTCTGTGCGCCACGGGCATCCGGGTCAGTGAACTATCATCCATTACCGTGGAAGCGGTGGAGAGCGGACGGGCGGGCATCAGCTGCAAAGGAAAACGACGGGTAATCATTCTGCCCAGAAAACTCTGTCTTCTCCTGAAGGATTACGCACAGAATAAAAAAATTGACAGCGGTCCTGTATTCTGCACGAGAAACGGCAATCCGCTGAATCGGGTAAATATATGGAATGATATGAAACGTCTGTCCGTTCTGGCGGGAGTCAGCCCCGACAAGGTTTATCCTCACAATCTGAGACATCTGTTCGCCAGACAGTATTACAGTGCGGATAAAGATATCGTGCGGCTGGCGGATCTTCTGGGACACAGTTCGATCAATACGACCCGGATTTATACGATGGAGAGCGGAGAGGAACATCAGAAAAAAATAGAAGAATTGGGACTGATATTGTAAAGAGGATGGATCTGAAATAAAAGTAACATAATTGTACTTATGTTATTTTTTGCATACGATCCTATCCTCTGTGATACCGCGCGGCGTTTATAAAATATATGACAATCATATATTTGTCTTTTATTATAACATTTCTGGAAATCAATCACCAATATAAAATAAAAAATTACTGCTTTAAATGGCGGTATTATCAGAGTTTTTTATCTTTTTTATTCTTGTTGCCGCAAACGATATTCCTGTAATTTAAGAATGATCACAATGTTGCCGAATGGCTTTTATCCTCCGGCATATATCACTGTCAGAATTTATTACATAAGTACAATTATGTATACAATTGGCTGGTTTTGTTAGAAACCTGTCTCTTCGGTACTTGCGGCAATCGGCAATTTAAAGAATTTTGTTAAAGGAGGAAAGAGATGAAGAGGATATTACGAAAATCTACCGCGCTGCTTCTGACCGTGTGTATGATTTTCACGATGTTCCCGCTCACGGCCTTAGCGGCGCCGGGAGACTCGGGGACCCGCGCCGCGCCGGATGAAGTAGCCGGAGGCATCAATGGCTACATGGCCGGGCTGAAAGCGGATGCAGATACCAGAGACGGTTATAAAACTGCGTTTGATGTCCAGGAAAATTCAGATGGAGCTGTATACATCGGTTCCAAGTGGAGAAGCGCTGAACTCAACGGTAAAATCTGGGCAGACAAGTCGGTGAAGGTCGGAGAGGATGGAAAGACATTCGACGTGACACTGTCGGCTCTGGGACAGACGTTTGCTAATACGACAGTAACAAGAGATACCGTCGCATTTGATGTAATGTTTGTAGTGGACCGATCGACTAGTATGGGATTCGATATTAATACGGCTGGAGACAGTTGGGATTATCCTGATGATCCTGATAATTCCCGAATGGCAGCAACAGTTAATGCGCTGAATGCTGCCGCTGATGTTTTATTGGCGGAGGGATCGCAGAATCGGATCGGTGTAGTTGCCTTTGCAGGTAGCGTAGGTGACAATATCATTCCTTTGGATACATATAAAAAGGGAGCAAATGCTACTTTTTTCAGCCATAGAACAAGCAGGGAAAGCTGGCGCGAGAGGTCCAATGGATTTAGCTTTAATCCAACCGGTACAAATATTTCCCTTAGCAGTTCTACAAATCCTCAGGAAGGTATACTGGAAGCGGCAAAATTATTAAACAATGCGACGCTTTCTGAAAGCGGAGTAAAACGCATACCGGTTATCATCCTGTTAACTGACGGAGAACCAAATCAGTCTACAAAACAATACACCGGTTCTTCGACGGGTTCAGCTAATGCTGATGGCATTAATGGTAACCAGGAAGATTACTACTATACGATTTGTTCTGCCGCGTATCAAAAAGATGTGATTCAGAAACAGTATCGGGATGAGCAGAAGAAAAACGATATTGAGGCAAAATTTTATACAATTGGATTGGGGATTAACTCCACTGGTCAGGCTGCACTCATGCTTGACCCAAGCCTCGGGGCAGGAGCAACAGAAGCATCAGCACTTTTAGAGGATATTCAAAGTAATCCCGCTTCAAGAATGGGATTTTCTACTTATGAATATGCAGATGATTCATGGACGGGAACCATCTCCAATAGTGACTTAGAAGATATTTTTGATTCTATTATAGGAGAAATCACTTCTATCACCGGCGGTGAATCCGTAGGCGAGTCTACCGGCGGCCGTAATAAGATGACATTCTTTGAGATTCTGGGGGATCAGGTGCGTCTCAATGGAGACTTTGCGCTGGAGGTGCCTACCTATACGACGGAAGACGGAGAGATGAAAGCCGGCCCAACCCGTACCTACACGCTTGAAGCGTTTAAATCAGCAGATGGCGGGCAGGGGACAGAACTGGCCGGCGCCGAAGCTCAGAAGTGGGTGGAGGAAGGCAATACTCTGTATCTCCGTCCGACAGGCGTCTCTGTGAACGGCGGTTCTGCCGGTAATTTAGATTCGAATAATAGCTATGATAAGGCGGCATTGGAAGAGTTATCTGTCACAGTGCGTCAGCTGCAGAGCGGCAAACGTCAGCTGCAGGCGGCGATTCCTCCGGGGCTGATGGCATATAACGTTCTGAATGAAAAGACGACGGAAGGCCAGCAGACGACCCACAGCTATTACGAGTCAGATCCGGTGCGCTTCCACTACAGCGCGGCTCTGATGGATTCGGCAGATGCAGGGACTTATCTGATCGGTGAGCCTTCCCAGTCTTATCTGCATTTCAACCCGTCTTCGGTACAGAATGACGGCGGCGATTATGTGATGCCGTACTACTGGGAAAGATTTAAGGATAACGGCGGTGTCGGAGATACCGTTAATAAAGATGGCGATAAAGTGGCCGGTTCCAGCGATTATGTCACTACGACGGCCTGGAATCAGGGCGGAAACAATGACGTTCGTATCTATCTGGGCAACAACGGTCAGTATACTCTGTCCGGCAAGAGTCTGACGTTCCATTTATTCTGGAAAGACGATGACAACGTAGACAACCAGAGATTTGAAAATATGCGGGTACAGTTGTATCAGGAGTTTACGGACCAGGATCTGAGTACTGAGCCCGTTCAGCCTCCGACAGATGCGAAACCGTATTTTACGCAGGAAAACGGCAATCTCGTTGACGGCAAAGAAGGTATTCCGATGGGGATATCAAATGTTCCCGAAAATGATTCGGATCTGTGGGAACAATTATTCTCAGATCTTCCGGTGTACAGTGAAAACGGCGAGAATATCCGCTACTGGCTGCAGTTCCTTCCTTGGGACGGTCAGGAGGCAGACAGCGACCGCGGATATAAAGTCGGAATCAATCGAGGAAACGACGGACATGAGAATGGAATTCTGATATCCGAGGGTGATTCGTACTGGTTCTGCTTCGGCGTGGATCAGGGACTGAAATCGGACGCGGAGCTGGACGTTCAGTTTGAACGCGAACGCGATACTGTAACGTATACAATCCAGAAGATATGGGATTCCTCTTCTGTGGAAACGAATTCCATTCCGGATTCTGTCCAGTTCCAGCTTTATGCCAACGGCCAGCCGGTAGACGAACAGGGAAATGCAGTAACATCCGGAGATCGTTTCATTACTGTAGAAAAGAGCGAGGGATGGAGCAAAATTCTGACGCTTCCGAAGAACAGCGCCGGGGGGCAGCCGATTTCCTATACACCGGTGGAAACCGGTGATGCGGCAAAGAATTTCACCGCCCTCACAGATTATCAGACGATTCGCGATGATCAGGAGAATATTACCGGGTATAAGGCGACGGTTACAAATTACTCCAGCGTAGAGGAGACGGCTCTTACCGCTGTAAAAGTCTGGGACGACGGCGATGATCAGGACGGAAACCGTCCGGAGAACGTTTCGTTTGAGCTGAAGGCAATGATAGGCGCTGAGGAAGCGACGCCGGATCAGTATGAACAGTTACTGGACGGCCAGAATCAGGAAATTACGGTTTCTGAAGCGGATGACTGGCGCTGTACGTGGAGTCATCTTCCGAAGGCAATCGATGGCAGCAGTGTAACATACAGCGCTGCGGAGTCTGGGGTGCCTGCGGGATATACGTCTGAGACATCCACTGACATCGAAGGCTATGTGTTTGTCACAAATACGTATACGCCGGAAGTTGTGAATCTGACTATTAAGAAGGATTGGGTTGATAAAGATGATCAGGACGGTATCCGGCCGGAAAGCGGCATCAGCGGCATGCTCTATAAGAAGGCCGGCGAAGCAGGTGAGATTACCGCTGTTCGGTCTTTCGCGACACAAAAAGCCGGGGATGACGATTCTGTTACGATAGAAAATCTTCCGAGATATGAGAATGGAAAACTGATTACGTACTATGTTTCGGAGGATGCGGTAAAAGGATATAGTGTATCAGTTGAAGGTGTCGAAGGTAAGCAGCTTGAAAACGGTGTGACAGTATATCCTGAGATGCCTGCTGATGGAAAAAGCGGTTTGATTATGCTGAAAAACTCACATACGCCGGCGACAATAAACTACACGGTAGACTTCGAATGGGACGATCACGGGAATCGGGATAACGAGCGCCCTGAGAGTTTTCAGGTCAGACTTGTGGATTCTCAAAACGACCAGAAGGAATATTTTATTGAGCTGAAGCTGGACAGCAATGGTGACATCATCAGTGCCGGTAAGGCTCCGGGAAGTTCTCTTCCGGAAGGAGTGAGCGCAGCCTGGGAAGACGGAGCTCTCGTGATCAAGGGACTGCCTCAGTATGCGGACGGAGTGCAGCTGGATTACGGTGTGCGGGTTGTCGAAAATACGATCGATCCGTATACTGCGGTGATGACAGATTATACGGTTTATTCCAATTCTTTCACTCTGTCTTACGAAGCGAAACCGATCAGCCTGAGCTTTACGAAGGTTTGGGAGGATGATGGACACTCCGACGCGCGTCCGGAGACGAGCAGCTACGGCCGCTATCTGACGCTGGAACGCAGCGCTGCGGATGGAGATCCGGAGATCGTCTATACCCGTTCTCAGATTGTGGAAGAAGGTAATGCCTATACCGTAACTTACAGCAATCTGGACAAATACGATCAGAATGGAAATCTGTACGTCTATACCGTAACAGAGTCGAATGTACCGAATTACAAAGCGGATAAGACGACGCTGACTCTGACGGGCGACAGCGCATCTGGGGATAAAACGATCACAAATACTTTTGAACAGGAAGTATATGAGGAGATTACTGTTACCAAGGTATGGAATGATGCAGACGGCAGAAACAACCGTCCGCAAGTGCCGAATCTCGCAGAGGGCAATGCCGATCCACTGAATGTTCGTCTGTATAAGACAAACGGAGATCAGAGCAGCCCGGATGAAGGCATCAAGGCGGCCGGCATCAGTATAGATCCGGACAATGAAAATCAGTGGATTTATACGTGGACGAATGTTCCGAAGTGCGATGCTGACGGCAGTGTGATTGCGTATACTGCGTATGAAAATGAGATACCGGACGCATATGTACAGTATGAAGAAAGAGATTCTGAAAGATACGCAGATATCGGTCTGAACGGAATTGCCCGCAGCGAGATTGTAAATACGCTGGAAGGTACTTCAATTGCCACGGGCAGTCTGACAATCGAGAAGAAATGGTCCGGCGATGACGATTATAAGGATACTTCACGTCCGGAAAACGTATCTTTTACAATTTTTGGCGTCGTAGATGACGCTGAAAATGCGGACACATTCTATACGGTTACAATTGAGAAGCCGGATAAAAATGCCGATATCTGGAGTGTCACAAAAGAGGGACTGCCTCTTACAAAAGACGGCAAGCAGGTGAGATATTATGTCGTTGAGAATGGCACGGCGTCAGGTTATGAAGCTGCATACAGCCATACATCGGACAACGCTGTTTCGCTGAATCAGGATAAAGCTGTGACAGTGACTGTAACGAACACTTATACTCCAGATATACATCATTTGAGTTATGATGCAAATGGAGGAATCGGAGACGTTCCCGGGATTGTTAGAGTAGAACCTGCAAACCCTGAGACGACTGTTGCAGGAGAACCGCTGCCGACGTACGCCGGAGCCGTTTTCGCGGGATGGTCTACAGAGACGACTGGAATGATCACCTCGGAAGATCAGCTGAAAGCTGTGAAATTGTATGGACCGGATACGGAAAATAAGACGATTACAGTCAATAAAAATATCACCCTCTACGCAGTATGGCTGCAGGATGCCAATGGGAACGGAACTCCGGACTATGAAGAGACTTCCGCAACGGTAACACTCGTCTGGGAGGATGCACAGAATCAGGACGGTATCCGTCCGGCGAGTGTCAAAGTAACCCTGATCGCTTCCGATGGAACGTCATATGATAAGATCCTCGATCTCACAGTGGACAGCGGCGTTCTGATGGGAAAAGACGACCATAATTGTACTACTTGGAGCTATACCTGGAGCGGATTGCCGATGAGGACAGAGGACGGTGAGCCGATCACTTACACTGTAAGAGAGGACAGCACGACGTTAAATGTTAATCAGCGCGACGGCGAATCCGGCTATATCATCCGGTCTTCCGGCACAGAAACGCCGGATGGAACCGTCTCAGTAACGGATGGAACCGCTGAAATAACGAATACGCACACACCGGAAACTGTTTCTTACAGTATCGAAAAAGTATGGAATCACGAGGAACTGACCGGCAATAACGGTACGGTACCGACAGATTCCACCGCTGTCGTAGAAGTCTGGGGCAATGGTGAAAAAGTGAAAGATACCACAGCTGTTACTCTGAACCAGACAGATTCCACGCATACCTGGAATGGTCTTCCTAAGTACGAAGGCGGACAGCCGGTTACTTATCACGCGGTGGAAACTGAAGTGAACGGAGATGCAGCGGAACACTATAGCGTTACATACGACTGGACGACAGATTCCTCTAAAACGACGATCACAAACACTTATAAAGACACCCGGGACATCACGCTGATTTACGAGTGGAATGACGATAACGATTCCGCGGGTATCCGTCCGGAGCGTATCGGTATTCAGCTGTATGATGAGGACGGAAACGAAATCCAGGGTCTGCAGATGGTTCAGGCAGATGCGAACGGTATCTGGTCTTGCTCCTGGACAGGACTGGACACGGATAAGACTTACACTGCAAAGGTAAGGAGTATCGACGGCAGTTCCATTGAGGGAGACATAACAGAGGATACCGGTCTGAACGCTGATTACGATTTCGGCGTCATGACGATCGGTGCAAACGACAGTGTTATTATTATGGACAGCACCCTGGACGCTACAGCGGAAGTAAAGGTTGAGAAGATCTGGGTTGACGGCGGTTTCGGAAATCGCCCGGACAGCATCACCGTTCAGCTGTATCGTGACGGCACGGCGGAAGCCGTCGCTGAACTCAGAGGAGATGATGATACCTGGGCACACACCTTTGACAATCTTCCTGTGTATAAGAGCGATAAATCTGGAGAGGAAAGCGAATACACCGTCAAAGAGATGAACGTCCCGGCTGGCTATACTGCGATGATAGACAGGCAGACCGGCGGCTACACAATCACCAATACGCTGGACGGCCTCGATCCGCAGAAGGGTCCGAAAGTGACGTATGTTTTCAACGCTCCTGACATGGATAACTATCAGGTATCGATAGCCGCAGGTTCAAAGGCGGAGGACTTAGATCCGGAGACAATCTATGCCGAAAATCGCTGGTATGAAGAACATACTTTTGCAGGGTGGTATGAGGATATCACGCTGAACACTGAGTATGATTTCGGGCGTGAAGTCGTAGACGACATCACACTGTACGCTAAGTGGACGACGACAGGCGATGAAACTCCTGACGTTGACGATCATACGATCACATTCATCTACAAGAATGCAAGTGCGACGAAAACAGATGAAGAGAAGACTCCTATCGAGGGCGGAGAAGAAGGAAAGATTACCGTTGCATGCAAGAGTGACTTCTCCTTTATCGCTTCTGCAGTTAGCGGTTATATTCTCGGAACACCGTCGTTAGATGATGAAAATTCCGCTAAGCTGATTGCGAATGGAAACGGTAAGTTTACTTTAGAAAACATTACCGGCAACATTACGGTGACTATCGAAGCTACCAAGCAGTCCTCCGGCGGTGGCGGCGGTGGCGGCGGTACCGTAACGCCTCCGAAGCCGGCACTGGAAAAGGGCGATCACTACGCCTATATCATCGGATATCAGGATGGTACAATCAGAGCCAACGGCAAGATCACGAGAGCGGAAGTTGCGACGATCTTCTTCCGTCTGCTGACCGACGAATCCCGCGATGAATTCTGGAGCGAGACGAACGAATACAGCGATGTATCCGGAGATCAGTGGTTTAACAACGCGATTTCCACGCTGGCGAACGCAGGTATTCTTACGGGATATCCTGACGGTACTTTCCGTCCGAACGCGAATATCACTCGTGCGGAATTAGCTGTCATCGCAGCGAAGTTCGACGATCTGACTTCCGGTACGAGCAAGCTGACCGATATCGAAGGTCACTGGGCGGAAGATTACATCAATTCCGCTTACAACAAAGGCTGGGTCAGCGGTTATCCTGACGGAAGTTATATGCCGGACAACGCGATCACGAGAGCGGAAGTCGTGACTCTGGTCAACCGGGTTCTCGAACGTGCGGTGGATGTAGAAGGCATGCTGGACGATATGGTGACATGGTCCGACAACCTTCCGTCCGACTGGTACTATGAGGCGATCCAGGAAGCGACAAACTCTCACGATTATGAACGTCCGGAGACAGAAGAATTTGAAGAATGGACGAAAATCGAAGAGCCTCGCGACTGGTCTGAACTCGAAGGTTAGACAGCGAAGCGAAGACATTTGATTCTGTCAAGTATATCTGGGGCAATATGCGCAGATTTACAAAAAAGCGTCTGTGTGCATTTTCGTAAATCACATACAATCGAAACGGCGCAAGACGAAGCCGGATAAACGGAAAAACGGGAAAACAGAAAAGGGAACGAAGCCTTCACGGTTTCGTTCCCTTTTCGTCTTAATTTGATTTTCTGCCGGACTTTCTGTAAAATATGTGTTCCTGAAAATGTCTGTCAGACTCCATAGAACGCCCTTTCTTCATGCGGACAGGGGCATTTTATTTGCTGAATCGGAGAGAAATGTGTTAAAATAAATAGTTAAGTTTATGCTTACAAATAATATCATCTTCGGTATTGCGGCGGCCGGCCGGAAACGGACGTCGGCTGGATTACCGTGACAGAGAGAAGCGAAAAAAACAGATTTATGATGCAAAAATATTTTCAGCATAGGACGGAGTAGATATGAACAGTACGATGATTCGGCAATACACAGATCAAAATGTCTATGAAGCGTTTCTGGACCGCATGCATTTTATTTTCAGCGAATTCGACAATATCTTTGTCTCTTTTTCCGGAGGAAAAGACAGCGGATTGCTGCTGAATATGTTACTGGATTTCCGCAGAAAATATTATCCTCACAGACGTATCGGCGTGTTTCATCAGGATTTCGAAGCGCAGTACACTGTTACGACTCAGTACGTGGAAAATACGTTTGTCCGGTTGGAGGAGGATCCCCTGATCGATCTGTACTGGGTCTGTCTGCCGATGGAGACGCGCACCTGTTTCAGTAATTATCAGATGTACTGGTATCCCTGGGATGATACGAAACAGGAGCTCTGGGTACGGGACATGCCGGAACACCCTTATGTGATCAATCTGCAGAATAACCCCGTGACCACCTACCGCTACCGGATGCCGCAGAAGGATCTGGCCCGGCAGTTCAGCCGCTGGTATCGGATTTCTCACGGCAACAAAAAGACTGTCTGCCTGCTGGGAACGCGGGCAGACGAGTCTCTTCAGCGTTACAGCGGTATTCTCAACAAGAAACACGGTTATCGTGGAAAATGCTGGATTTCCAAGCAGTTTAAGGACACTTACGCGGCGTCCCCTCTTTACGACTGGTCGATCAGCGACATCTGGCATGCGAATGCTCTTTTCGGATATGATTACAACAGATTATATGATCTCTATTATATGGCGGGGCTGAAACCGAGTCAGATGCGGGTAGCTTCGCCGTTTAACGATTCTGCAAAAGACAGTCTGAATCTTTATCGGGTGATCGATCCGGAGATCTGGACGCGGCTGGTGGGCCGGGTACAGGGGGCTAATTTCGGCGCTATCTACGGTAAAACCAAGGCCATGGCTTATCGGAAGCTCTCTCTGCCAGAGGGACATACCTGGGAATCTTACACGAAATTTCTGCTGGATACGCTTCCGGAGCGGCTGCAGAAAAATTATGTGAAGAAGTTTCAGACGTCCATCGATTTCTGGCGCAACGTGGGAGGCGGACTGGAAGAGGAGACGATTCAGGAGCTGCTGGATCACGGTTACCAGATCCGGCGCAACGGTGTTTCCAACTATACCGTGATGAAGAATTCCCGGGTGGTGTTTCTGGGGCCGATTCCGGACGATACTGACGATATCCGGACGACGAGAGACATTCCCAGCTGGAAGCGCATGTGTTACTGTATTTTAAAAAACGATCATACCTGCCGTTTCATGGGCTTTAACCTGACGCGGGAGCAGCGGCAGCAGATCGGTGTTCTAAAAGAAAAATACGGACAGGTGGTGAAGAAGAATGGCGTATAAGAGTCCTGTTTATAGTGTGACGGCGGTTCCTATCGAGAAAATCGAGCCGAATACCTACAACCCGAATTCCATCGCTCCTCCGGAGCTGAAATTATTGTATGACAGCATCAAACACGATGGCTATACCATGCCGGTGGTCTGTTATTATGACAGTGGGCGGGATAAGTACATTCTGGTGGACGGTTTTCACCGCTATCGCATTATGCTGGATTATCCGGATATCTATGAACGTGAACAGGGAATGCTGCCGGTCAGTGTAATCGACAAATCGATCGATTACCGCATGGTGAGCACGATCCGTCACAACCGCGCCCGCGGGACCCACAATGTGGATCTGATGAGCAATATTATCATGGAACTGCATGAGCTCGGCAGATCGGACGCATGGATTTCAAAACATCTGGGAATGGATCGAGATGAGATCCTGAGGCTGAAGCAGATCACAGGGCTCACCGCGTTGTTTAAGGATGTTCAGTTCGGCAGAGCGTGGAGACCTGCGGAAACGGAACGGGAGGACGAGCGAAACGATTCGGATACAGGGGCGAAAAAAGAGGAACGACAGAACGTTACCTCCGGAAATGCGGATGACAGAGAGGAATGATCGGGAGCGGAGAAAAACGATCCGGCTTCTTTGCCGGGATAAGAAAGTAGCGGAAATCCGACGTCCGGTGTTCCCGGCGGATCTTTCTTTTCGCAAAGAGAAGAGGGAGACAATGATTTTTCATTGTCTCCCTCTTTTGTCTTTCCCTGTTTTGTATATGGTTTTTACATATGCGGCGGGATCTTATCTCTTTGTTTTTCCGGGGGATTTTCCCTTCATCTGGACGGCGATGCCCAGAATGATCAGAACGAGACCTGAAAGCGTCGGTACGCTGAAAGGCTCTTTCAGGATGATACAGGACAGTATCATGGAAAGAAACGGCGTAACATAGGCCAGGTTTGAAATTTTCGCCGTGTTTCCCCGGTTGATGGCGATGCACCAGATCAGATAACCTGCCGCGTTGACGATGACACCCATCCATAAAATCCCCGCAGTCTGCACACCGGACAGGTGGATCGGCGTTTTCGTGCAGAGCAGATAAATGCCGGAGATAACAGCTGGTACGGCGAAGTAGACGGCCATCGCCGGCTCCTGCGGATAGTCGTATTTTTTATTGACTGCACTGAAAAGACCGTAACTCACCGCAGCGAGGAGACACAGAAGCACACCCCGAAAATCGATATTTGTCAGATTGCCGAAATCGCCTTTCGTAGCCACTACAGCTGCGCCGGCGAAAGAGAGCAGAGCGGCGGTCAGTTTTGCCGCGGTAAAACGTTCCCTCAGGATAAAACAGGAAAAAATCACTGTCGCCAGCGGCCAAAGATAGATGATGACGCAGGCGTCCTGTGCGCTCAGCAGAGTAAGGCCGTAATAGTAAGCGGCGTTGTAGACGAAAAATCCCATAAATCCCATGACGCATAATCGCAGGTAGTCTGCCGGCCGGAAGGCGGCAAACGCTTTTCGGTTGCCCCGGACGATATTGTAGCCGAAAAGTGACAGCGAAGCGATGGCTGTCGTCAGAAAGAGAACTGTCGTGCTCGACATATCGTTGAGCAGCAGTTTTGTGATCGGCGCCACGCTGCTCCAGCAGATTACGGCACCTCCTGCGAAGAGATATTCTTTTTTCATTTGAGCTTGTTTTTTTCCTCCGTTATTTTTCTTTGCTCAGGGGTAAGTTACATGGGAAAAGCGATCGGCCGGCTCTCTCGGCGGTATCTTTTCTCAAAGCACATTATATGTGGGATTGCGTCGGGTGTAAATTACAATTTTACCGAAATTTACGGCTTTTTTATGTATGCGGATCAACCGGAAAACATCGATGAAATATGCGGCGGAAAACGCGGAACGGCGGAGTTTTTTCTGTGTGATGACGAAGCGCTTGTCCGGAGAGACGGAAGCGCTGAACTCTTTCAAAACGGGAACGCAGAGGAGATAAATTTTGCAGAGATACACTGAATGTATAAATATAAAAATAAATGAATAATTATAAACAACCCGTTGAATTGAAAAAATACCTGTGATATACTCTATCTATCAAAAAGAAGAATTTTGGAGGTATTTTAACATGGCTAAGGAAAAGGCAGTTCTCGCATATTCCGGTGGACTGGATACATCGGTTATTCTCACATATTTAAAGGAAAATTACAATTATGACGTCATCGCGGTATGCGTAAACGTAGGCCAGGAAGAGGATTTCGACGCGGTGGAAAAGAAGGCCTACGCTACCGGTGCGGAAAAGGCATATATCGTCGATGTCACTGAGGAATTAGTGACAGATTACATCTGGCCTACGTTAAAGGCCGGCGCTGTCTACGAAAACGATTATCTGCTGGGCACCTCCTTCGCTCGTCCGCTGATCGCGAAGGAACTGGTCAGAATCGCTCATCAGGAAGGCGCTGTGGCCATCGCTCACGGCTGCACGGGAAAGGGCAACGATCAGGTTCGTTTTGAATCCAGTATTCACGCGCTGGATCCTTCTCTCAAGATCGTAGCGCCTTGGAGAGAGTGGGATCTCAAGTCCCGTGAAGACTGTATCGCTTATGCAGAAGCGCATAATATTCCGATCTCCCAGACGCTGAAAAAGATTTACAGCCGTGACCAGAACATCTGGCATATCAGTCATGAGGGAGGAAATCTGGAAAATCCGTGGAATGAGCATCTGGACGATATTCACGTGATGAGCGTTCCTGCGGAACAGGCTCCGGATCAGCCGACGTTCGTGGAAATCACCTTCGACAAAGGCTGTCCGGTAGCTCTCGACGGCAGAGATATGAATTCTGTGGAACTCCTGGAGACATTAAATACGATGGGCGGCGAAAACGGTGTCGGTACCATCGATATCATCGAAAACCGTCTCGTGGGAATGAAGTCCAGAGGCGTTTATGAAACTCCGGGCGGTACGATTCTTTTCAAGGCGCACCAGGATCTGGAAAAACTGGTATTGGACAGAGATACGATGAATTTCAAGAATCAGGTATCCCTCAAATACGCTCAGCTGGTCTATGACGGTCTCTGGTTTACTCCGCTGAAAGACGCCCTCGACGCTTTTGTGGATTCCACACAGGACGTGGTCACCGGCGTGGTAAAGATGAAACTTTACAAAGGCAGCGCGGTTCCTGTAGCTTCTAAATCGAAGTATTCTCTTTTCAACGAAGAGTTTGCAACATTCGGTGAAGACGATGTATACAAT
>CAJLHL010000023.1 GCA_905206455.1 uncultured Eubacteriales bacterium
ATAGAAATGAAGCTGATAGACAACGTTAGTCCAGCCGATGAACCACGGCGCGGGAACAAAAGAGCGGCTCTTAAACATCCCCGGTGAGGAAAAAAATATCGGTCGGGGCGTCTCCTATTGCGCCGTCTGCGACGGCGCTTTCATCCGGGGCGATACAGCGGCCGTTATCGGGGCGGGAAATTCCGCTCTGGAAGAAGCCGATTATCTCACGCAATCAGCGGACAAGGTCTATCTCATCATGCGCAGAGATGTGTTTCGAGGCGATCAGATCTCCGTAGAAAAAGTTCAAAAGAATCCGAAAATCGAGATCATTCAAAACGCCGTTCCCACGGAAATCAAAGACGACGGAAAGAGAGTCACCGGCCTGATCATCCGTCACACACAGACAGGCCGCCTGCAGTTTCTCGATGTGAAAGGCGTCTTCCCTTATATCGGCGCCGATCCCATCAGCGGTTTTCTGAAAGATTTCGACGTCCTAAACGATTCCGGCTATCTCATAACCGACGACCGGATGCGGACTTCTGTTCCCGGACTCTACGGCGCAGGCGACGTGAGAGATAAAGCGCTGCGCCAGGTAGTTACCGCGGCAAACGACGGCGCTGTCGCGGCACAACAGGCTTTTTCCGATCTGCGGCTTCAGCCGTGACCATAACATCCAGCGAACTTCTGCCGCCGGCAACCCATCTCTTCCCCGCCGCCTTCCGGGGATTCCGATAAATTATACCATTCCGAGATTCACAGTAATTTAAGAAAGGAAAATCTTATGGCAATCTTACAGGCAAACGACAGTAATTTTGACGAACTGGTTCTGCAGTCCGACAAACCGGTTCTCGTAGACTTTTTCGCTACATGGTGCGGTCCGTGCAAAATGCTTTCTCCGATTCTCGAAGACATGTCCAAAAGCAGCGACTATACCATCGTAAAAGTAGATATCGACGAAAATCCCTATCTCGTCAGAGAATGGGAAGTCGCGTCTGTTCCGACGCTGTTTATCGTCAAAAACGGAGAAAAAAAGGAAAAAA
Source organism: uncultured Eubacteriales bacterium (assembly GCA_905206455.1). Classification (GTDB taxonomy): domain Bacteria; phylum Bacillota; class Clostridia; order Peptostreptococcales; family Anaerovoracaceae; genus Alangreenwoodia. The sequence goes on from CAJLHL010000023.1 coordinate 1,023, forward strand.
TGATCGGATTTCAGCCGAAAGAAGTTCTGGAAAAGAAATTGTCCTGACGTAAAATCCGCCCTCGGCAGCAGGGCAAATCTCCTGCGCCGCTCCTGAGAGTTTTTTCAGAGAGCGGCGCGTTTTTTCCTCCCGTTTTCTGAAATTTCCCGGTTTCTGCGATTTGACAGAAAAAAGTTCCGGGAATATAATTGTACATAATTTATGCTGATATTTTTCGTCCTATAATGGGGCGGACGCCGGTTCCTGCTTTCCGCCGCATCGGAGAAAAACGCCAGATCAGCTGTCCCAGGGAGCCCTCGCCGGACTGCCGCCATACGGAAAGAAAACAGAGGATATAAAACAATGAACATATTAATCATCGACGCTCAGGGCGGCGGAATCGGAAAAGCTCTGGTATCCGCCGTCAGAAAAAATGTGCCTGACGCGGTAATCACAGCTGTCGGGGCCAACAGCGCGGCTACATCAGCAATGCTGAAAGCGGGAGCGCACAACGCGGCTACCGGGGAAAATGCCGTCGTCACAGGATGCCGCAAAGCGGACATCATCATGGGCCCCGTCGGCATCGTCATCGCCGACGCCCTCTTCGGTGAGATCACTCCGAAAATGGCTCTGTCCGTAGGTCAGAGTTCTGCGAAACGCATTTTAATTCCCATTAATCACTGCGACAACATCGTCGCAGGTGTTCAGGATCTGAATCTCTCCACCCTCGTCCAGCAGGCGGTGAAAGAAATTACCCGTTCTTAACCGGATTTCCCCGGAAAAACAAAATACGCCGCGGGATTGACAGCGCGTCCCATTGCCGGTATAATCTGTAAGTTCCGGTATAGAACGAGCGGACAAAGATTTCCAAGAGCGGCAAAGCAACATCATACACATGCCCGCACGAAGCGGGCTCTTCGGCTCCGAAGAGCCGCGCAGCCGCAGACCCGTCTGCCGATGAAATCCCCGAAAGGCGTCAATCCTGTATTCTCAGCGTTTTGCATCTTGCATAAAAACAGCGCTGACTGCGCCCGGAAACCATCTGCCCGAAAACCGATCCGAGATTTATGCTGTGAAGGCATATGATTTTTCAGAAGAAAAATCATATGCCTTTTTTCTTGTCACAGGCTGCAGCTGTCCCGCCCGGATGCCGTCGGCCTGCGTTCCGGTGCAAAACAGCTGATCGCGGTCAGCGGATTCCATTTCCGGTTTTCAGCGTGATCCGCAGTCGTTCAGATCCGTCAAAGACAGACTACTTTCAATATTACATGAAAATCAACTGTGAACGCGAATCCGGCAGATCTGCGAGAGTTCAGTCCCGATGTCACAAACGAGAAAGGAAAAATGAGATATGAAAGAGAAAAAAAGACGAAAGATTCTGCCCGCCGCAGCGACACTGCTGACGATGCTGCTGCTCCTGTCCGCCTGCGGCCAAAACCATCCGGCGGCTTCCCGGGAAGCCCTGTCATCAGAAAACACCTCCACGCTCGTCTACGGCAGCGGCGACTACACCAGGATCAACCCGGCCATGGATGAACACGGTGAGATCAACCTCCTGCTTTTCAACGGTCTCACGGCACACAACGGAGATAACGAAGTCGTCGCCGGTCTCGCCAGAAACTGGGAATTCGACCGCTCCTCCTGTACCTACACTTTTCATCTCGAGGAAAATGTAACGTGGCACGACGGAGAACCTTTCACCGCCGATGATGTAAAATTCACCATCGAAGCGATTATGGATCCCTCCAATGGCTCTGAAAATGCTGCGAATTTTGAAGATGTAGAAGAGATTACCGTCATCGACGCTCACACGGTCTCCTTTCGCCTCTCCGCTCCTAACGCGGCGTTTCTGGACTACATGACTATGCCGGTTCTCCCGGAACACCTGCTGAAGGGAGAGGACATGCAGACTTCTGACTTTTTTCGTCATCCTATGGGCACCGGCCCGTACTGTCTGGCCGGCTGGGAGGAAGGCCAGTCGATCACTCTCGTCAGAAATGAAGACTATTTCAAAGGAATGCCGAATATCGAAAATATCATCTTCAAGATCGTACCGGACGACAATGCGAAAGCGATGCAGCTGCGCTCCGGTGAACTGGATATGGCTCTCCTGACGCCGAAAGACGCGCAGACTTTCGCTGAGGAAAGCGGTTTTACCCGCTATCACATGCAGACTTCCGATTACCGGGGCATCCTCTTCAATTTTAAAAACGAATACTGGCAGAACAACAGAGATCTGATCCCGGCTGTCTGTTATGGAATCGACCGTCAGGCCATCGTGGACGCCGTCCTCCTTGGTCAGGGGATTCCCGCCTACGGCCCGCTGCAGCGCAATATCTATAACAACGAGGATATCAACCATTACGATTACGATCCGGAGAAATCCCGCAAGATATTGGAAAATGCCGGCTGTAAAATGGAAGATGACGGATTCTACCACCGGAACGGAGAAAAAGTCGGCTTCGTCATCAGTGTGAGTTCCGGTGATCAGGTCCGCATCGATATAGCTCAGATCGCCGCGCAACAGCTTTCCTCCGTGGGAATCGACGTCACCGTGGATATCCCCACCCAAGTGGACTGGGATGGTCAGATGGCCTATCTCATCGGCTGGGGAAGTCCCTTTGATGCGGACGATCATACATATAAAGTCTTCGGCACCGGCAAAGGAGCTAACTACTCCGGCTATTCCAACGATCTGGCGGACCGTTATCTGCTCCGGGCGCGTCAGACAGACGATACCGCCGCACGAGCGGAAGCCTATGACAGATTTCAGGAAGTTCTGGCAGAGGATCCCCCCTTCGCTTTTCTCTGCTACATCGACGCCAGTTATGTAGCGAACTCCTCCATCCGTGGAATCGATGAAGACACCGTGATGGGACATCACGGCGTGGGCATTTTCTGGAACGCGGCAGATTGGACCATTTCGGAATAAACATATGAATTTCGGCAGACAAAAAACCGGCATGGTCTTTCACAACTTTACGATTTACAGCAGATTGCTGCAGAGAACACAGCTATGGAAAATACAGAAAATATTTTAGAAGTAAAAAATCTATCGGTCAGTTTCCACACTCCTGACGGCGAGATCGAAGCTCTTCGGGACGTCTCTTTTTCTCTGAAACCCGGAGAAATTCTGGCCGTCGTCGGAGAATCCGGCTGCGGAAAAAGTGTCCTCTGCAGGACCATCATGAAACTGATCCCCAAAAACGCATACATCAAGACAGGCACGATACAGGTCAACAACGCGAACATCACAGATTACAGCCAAAAAGAGATGAGACAGCTCCGCGGCGCGCTGTTTTCCATGATATTTCAGGATCCCATGACTTCGCTGAATCCCACGATCTCCGTCGGCGGACAGATCGCGGAAGCCGTGCGCATTCACAACAAAAAATTGCCGGCGGAACAAGTCCGAAAGAAAGTTATACATCTGATGAAACTGGTGGGAATCGAAAATCCGGAGGAACGGTACCGCCTCTTTCCCCATCATTTTTCCGGCGGAATGCTTCAGCGGGCGGCAATCGCCGTGGCGCTTTCCTCCCGTCCCAGGATCCTCTTTGCCGACGAACCCACCACCTCGCTGGACGCGACGATTCAGACGCAGATTCTCGATCTTCTCCGCCAGATGCAGAAAAACTTCGGGACGTCTATGATTCTTGTCACTCATGATCTGGGCGCAGCCGCCCGGGCAGCGGACCGGATCGCCGTCATGTACGCGGGAAAAATCGCAGAGATCGGAACGGCAGAGGAGATCTTTTACGATCCCCGCCACCCGTATACCTGGGCTCTGATGCGTTCCACTCCTTCATTTTCCGACGGCCGGGAAGAACTGTATGAGATCCCCGGCATGCCTCCGGTGCTGATCCGTCCGCCGGAAGGCGACAGCTTCGCGCCCCGAAATGAATATGCCCTGACTATCGACCACAAAAAAGCTCCCCCGATGTTTCCCGTCAGTGAAACCCATTTTGCAGCTACCTGGCTTTTGGATCCGCGGGCGCCGAAAATCACGCCTCCCGTTTTTCACTTGAAAAACACTGCCGGTACGCACCTCCAAAATCCATTTTATGGAAAATCAGAAAACAGCGCCGAAAAAAAATCTTCTGCGGCACAGACGACGGACGCGAGGAGAATCACTTCCTCCGTGAATTCGGGATCCAATCCTGCAGAAACCTCCGAAATGACAGCCGCAGCTCCGCTGATCGACATCCGCCATGTGACGCATCGCTTTCCGCTTTCCAGAAAAACTTCTGTCGCCGCACTGGATGACGTCACCCTTCAGATCCGCCGGGGTGAAATTTTCGGCCTGGTCGGAGAATCCGGCTCTGGAAAAACCACACTGGCCCGCTGCGTCATGAATCTCCTGCAGCCAACCCGCGGAGAGATCTTCTACGACGGTACTGACATCTGTGATGAAAAACAGTTCTCCGCGAAGAAAAAAGCCCTCCAGAGCCGCAGACAGCTGATTTTTCAGGACTCCGACTCCAGCCTGAATCCGCGGATGAAAGTAGAGAACATCATCACAGAGCCTCTGTCTATCCACCGGATCCGGCCGGTCTCCGGCAGTCTGCGCGGCGAAGCGGAACTTCAGCTGAAAGCGGTGGGAATGGATCCGGTTTATCTTCACAAATATCCTTCCGAACTATCGGGGGGACAGCGTCAGCGCGTGGCCATCGCGCGGGCGCTCAGCATGAATCCGGAATTTCTTGCCGCCGACGAGCCGGTAGCTTCACTGGACGTCTCGATTCAGGCTCAGATTATCAACCTTTTCCGCCGCCTGCAGAGGGAACGAGGCTTCACCCTTCTCTTCATCGCTCACGACCTGACCCTCGTCCGTTATCTCTGCGACCGGGTAGGTGTCATGTACCGGGGCAGACTGATCGAATCAGCAGCCTCTGAGGAATTATTCGAAAATCCGCTGCATCCTTACACGAAGTCCCTTCTCTCCGCCGTCCCCCGGCCGGATCCCCTCATCGAGAGAAAAAGGAAACTGCAGATCTATGAACCACAGGAGGATATCCGCGGCGGCGTCTTAAAAGAATATTCGCCGGAGCACTTCGTATTCTTTCCCTGTCAGAGAGAATCGGTCTTCGAAAGGTCCTGCAATATCCGATAAAATCCGTAAAACGCAAAGCGGAAAAACAGCATCTGAGAACGCGCATTCTGCGGCATTTGCCTTTTTCCTATAACGACTATTCTTCACGGCAAAACCAGAACGGAGGTGAGAAAAACGTGAGAAAGAATATCCTTCTTTACTTTCTGAAAAAATTACTGATCTTCGCCGCCAGTATCTTTCTGCTCTCGATAGCTGTTTTCTGTATCTCACGCCTGTCTCCCGGAGACCCTTTGGTCTCCTACTACGGAGATCAGGCCGAACGGATGAGTCCGCAGCAGCGCGAACTGGCGGAAGAACGGCTCGGTTTAAACGATCCCCTCATTGTTCAGTACGAACACTGGCTGACCGGCGCTCTGCAGGGGGATTTCGGCATTTCTTTCAAATATAAAACCGACGTGCTGGAGGTCATCGGAAGCCGGCTGGGAAATACGCTGATTCTGGGAGGAACGGGTTTTATTCTCATCTTTACTCTGGCGCTTCTTCTCGGAATATTGTGCGCCTGGTTTGAGGACCGGTGGCCCGACCGGATCATCTGTAGAATGGGGACGGTGATTAGCTGTATTCCCGAATTCTGGCTCTCGCTGCTCCTGATTCTGATCTTCTGCGTACAGCTCAGGCTGCTGCCCAGCAGCGGCGCTTACAGCGCAGGCGGAGCCGGCGGTGCCGGTGACCGGATGCTGCATCTGCTTTTGCCTCTGACCGTCGTCCTGACCGGTCATCTCTGGTATTATGCTTATATGATCCGCAATCGGATCCTGGAAGAAGTGCGGGCCGGCTATGTACTCTGCGCAAAATCCAAAGGACTAAGCGAAAGGAAAATCCTTTTCCGCCACTGTCTGCGCAACGCCGTCCCTTCCTATCTGAGCATCATGGCCATTTCCGTCCCCCATATCCTGGGCGGCACCTACATCGTGGAGACCGTCTTTTCTTATCCCGGTATCGGTACTCTGGCCTATGAGAGCGCCCGGTACCAGGATTATAATCTGCTGATGATTCTCTGCCTGCTGTCCGGCGCCGTCGTGATCCTGTGCAGTATGTTCAGCCAGATCATCATCGAACAGATCGATCCGAGGATCCGCGCGGAGAGAAGGTCAGAAAAGTTCGGGGTGACGATACCGTGAAAAACGACATCGAAAAAAATAGAGACGGCGCATCTGCCCGCCGCCGGAGCGGCGGACGAAACATGAAAAACAACATGACAAAAAACACGGATACGTCACGTATCAGCAAACCTGATGATGACAATGCCATGCAAGATAACACTGTAAAAAGCAATGTGCAAAATGTAAAAAATGAAAATCAGATCAAAATATTCAAAAAGACCGGCGGGGAGGAATTCCCTGACGACAGCTCGGATCTCCATGCCGCCGTTCACCGCCCGGAAGGCTGTGAAGATGAAGATTTCACATTCGCAGGAATTCGCCCCGCTCTCCCGTCTGCGAAGGAAAAATCCCTCCGAAGAAGGTTCAGATATCCGAAATCCTTTCCTCTGATCTCCGTCTTCCTTCTTTCTGCGATCCTGCTGGGCTGCCTTTTCTGCCGGTTTCTCATGACAAAAGACCCTTCTTTTATGGATCTGGACAACAGCAATCTCCCGCCCAGCCCGGAATTTCTCTTCGGAACCGATCTTCTCGGACGGGATATCTTTTCCATGATCTGGTACGGCGGCCGGATCTCGCTGCTCATCGGATTTCTGTCCGCAGCCGTCGCTGCGGTGACCGCCGTCATCTTCGGCGCTCTCAGCGGTCTGGCGCCTCCGTGGCTGGACGCCCTTCTGATGCGCGTTACCGAACTGATCCTGAGTATTCCCAGTCTGCTGATCATCCTCCTGCTTCAGGCGACACTGGGAGAGGCCACCATCCTGAGTCTCTCCCTCGTCATCGGTCTGACCGGCTGGCCCGGAATCGCAAAAGTCGTCCGCACCGAAGTCCGCCAGATCCGCAGCAGCGGATACGTCGCCGCCGCACGTACCATGGGAGCCGGCTTCTTCCACATTCTGCGGAAGCATCTGACGCCAAACTTTCTGCCCTCAATTTTATTCATGATCGTCATGAACATCCGAAACGCCATCACCGCCGAATCCACCCTCAGCTTTATCGGCGTGGGACTTCCGCTGAAAATGATCTCCTGGGGCAGTATGCTCTCCCTTTCCGAACAGGCCGTGATGACCGCGTCCTGGTGGATTATCCTGATTCCCGGTTTTTTCCTGGTGACCGCGCTCCTGTGCGTCACAAATATCGGAAACTATCTGCGGAAAAATACGGATAAAAGACACAGCAATCTGTAAACGATCTCCGCAAAGCTGCGCCCTTACCCGACAATTTTCTGAAGATCTTCTTTCGGAACTCCGGCCGGCGCGGTGTTATAATAATCCGCGAGAAATTTCAGCACGATACGCTGAAAGATCTTCTCCTGTCGGATACACCGCCTGCCCTCACCGGTCTGAAGGAGAGATTTCAGCGATTCGCTGCGTTTTATATCAGGCATATGTCATTTTATTCTACAAAAATAAGAGCGAAAAACCCGAGAGAGTTTTTCGCTCTTATTTTTAAAACTTCTTTCATCCTGCCGTAATTTGCATCATCGCGGCGGGAAATCTGCAGATCAGAGAATCTCGGAGCTTTATTCTTTCGTATTTTCACAAAATCTCATAAAGACCGCAGCTGCCTGAGCTCGCGCAGTCTCTGCCTGAGGAGAGAGAACGGAGGCGCCCGTGCCGGTTATGATTCCCCGGGCGTTAGCCCACTGCACGGCTTTCAAAGCATAACCGCTGATTTTGCCGCTGTCCGCATAACCGGACAGGTCCGCCTCTCCGCTCACATCAAGTCCCTGCTTCTGTGCGAAACGGTACAGCATCACCGCAAACTGTTCGCGGCTGACCGGGTCGGCCGGTCCGAACCGCTCTTCGCTGTATCCGCTGACGATGCCGTTGAGACGCGCCCAGTAGACCGCTGTGCCGTACCAGCTTTCCGCATCCACATCGGCGTACGCGTAGCCCCAGTTTTCATCTTCGATATCAGGCGAACCCGCCAGACGATAGAGCATCGTGACGATCATCGCCCGGCTGGCCGTCAGATCCGGGCTAAATGTGGCATCGGAAGTACCTGACATAATTCCCTTTTTACAGACATACCGCACCGCATCGGCATACCACGCATCTTCTGCGACGTCGGAAAACTCCGCGTCCTTTTCTCCGAAGAGATCGGCGAGAATCTCTGCGGCGCCCAGGTCTGCATAACCGTCGGGATCTGTCAGCACAGCGTGCAGATCCCAGCTGAACCGTCCGGATTTCTCGTTATCGGTAAACACAGCATACTGCAGATAGCTGCGCAGCCCCGCTTCATAACGGGAATTCCACTCCGGATAATACTCTGCCATATAGCGCTGGACCAGCTCGTAAGCTTCGCAGTCCGTATCCGTATCGTTCTGCGGATTCAGCGCGCTGAGCTGCACGCCTCCCTGGCCGCTGCCCTTTCAGCTCGAGGAAGGATTGGAGTGAACGAATACGATACTACCGTCATCGCAGACGCCGACACACATCCACACATGACCGCCCAGACTGAAAATATCTCCCGGACGGAACTCCCCGGATATTACAGCGCCGTCACCCCGGTCATTTCGGCTCAGCGAACCCCATCCCTTCGACGCCAGCGTTCCGGCCATAGAAGTAGATCCCATCACATACCCATCTTCCTCCGATACCGTTCCGTCGGCGGTATGCATCACATTGTAGAGCGTCCAGCCCATATATCCGGAACAATCCGCTCCGGTATAATAATACTGATTCCATCCGCCGAAAGGATAATAGCTGTGTTCCTCATCCTCTGCCTTGAAATCATAATCGACATCCTGCTGCTGAAAGAAATCGATCCAGCTCTGAGGCAGACCGATGGTCATCGCCTGATTCGCCGAACAGGAATCCTGCCAGTCCCAGGACCCGCCGTAGACATACAGCGTCGTACCCACCGGTTCCAATGCAGTCGCCAGAAGGTTCTTCAGCGTTTTAAGACCCGGCGTTCCGCTGACCGGAGCGCGATACGGCTCCGCCACAAAAGTGAGACATACCGTCTCTCCGTAAATCCGAACCGTCTCTCCCGCTTTAAGATCTTCTGCAGATACTCTGAAAACCTGCGCCGCTCCTGCACACTAATTAGATATCTCATAGATTTCTGTAAACGAAAAGGCTTTTCCTCCCACCGTCACATGATTTTCGCCGGCGGCTGTAGTCTTTCCCTCTCCATCTGCTTTCGGTGATACTGCGGAAATCACTTCGCTGTTCTTTAGAGTCAGGTCATAAGAGACAACCTTCCTGCAATCCATTCTGAACAGCATAATCGCCCTCAGAAGATACGAGCAGACGGATCTCCTCTCCATCGGCATAAAACCGATGGATAAAATTATCTTTATTTGCGGAAGTCTCTGTACCATAATCGAGTACCCCGAGATAGACTGCCCGGACCTCTTCTGTCTGCGCCGCCGCGTATACCGGAATCGCTGTTAATGCGCATACGGCGATGAGCGCCGAGGCAAACAGCCGCTTAAATATCTTTTTCACTCTGTCATCTCCTTGCCGTTAAAACTCTCAATATATCTGTGTTTTTTCTGTCTTTCCTATTCTGAATATCCTCATATCCTCTCAATCCTTTTCCCGCCGGCAGATAAAAGCGGTACCTGCCCTTGGTGAAAGCCGCACTGCGACGCGTCCGTATCCGGCATATCCGCCACCTCATTTTCAGAGATCAGAACTTGCCTCCTCCCCCGCCGTGAGAAGCACCGGAAGAGGAAATATGTACGCCTGAGCCTCCTCCGCTTCCGGAATTATTTTTCGGTATCGCGGTTCGGCTGACATGAGAATAGAGGAACATATCGCTGCTCTCCGTAATCCTCAGGCTGTCCCGCTTTACATAATCGCCGGCGCTCGTCCGACCGCGCATGGACTTCAGCTGACCGCGCATCACACCTGTGACGATCAGCGCCGCCGCCAGTCCGACCGCCAGAGAAATTCCGATAAATTTTAACCAGGCGAAGGGCTCCTTCGGTTCATTGCCCACATCATAAGCCTGCCCGGTTTTCGCCTGTGCGATAAACTGATCGCACTGTTCCGCATAAGTGAGAAATGCCTGCAGATAGTTTCCCGCGCTCAGATCGTCGAGAAACCGTGCCGACAGATAGTCCAGGCCGGCGTCGGTAACAGCTGTAATCCCGTACCCGCGGGTGCTGATATACCAGTCCCGGTCCTCCATACTGACCAGAAGCAGAATACCGTCCCGATCCGGTCCGATACCGTAACCGTTATAATCAAAAAAATCGTCCGCATATGCCTGCGGCGTCTTTCCATCCAGCGTATTTACGGTCACTACGACGATATCCATCTGCTGCCGTTCGCTGATTCCATCCAGCTTTCCGAGAAGTTCCTCCGCCTCCTCAGGACTCAGAAGGGACGCTCCGTCCACAAGTCTTGGCAAGTCTCCCGCCGCAAAGACGGGGAACGCTGTGACGATACACAGAAACAGCGCTAAAATTACCGTTGTCTTCTTCTTTTTCACGTCTTCGCCCCCTCTCTTAAAACAACCATACGAGATAAGAAATCGCCAGAGCCGCCAGACTGACTCCGCCTGCCACCCCGGAAAACCACTTCCAGAAGAGCCCCTTGTCCATCGGAAGATCTCCCGCGAACTTTCCGGTCTGGCCGTTCATCGCAAAAGTATATCTCTGTCCCTTCCAGCTGGTATTTAAAAGCCATACCGGATAGAGAGCGTATTTTGCTCTGCCGTTTTGCAGGCGGATGCTGGAAGATTCTGGAATTACCGAGGCGTACCCGCGGACAGTGGAAGCAAGAGTATCCTCTGTACTGGTCCGGACTCTGAGGTTTGCCCGGTCGGTGCTCTGCTCCGCATCTACATCGTATTTATCCGCAAAATACCCCGCCAGATAAGCCGTCTGAAAATCCACCGCATCGCTGAAATCGAAGGGTTCGATGGATTCCATCAGATCGTCTGCCATCTTTGAGGATCCATCCACCGGAACCCTCTCAAACGCCAGCGTACCGCCTCTCCTTATGGAATAATAACTCGTCCTCGTATAATGGTAATCACTGTCGCTCCAAGTCTGAACCCGCGTCCCTCTGTAGCGGATATCCGCCTCCGCTTCCGCGTCAAAGAGCCAGAACGGTACGTAAATTCCCTTGATTTCTTCGATGTGATTCTGATCCTTAAAGACCTTCGGCAGCAGGCACTTTCCCTTGTAATGTTTCGTCAGAGCCGCTTTAGCGGCCTTTGCGTCCATCTGAAACGGAATCACAAAATCCGGCTTCAAAAGTCCGGCGAACTGCTCCGTCATCACCACCGGACTGTCGCAGTACGGACAAGCGGCAGCCGCCGTATTCGCATCCGTAACGATTTCTCCGCCGCAGGAGTTGCAGATATAAGAACGGAGACCGTCAGTCTCCCCCTCCTGCCACCGGCCGCCTGCCTGCGTCTCCCATGTCAGATCCTCGGGTCTTTCATTTTTCAGTTCGCGGTCATAAGAAATCAGCGTCTCGATATCGAACTCCGTATCACAATAGGGACATTTCATTTTCTGTATCGTGCTGTCGAAACCGATCGCTCCGCCGCAGCAAGGGCACTTGAATTCCTGAAGTTCTGCCATTTGATCCCCTCCTTTTTTCGTATTTATTTCATTTACCGGGCGTCATCTTCATTAAAGGGATCTCCGCACTCCGGGCAGAACTTCGGAGGCTTTGCCGGATCTTCCGGTTCCCAGCCGCACTTATCGCAGCGGTACAGCAGCACCTCCGCCGGCTTTTTTGCACCGCATTCCGTACAGAATTTGCCTTTATTTTCCGCACCGCAGCGGCAGATCCAGCCCTTCTGTGTCTCAGGTTCCGGTCTTGCGGCGCCGCACTCCGGACAGAACTTACTGCCGCTCACCGCGCCGCAGCCGCAGGTCCAGACATCGCCCGGCTGTAGTCCTCCGCTTTTTTCGTTTTCCGAAAAATCTCCTTTCCCCGCGCTCCTTACAGACTGCTGTACCGTCGCGGCGCCGGATGCTCTCTGCTGCCCCATAGCGAAAAGATCTTCCGCATGAATTCCGCCGGCGTTCATCGCCATGCCCATACCCATAAAACCAGTCGTCGCTCCGCCCTCATTGGCCGCTGCTGCTTTCATGGCATCCGCCTGAGCCCCCGCTAAAGCGGCGGCAGCCATCGTCGGATCTCTCATAATCGCAGTGCGTTGTGCCTGCTTAATCAGCTCCGCATCTTCCGGCGGCAGCGTCACCGAACCGAGAGCGATACTGACGATCTCCAGTCCCCGCAGCTTTCCCCATTTTTCGGAAAGCGCGTCGTTCATCGCTTTTTCCAGATCGGAGTTATGACTCACAATCTGATTCGGTCGTAGCTCCATGTCCGAAAGTCTTCCGAAAGCCGGCTGCAGAGCGCTGATAAATTCCGCTTTCAGCTGACCGTCCAGTTCCTCCCGGGTATATTCCCGCTCCACGTTGCCGCAGACTTTCGTGTAAAACAGCAGAGGATCGGAAATCCGGTAAGAATACACACCGGAACAGCGGACAGAGACGTCGATGTCCAGACCGATTTTCGAGTCTACCACCCGGAAAGGAACGGGATTGGGCGTACCGAACTTATTTCCCACCAGTTCTTTCATATTGAAATAATATATTCGCTGATCCCGCCCGGTATCGCCGCCGTAAGTGAAACGTCTTCCGATAGTCTCGAAAGTATCGAGAATCGAACCGCCGTCGGCAAAAATACTGGGTTCCGCGGAAGCATCATAGGTGAATTCTCCCGGTTCCATACAAACTTCCACCACCTGCCCCTGTTCCACGATTATCATACACTGTCCGTCCGCTACAGCGATCCCGCTGCCGCTGGAAATCACATTATCGTCGCCTTTGGTATTGGAAGAGCGCGATGAGGTCCTCTTCTTTCCCTTTGCCGCCAGTACATCGCTGTCGAGAGCATCGCAGTAAAAAAATTCCTTCCACTGATCCGCCAGTGTTCCCCCGGTGGCGGCAAAAGCCGCTTTGATAAGTCCCATAATCAAAATACTCCTTTCAAATCAGATCTTTACTCTGTTTTGTCCTTCCATGATTTTTCACAGAAAAAATCTATCCGCTTTATTATACCATGCCGACTACGGCTCAGTCTTCGTTTTCTTCCTGCCCGGCCTCACCTGCCGTCCGAGGAACAGGTCGCAGTATGTTCCTCAAAATCACAGATTTTGAAAACATCTGCATTGAAGTTTTGCCCGTATCTTTGATGCGGCGCTCAAAACTCATACAGCAATTGTCCGGTCCCAGCCGGATATAATTCTTCAGTCAGACGTTCCTCTGTTTGCGCTGCATGCGCCGCAAACAGGGACAGAGCTTCCTTCGTCCAACTAAACTCTTGCTTTCTTTCATTCGCAAATCGCTAAGTTGAAGCTATCATACCATAAGTGATAAACGCTGTCTGCGCCTGCCGCCGGCCGGCGTCAGAGCTCTCTGATCCGCAGCAGGTATCTCGCAACTGCGGATTTCGTCGGCCCTTACCGGAGCGCCGTTTTCGCCATATTTTCATTTTGATCCGCCCGCAGGAAAAAACAGATGCAAAAATTTTTTTCAGCCGGTGAAACATTTTGACCTTCTCAGGGATATAATTAGTGAAATGCATTTCAGAAGTCCGGAATTAATCTCTATCTCCGGACGGCAAAGGGGGTAAAGCATTCTTTGAGAGGAAGTGACTTTGAGACAGCCGCAGAAAAATATCGCGATAACATATATGCCATCGCATTCAATTTTTTCAAAAACAGTTCGGATGCGGACGACGTCGTTCAGGATGTGCTGCTGAAGCTGTACAGGACAGAATGCACATTTGAGAGCGACGAACACGTCAGAAACTGGCTTTTGCGGGTAGCTGTCAATCAGTGCAAAAAAATATCGATTTCGTCCTGGTTCAGGAAAAACATGCCTCTGGAGGAGTACGCTGAGTCGCTTCAGTACGAAACACCGGAGGAAAGCGACCTGTTTTTCGCGGTCATGGCTCTGCCGAAAAAGTACCGCGCCATCGTCCATCTGTATTATTACGAGGATTACAGCACCCGGGAGATCGCGGAAATGCTGAGACTCAAAGAACCCACGGTGCGCACCCGGCTTCTGCGGGCGCGAAAAACTTTAAAGGAGAGATTATCAGATGTCTGGAACGAAGAATAACAGAGAATTATATAAGGCTGCTTTTTCGAAGCTCCACGCTTCCGAAGCAGTAATCAGGAAGGAAGAAAAAATGTTAAAAGCAAAGAAAACAATTCGCTTCAGTAAATTAGCAGCCGCTTGTATGAGCGTCGCACTTCTGGTGGGAGCTACCTCCGGCATCGCTTATGCCGCGACGGACGGCGCTACCGCAAATCCGTTCAAAGCGGTAAAAATCTATATCAACGGCGAAGAGCTCGACGCGGCTATGCAGAAAAACGAAGACGGATCCTACACCGTTCACATGAAAAAAGGCGACCGCCTGGACGCGGAAATGGCAGACGGAAGCACAGTCTCCTCTTCCCTGTCAAAACAGGCTGAAGATGCAGGCTATGAAGCAGACTTTACGGTAACTCCCGACGGCACAGAGGGCAGTTTCAGTATCACTGACGGTGACTCCGGCACCGGCACCGGCGCCAAAGCCGAAGGTTCGGTAACCACTACTACTGAGACAGAAGCTGACGCATCCGCTGCAGAAGAAAAATAGAAAAACAGACAGAAAAACAAGCAGCACTAAATCAAACATTCTTGAAATCGCAAAATCACGAGAACACACCGATCGCACAACCGCGCCCGCCGAAAATCCGGCGGGCGCGATCTTTTTTCCATTCCCGTCCGGTTTCCAAAAGGAGATCATAAAAGTCACGAACCGCTCCTGAAAAATCATACGTCCTTATCAACACGGCATTTAATATCAGAGTCAGTCTGCCGTTTTACTTTTTCTGCGGTTTATAACGATGAGAACGTCATCGAATGAAATGCGGAGCGGTAACTTATTTCATGCCGGTATTTCCATTTCAGTATTTCCTTTCACGAAGTACCCTGCCGTGAACAAGAGCTTCCCGCTTCACAAAAAAATCCGGGATTCCGTAAGCAGAAATCCCGGTTGTAATCTGTATTAAAGTTTCATCAGCCGAATGATCTCGTCCGCCACCTGATCTGAATCCATGCCGTCCGTATAGATAATCACATCAGCTGCGGAGCGGTAAGCCTCATCGCGTTTCTTCATCAGCCAGGAGATAAAACCTCTGGCCATATGTTTATTCAGCAAAGGGCGTTTATCGCCGCCGCGTTTCACCCGTTCGAAGACGGTATCAGGCGACGCCTGAAGAAGGATGATCGTTCCGTTTTTTCTCAGATAATCCACATTTTTCTGTCTCATTACCGTCCCGCCGCCGCAGGAGACGATAACGCCGGAGGATTCAGATATGATTTTCGTCTGCCGCGTCTCCGCATCTCGGAAATATGCCTCCCCATAGCGTTCAAAGATATCCTTGACAGACATTTTTTCCTGCTTTACGATCATATCGTCCATTTCTTTTACTTTCATACCGGTTTTCTTTGAAATCTTTCTGGCTACCGTAGACTTCCCGGTACCCATAAACCCGATGAGAATCACATTCTTCTTTCCCTCACAAGGACGTCCCTTGATCCGGCTCTCATCCGACCCCCGATGTATCGTGAGCAGCAGACGATCCGCCTGATCCGCGCTGATCTGTCCCGGCGCGGAACTGCGTCCCGCCGAAGCAAACGTCACCGCAGATCCGAAAATTTCTCCGGAAATCCGGCTGATCAGCCCTTCTGCTGACATAGATACCGTGATGATCGGAATCGGATTCTCCTGATGTTTCATTTTTTCCGTAGCGGACAGAAGAGTCAGCACATCCCGCGCACTTCGCGGCATTACGGCGATCTTTGCGATATCCGCCCCCAGTTCCTTCATGGTGTTCAGCCGCCTTATTATCTCTCCCTCCGAAGGAGTCTTCCGAAAATCGTGATAGGAAAAAACAACGGCTGTACCGCTGCTTCGCGCCAGAGAAGTCAGCGGACCCGTCACCTCCTCTCCCAGGTTGTACTCGATATCTGCCAGATCGACATATCCCGACGCCATGACAGCCTCATACAGCGCCAAATAGCTCCGCCGACTGATATCTTTTTCTCCTCCTTCTTCCGCCGTCCGAAAAGTAAAGAGAAGCGGGCGTCCCTCCAGGCGCTCCGTCAGCTTGCGCAGAGCTGATAAGACAGCTTTGATGTCATCGCTGCGGCGGAAATAATCGACTCTCCATTCCACGATATCCGCAGGGGAATAGAGAATCTGATTTGCCTGATTCAAAATTTCATCTACAGATCTGCCGACGATGGGAACGCAGATTTTCGGTATTCCTTCTCCGATGTTCACGTCCTTTACCGTAACGACACGCTCGGTGTTCTCCCGTTTCTGCAGAGGAACATTTTCTGCGATCGTCTTGGAAAGCTCACTTCCGCTCTGAAAATTTCTGCCGTATGTCCTGCCCATGCCGCTTTTTCGGCGTTTTTTCTTTTTCTGCCCTCTTTGAGATTGGTTCACAAAAGAATGATGTCCGTCCTCCTTCCCGGAATTTCTGGAATGTTTCTTTTTTTCTCCGTGTTTTCTTTCAGACCCGTGGGAGGTCTCTGATCCTTCGGCAGGGCAACGTCTTTCTTCCTTCTTCTCCGGCATTCGTTCCATCATTGATTTGTCAGAAAAACTCCTGCTTTTCTGCGCTCTTTTATTCTTCATCTATATCTTCTCCGTCCCGCGTCTCGATATAATCGTCCTCGATAGGCACAGGCTGAATCAGCTCCACAGCCTCTGTCAATGCCTCCTTCGGCACATACAGTTCGATGGGATAGACGCTGTTGAATCCCAAAGTGATCTCCAGGTAATTCGACGCGCCCTCATATCGTCTGACTACGGGAATATCCGCAGCTCTCAGCTTTGATTCCAGAATATCCGCTTCAAAACTGGAAGTGACCGTCGTCAGATAAACGCCTCCGCGCCATTCTTCCTCCGCCGGATTTTTGTCGCCGGTGTCGCCGAACAATCTCCGTATACCTTTCGCCATATTCCGCTTTCCTTTCCGCATTTCCTGCAAAAAAACCATACCCGATTCACAAGCGAATCGGGTATGACATCTCTCACACAACAAGCCTTTTCACCGGCTGTCTTTCGTTTTGCGCACCGTTTGCTCCCGGAGCGGCATGGAGAAAACAGCCGAACCGGTCAGCCTGACCGCTCAGCATTTTTTCGTTTTGATTTCTTCTTTGAGCATTTCGATGAGTTCATCCGTCGGAATCTGTCCCAAATCACCTTCCTTGCTGGAACGCACGGAAAGAAGACCGGATTCCAGTTCCTTTTCACCGATGGTGACGATATACGGAGTTCTCTCGTTTCTCGCCTCTCTGATCTTATAGCCGATCTTTTCGTTTCTCACGTCGGTTTCCGCTCTGAGCCCTGCCGCCGCGCACTTATCTGCCAGTTCCTGCGCAAACGGAGCGAATTTTTCCGTAACCGTCAGAAGCTTAATCTGTACCGGAGCCAGCCAGAGAGGATATTTTCCGGCAAAATGCTCCGTCAGAATACCGATAAATCTCTCAATGGAACCGAAGATTACTCTGTGGATCATGACAGGTCTGTGCTTTTCGCCGTCGGCGCCCACATAAGTGAGATCGAATCTCTGCGGCATCTGAAAATCCAGCTGAATCGTACCGCACTGCCACGTTCTCTTCAGGCAGTCCTCCAGATGGAAGTCCAGTTTCGGACCGTAAAACGCTCCGTCGCCTTCATTGACTACAAAGCCGATGCCTTTTTCTTCGAGACATTCTCTCAGCGCAGTCGTCGCCATTTCCCACTCTTCGTCAGATCCCATAGAATCCTCCGGTCTCGTGGAAAGTTCGATATGGTAAGTGAAGCCGAAAAGACTGTATACATAATCGATAAAATCGATGACTCCTGCGACCTCTTCCTTGATCTGTTCCGGCAGCATGAAAATATGCGCGTCATCCTGAGTGAAAGTCCGCACTCTCATCAGACCGTGAAGGGCGCCGGATAATTCATGTCTGTGCACCTGGCCCAGTTCTCCCATCCGGATCGGAAAATCCCTGTAGGAGTACATCTTCCTCTTGTAAGCCAGCATGGAACCCGGACAATTCATCGGTTTGATGGCATAATCAGCCCCGTCGATCTTTGTAAAATACATATTTTCCTTGTAATGGTCCCAATGTCCGGATCTGTGCCACAGATCTTCGTTGAGGATCAGAGGCGTCTTGATCTCCTGATAGCCTCTCTTCACGTGTTCCTGTCTCCAGAAGGATTCCAGTTCATTTCGGATCACCATTCCCTTCGGCATGAAAAACGGAAAGCCGGGACCCTCTTCATAGATAGCAAAGAGGTCCATCTCCTTGCCGATCTTCCGGTGATCCCGCTTTTTCGCTTCTTCCAGCATCGCGAGATACTCGTCCAGATCTTTCTGCTTCGGAAATGCGGTGGCGTAAATTCTCTGAAGCATTTTATTTTTTTCGTCACCTCTCCAGTATGCGCCCGCCACACTCTGAATCTTAACCGCCTTTACCGGAGACGTAGAGGAAAGGTGCGGACCCGCGCAGAGATCCGTAAAATCGCCCTGCTTATAGAAAGAAATAACCGCGTCCTCCGGAAGATCGTTGATCAGTTCCACTTTGTAGTCTTCTTTCTTTTCCTCCATAAGCGCCAGAGCTTCCGCTCTCGGCAGTTCGAACCGCTCCAGCTTGAGGCCGGATTCCACGATCTTCTTCATTTCCTTTTCTATCGCGGCAAAATCTTCTTCTGTAAACCGGTGTTCCAGATCGAAATCATAGTAAAATCCGTTGTCGATCGCCGGTCCGATGGCCAGCTTTGCTTCCGGATAGAGCTTCTTTACCGCCTGGGCGAGAATATGAGAAGCCGTGTGGCGGAACGTATGAGCGCCCTCTTCATCGGAAAACTTCAGAATTTCCAGCGTACAGTCTCCGGGGAGCACATACTCCAGTCCCCGGATCTCTCCGTTTACCTTTGCGGCCACTGCTTCTTTCGCCAGTCCGCGGCTGATGCTCTTCGCCGCATCCAGCACACTGCTTCCGTCTTCCATCTCCCTGACACTTCCGTCTGCCAGTGTTATCTTAATCATCGTAAAAATCCTCCTTCATCGAACGCAGTGAGAAAGAACTCCTCCACGCTGAATGTCTATCTTTTTCATTATATTCCATTTCTATTGTTTGTCAATGAGACCCGCTCTTCGGCAAATACGGCATGCGGAGACGAAATCAGCACAAATTTGCCGCATTTCCTTACGCTCATAAGACAATCTCATCCCATCCGTGCGACGAGCTCTTTCACTCTCTGTCCCACATCCTCCGCGCCGTATACCGCGCTGCCCGCCACGGCGATATCCACGCCGGCAGCCGAAACCTCCGCGATATTTCCCAGACCGACGCCTCCGTCGATCTCGATTTCAAAAGTATAGCCTTTCTCGGCTCTCAGATCCGCCAGACGCTGTACCTTTTCCAGCGCCGAAGGGATGAAAGACTGTCCGCCGAACCCCGGATTGACCGACATGACCAAAATCAGATCCGCCAAGTCCGCCACATATTCCACAGCGGAAAGAGATGTCGCCGGATTGAGCGCTACGCCGGCTTTTACCCCCAGCGCTCTGATCGACTGCAGCGTTCGATGCAGATGAGTGCAGGCCTCTGCATGTACGGTGATAAACTCCGTCTGAGGCGTTACAAACAGCGGAGCGTACTTGTCCGGATCGGAGATCATCAGATGGACATCGAAAGGCATCGATGTCCATCGTACGAGACTTTTCATCACCGCCGGCCCGATGGTGATATTGGGAACAAAATGCCCGTCCATGACGTCCACGTGAATCAGATGCGCGCCCGCATCTTCGATTGTCTTTACGTCTTCTCCTAATTTTGAAAAATCCGCCGATAAAACAGACGGTGCCAGTCTTTTCATAATCATCTCTCCTGTAACATTTGACAAATATTTCTTATTCAAAACCCCGCGGCGATTCCGTCCGCACTTCGATCTGCGTCGAGGCTTCGCTCCGTAAAATACCGAAAGCCCCGCCGCCCGTTTCCGGAGCGCTCTGCCGCGCTTTCTCCGCGGGCGGACAAAACGCCCGCAGACGGATGTCAGGTATACTTCCGCCTCTCCCGTTCCCGTATCTCTTTCAGCTGACCCAGATAAGACTTATACCGGCTCTCAGCGATATCTCCCCGGCTCACCGCTTCCTTTACAGCGCATCCCGGCTCGTTCTGGTGACGGCAGCCGCTGAATCTGCATTCATCGGAAAAATCCCCGAATTCCCGGAACATATGAGAGAGTTCCGATTCCTCTGCCAAAGGAGCGTCAAAAGAGGTAAACCCCGGCGTATCGAAGATCATACCGCCGAATTCCAGCCGGAAGAGCTCCACATGGCGCGTGGTGTGACGGCCCCGCTTTGTCTTTTCGCTTACCGTTCCCGTCTGCGCATTGAGCCCGCGGATCAGATTATTCATAATCGTAGATTTTCCCACCCCTGAAGGACCGGCCAAAGCGCTGCGTCTGCCCTTCAGATACGGGATCAGTTCTTCGATCCCTTTCTCACTTTTGGCGTCGGAAAAAATCACAGGGTAGACCGGCGCGTAGACTTCTCTCAATTTCCGCGCCGCGTCCTCATCCGCCAAGTCCATCTTATTAAAACACATCACCACGTCTACCTCTTTCAGCTCCGCCATGGTCAGAAATTTATCGATCACTGCAAAATTCGGCGCGGGACTTTGAAAGGCGCTGACGACGACAAACTGCTCCACATTGGCTACCGGCGGGCGTTCAAACAGATTTCTGCGCGGACCGATCTCCGAAATCACTGGCAAACCTCCGGCAAAATCGAGGAGCACTTCGTCGCCCACATACGGTTTCTGACTTTTATTCTTGAAAACGCCTCTCGCTTTACACTCATATACAGCATTGCCGGTATCCACATAGTAGAAACCGGCAATTCCTTTCACAATCGTTCCGTATTTTGAGTTTTCTGATCTGTTTTCTCTGTTGTCTGCAATGTTAATTTAAATCACCTGTCTCAAAATTCGCACTGTACTGATTTACGATAGTATTATCCATGAGCACTCTGACGGTGGCATCCGTACCGACACCCGTCAGAACGACCTTTTCGGAACCGTCCGCCTTATTGCGCTGCTGGTTGTTTACAATATAGCGCAGGCCGTTGGAATCCGTCACGGTAACCGTAAGAATGAAGACCTCGTTTTCCGCTTTTCCGTAATCCACAGTCAGAGGAATCGACACATACTGCGGCTCCTGTTTCTCCGGTCCCTGACTGATGACGATATCTACGGAAGTGCCTTCGGATTCTTCCGATCCCTGTTTCGGACTCTGCGAGATAACCAGCCCTTCCTCTACCTCATCGCTGTAATCGGTACTGACTTTGCCCAGCTGAAAACCTTTTTCTTCCAGTGCGGCTTTCGCATCGCTCTGAGAGAGTCCTCTCACATCCGGAATCTCCGCATCCGCCGCGCTGCGGCTTACCACGAGATTGACTTTCGTTCCGGTCTCTACCTCTTCACCCGCTTCAGGGTCCTGACTGACTACCGTACCATCAGGAAGATCACTTTCCTCATCGTATTGAATACTGCCGCACTGCAGATCGAATTTCTCCAGAAGATCCTTAGCATCCTGCAGCTTCTTTCCGACAGTGTTCGGTGTCTTGACCGTCTCCGCATCGGTTCCCTTACTGAGAATCAGACGGACCTTATACCCCTTCTTTACCTCGCGGCCTATATCCGGATCGGTGGAGACCACTTCCCCCGCCTCGTATTCGTCGCTCATCACCGGAGTGCCCAGGGTGTATTCCAGCCCCGCCTTCTCCAATGTCTTGGCAGCTTCTTCCTCCGTCATACCCAGTACATCGGGAATTTTAACCGTCTTTCCCGAATCTCCGAAAGCATTCAGAAGTACGATGCTCAGCGGAATCGCGCAGATAAGCGCCAGAATTACGGGAAGAATCTTCCTCTTCTTCGATGTCTTTTTGGCATCGTTCCCTCCCGAAGAATTTTTCTCCGGACCTTCCTTCTTCTTTCTGGAGAACTTTCCTGCAAAAAGGCCTTTTTCCTCGTCTTCCTCCTCGTCAAAATCCCGGTAATTACCGAAATCATCATAACCGCCGTCCTGCGGATTCTTTTCGGAATCCCGCGGAATCGCATAAAATTCTCTCAGTCCCATGCCGCTCTGCTCGGAGACAATGGCGTTTTCCGCCTGTACCAGAGCCTCATACATCTCGTCCGCACTCTTATAGCGGTCCGGCTGATGCTTGGCGGTAGCTTTGAGTACGACCTTGTCGAGAGCCGGAGAAACCGACGGGTTGATTCTGGAAGGAGGCGGAACCGCCTCGTTCATATGCATCATAGCCACGCTGACCGGGTTATCTCCGTCGAACGGGACATTTCCCGTAAGCATCTCATACAGCACAATTCCAAGCGAATAGATATCCGATCGCGCGTCCACATAACCGCCTCTTGCCTGCTCTGGCGAGAGATAGTGAACCGAGCCCATCACAGTGCTTGTATTGTTCACGATCGTACCGCTGTTCACCGCTTTCGCGATTCCGAAGTCTGCGATCTTCGCAGTACCGTCTTCGGACATCAGAATATTGTGAGGCTTCACATCGCGGTGAATGATATTCTTTTTGTGCGCGGAACTCAGCGCCTGAGCGATCTGCTTGGCGATGTCGATGGCCCGCATTTCGCTGAGATGCCCTTCTCTGCGGATGATATCGCTGAGCGTATCCCCCTCCAGGACTTCCATGACGATATAATAGATGTTTCCTTCTTTGCCCACGTCAAATACCGAAACGATATTCGGGTGGGACAGACCGGCAGCGGCCTGAGACTCCCTCCGGAAACTGTCGATAAACTTCGGGTCTTTGATGAATTCCGGTTTCAGAATTTTTATGGCAACGAAACGGTTGAGCAGACGGTCTTTGGCTTTATACACCACCGCCATGCCGCCGTCTCCGATTTTTTCGATTAACTCGTATCTTCCTGCTAATATTTTACTGCCCATAACAGGTCTTCCCCCTCTGATTAAAATTTGACGCCGACAACGGTGATATTATCGCTGCCCGCATTGTCATTCGCTGCATCTACAAGCCTTGCGCACGCTTCCCGCATATTTTTGGCTCCGAGAGCCATCCTGCAGATATCTTCTTTACTCACTTCATTATACAACCCATCGGTGCACATTAAAATAATATCCTGCGGATAAATTTTAAACATATAAAAATCGGGTTCGACAGACTTTTCCGCACCGATAGCCCGGGTGATCATATTTCTGTCCGGGTGCGTCTGAGCCTGCACTTCCGTGATAATGCCTTTCTTGACCAGATCGTGAACAAAGGTATGATCTTCCGTGATCTGAGAAATCCCGCCGTCGCGGATCAGATAAGCCCTGCTGTCCCCGATATTTATAACGTATGCGGTATCAGCCTTAATATACAACATCAGCAGCGTGGTGGCCATCCCTCTGGGAGCCGTATCCTGCGCCATCTCACGGACGTGTGTATTCACTTCCGTGATCAGAGAGAGAAAATAATCGATCAGAATATCGTCTCCCTCGCTGTCCGGAATCGGATTTTCTCTGATAAATCCCGCAATATCTGTCATCGTCGTCCGGCTTGCGACCTCGCCGGAATTATGACCTCCCACCCCGTCGGCCACGAGAAAAATACCGGCCTCGGGCATCACGAAAAAAGCGTCCTGATTATTTTCCCGCTTTTTTCCGGTATCGCTTCTGAATCCAAATTCAAGCATTTTCTGTCTCCGTATACCAAAAAGTTTCGCTTTCCGGCGCCGGCCTCCATTTGTATTGACAGACCGTCCGCGGAAAACCGCCGTCTCCGACGGATTTCCGCTCTGCCAGAAAACAGAGCCCTTCAAACAAAGAGTGACCGCCAGCCGGCGGTCACTCGGTAAAATCAGATTTTTTCTTTTGTAAAATCTACATCATCGCTGTAGGACGCGCTATACAAGCA
>CAJLHL010000024.1 GCA_905206455.1 uncultured Eubacteriales bacterium
GCCGGTATTTGACGCTCCTGAAAGCGGTGCAGGTCCTGCCGTCCGCGCCGCAAACAGAGATAGGACTTCCCCTGTATGCTCCTCAAAATCAAAGATTTTGGAGTCTCTTGCAAATCGCTAAGTTGAAGCTATTATACCATATCCGCTGATATCCGTCGCATAGGGAAATATCCCAGTAATTCTTAATTTTTCTTCTTCGCTGTAATCTTCTCTTTCCGGCCGCAAAAAACTTCGGCCCAGAAGCGCCTGAAGGCGCTGTCTGAGCCGAAGCCGTGTTCTGTACGTGATTTCTTTTTATTCTTTATCCGGCAGGAAAGAAGACATGTCCATCTCGTAATAGAGTCCCTTCGAAGTGACAACCACCGTATCTCCGTCCCTGAGCTCGCCCTCTACAAAGAGCTTTCTGCCGTCACGCTTAGCTACCCACGCTTCCGCTGTCAGAGTATGTCCCAGAATCGCCGGACTTTTAAAGTCCACATTAGAATTCAGCGTCACGCTGTCGATCTCATAGCTCTCTACCGCGTAAAACATTACCTCGTCCATAATCATCAGCGAAAATCCGCCGTGCATGATGCCATCCAGTCCGCTCATATTTTCATTCGGAACAAATTCCGTCCGGGCCCGGTGATTTTCCACAGTGACGTTCAGATGAAGTCCGATGGGATTGGTAGGGCTGCAGACAAAACAGTTCGGGAACTTGTTCTTACCTGTATAGTTCGCCATTTTTGCCTCCTGTCTCAGGTCAGAGAAAAATTTCTGCTTTCTCCGACTTTCACATATACAACATAATATCCTTTTGCACAATATTATACTTGAATAACTATATGTCTGGCTACAGAAATTTTGGACCAAAGACATATTTTCTTTACCCTAAACCGTTTTTAAATTCACCCACATCTCACAGTCCTCTTCCATACGGTAATCGTGAGCATTCGCCGCCTCTGTCACATCATAATACGCCCAGTGATCCTCATTGAGATCGGCGAATCTCACGATTTCGGAACTTGCCTCATCTCTGAGATAAGAGCGGTCCGCTGTCCTGCGGAGAACGCGATTCGTCACTGCCGCAACCTCGCCTCTGGAGATATGCTCCTCCGGCCGGAAGGTCCTGTCCGGATATCCGCTAATCCATCCCGCTTCCGCGGCAGAGGAAACCACCTGGTAATACCAGCTCTCCTCCGCTACATCGCTGAAATCCACGCCTTCAGCCTGGGGCATGTCAAAAAATCTGGAAGCCATCATCACGAACTCTGCCCGGGTGATCGCCCGGTTCGGCTGAAAAGTACCATCCGGATAACCTCCGATGATGTCGAGCTGTGACAAAGCTCCTGCTGCCTCGGCAAACCAGTCGGAATCCGAGATATCTTTAAAGGAACTATTTCCCCGGAAGGGTTCGTTCAGCAGATTATAGAACATCTGCGCCGCCTCAGCTCTCGTCATATTCTGCTCCGCTTGAAACGTCTGGTCCGGATAACCGCGCAGATAACGGATGTGATCTTTTGTCAGAAGAGGTTCTTTCTCCACAGGTGCCGTACCCCCTCCGGAGCCGCCTCCCGTACCGCCGCCTTCCTCCGGCTTCGGATCGGGAGGTGTCACAGGCGTCTTTTCCTTCCAGTGTGCATATACAGTAACCTGCTCCTGACCATCCGGAGCGATGGTATCATAATCTGTCTTTTCGTCAATTTTTTCTCCGCCGTCTTTTTCGGTGTACCAGCCTGTAAAAGTATACCCCTCTCTCGAAGGAGCCGACTGCACCGCTCCCATCACTCCGCCGTACCAGACTTTCGTCCGCAGATCCCCGTCGGACGATACGGTCCCTCCGTTGGTGTCAAATTGCACCGTCACAGACAGACGGTCGTAATAGAGCACCGCCGATGCCGTGCCGTCCGCATTTATGTATACCTGATATCTGTTATCCGGACACGGCCGGAATCCTTTAAGCGCCATGGCATAGAGTTCCGCAACGGTATCCGACGTACCGTGAAGTATCTCCGTCTGCAGCAATTCGGTATTCGCTTCCGTATGAGATTCTTCCGTCGTATTATTCTCCAGTTTCTGTATCCGGTGAATCACTCTGTAAGGCGTATCACCCTCTGCTTTCCAGTGAGCGTAAAGAGTAAAATCTTCCGTCTCTGTGCAGATCCCCTCTGCTGCGACCCTTTTTCCTCCATGAGGATCGGTATGCCAGCCGTCGAAAGAATAGCCCGAACGCTGTGCGGAGGCCATCGTTCCGTAGACCGAACCGTATTTCACCGATGTCTTCGCCCCGGAAACTGTTCCCCCGTTTCCGTCATAGTTAATGATGATATCTTTTCGATTATAGTACCAGTTGACTACGGTAGAACCGTCCGGCTCCATCTTATACTCATATCTGTTGAAATCCGCCAGTGTAAACCCTCTGATGGAAAGTCCTTTCATTTTCATGCGGTCGCAGTCCATCAGGCGGTCGTTCAGCGTCTGAACACTATCCGAAATTCCGTCCTCGTAGACAACCAGACCGTAACGGTAATAGGATCGCTCCTTTCCTGTTCCGTCTTTCATACTGACGACAGCTGAGTCGGCGGAATCGCTTTCCGGGTTGATACCGCTGTCCGTCTTTTCGATGAAGTGACGGACAGTATAGCGGATATCCGTCTTTGCCGACCATTTCGCCTTCAATGTGATGTCGTCTTCGTTGTCATTGGGCGTATCTTCCGTAATCTGCCTTCCGTCCGGTGTAAACCAGCCGTCGAAATGATATCCGTCCCTTTCCGGCAGGGGAAACTCACCGAGAGTCGGATCGCTCTCGAGAAATTCTTTCGTCTCTTCTCCCGGATTCAGCTTTCCTCCGTCGGGATCGAAGGTGATAGTGTGAGGAATTTCGCTTCCTTCCGCCCTGACGCTGATATTTTCCGCAGCGTTCTCGATGAGAAGTACTCCGGTATCCGGATCATAAGTAAAATCGCACTGTCCCGTCACACTGAGTCCGGATTCCTCCGGAAGTCCGTACTTCCGCTCCGGCGTAAACCGGATCTCCGTCCGGTCTCTGCTGATGACAGAGACAGATGTGACATCGGCAGAGACGTGGATGCAGGATACGGTAATCTCATAGAGTTTATCCGCATCCGCCCGGATCACGATATCATCTGTAACATGCTCTCCTCCGATGTGAACCTCTCCCGTCCCGGGATTCCAGACGTAATCTCCGGGACCCAGAGTCCCGCCTCCGACGGTAACCTCAATCTCCTCCGGCAGCCGATAGCCTTCCTCTGGAAGGATCACCGTATCATAATCCCGATTGGCCGGAGTCTCTTTCGCAGTGTTTTCCGACGTGATTCCTTCTCCCCGGATATCGACCCCTACCGTCCAGTACCAGAGAATCAGATTTATCCGTTTCTGCGTGAAGGAGTCCAGACGAATATCGTAAGAACCGTCGTCATAAACAAAAGATTCTTCATCGGTACCGCTGATCACATTCGATCCAGAGGGCACAAATACCACTCTGCCGTAATAATCATCTTCACACGTCACACCGATATCAGCTCCCGCCATTCCGCCGGACAAAAATGCCTCGGCTTTTTCAGCGAAATAAACGTTATTCTCCGCCTGTGTTGCTATGAGACGGTTTCCTCTGATTTTCAGCGCGGTACCGTCCGCCGGCTCCGGCGCCCGAAACACTGCTTCCGCCCCCTGCTGAAGATAAAGTCCGGCTCCGCCTGTTCCAGCCTGATTTCCGGAGATCTTTCCGCCTGTCATTTCGAATCGTCCGCCGTTCATCACCGCCGCGCCGCCGCCGAAGGTCCGGTAACTTGACACTGTGGCTCTCGCCGTATTTCCGGAGATTTCGCCCGATTTCATCAGAAAAGAACCTCCTTCATCCACAAAGACCCCCGCGCCATATGCGTCTGCGTTCGTAATGGCCAGATAACCGTTTCTGACAATCCCTCCGTTCAGTATGACTTTACCGCCCTGGCCCGTGTAAATATTTCCGGAAGAAGCCGCCAGATAACCATTTTCGATAACGGTACCGTTTCCTATGGTCACATTACCGTTTTCAGACACATAGAGAACTCGTCCGTTTTTTCCCCGTTCATCGGGCATCTTCAAAGTGATATTACTAAGCGCCACTTCTCCCGCGGTGACTTTCAGCACCGCGGAAGCCGGATCGAGATTCTGATCTCCGTCATAGAGGATACATCCGTTTTCGATTCCGGAAAGTTCGATATTCTTGTTCTCAGAGAACTTCAGAATATCCATGTAATCGTCGATCACAATGGTTCCCGATACGATAATTCTTCCATTTTGATCCGATTCATCGTAAGCTTTCCGAACCGACTGATACGGAAATTCCCGGGAACCGTCGCCGCTTTTATCACTGCCCTCCGAGCTGACGTAAATTTCGGAAAACGGCTCTTCTGCCGGAACTTCGAGAGCCGAGGCAGGCAGTGATGACAGCGACATCAGGACACACAGCATCAGCGCTGTCACACGCTTTCTTTTTATCATTTTATCCATTCCTCACCACTTTCTGTCTTTTTGTAATCATGACTGTTGACCGCCTCTGCCACTGCGCTGTACGCCCAGTGTCCTCCTCCGAGGTCTGCAAAGTGTTTTATCTCACTTCCATGCGATTTGATATAACTCAAGTCCGCATTTCTGGAGAGCATGCGGTTGGCCATAGTACAGACTTCTCCTCGTGTCACCTGTTTCTGCGGCCGGAAAGTCCCATCCTCATAACCTCGGATCCAGCCGAATTCTGCGGCGGACGCCACAGACAGATACATCCAGCTTTCTTTCGGAACATCGGAAAATCCACAGACCGCATTTTCATCCGCTTCAGCAAAACGCACCGCCATAGAGCAAAATTCAGCTCTCGTGATTTTCTCGCCGCCCCGGAAAGTTCCGTCCTCGTAACCGCGAAGAATGCCCAGTCCGCTGAGAGCGGCTGCTGCTTCGTAAAACCAGTCTCCGGCTTTCACATCGTTAAAGGACACGCCGGAATCCGCTGTCTTATCCTTCAGAAGATTGAAAAACATCTGTGCGGCTTCCGCTCTCGTCATATGTCCGTCCGCCCGGAAAGTTCCGTCCGGATACCCCTGCAGATAGGCTGTATGATCTTCTGGATTCAGCAGGGAAGAAACATTTCCATCGCCACCCTCGCTGTTCTCGTTGGAATCTGTGCCGCTTCCTCCCATTCCGGTACCCTCACCGCCGCTGCCGGCCGTACTGTCTCCGGAACCGCTTCCCGATCCTCCTGTACTTCCTCCGCTGTTTCCGCCCCCGGAGCCCGAACCGCCATTTCCGCCGCCGGTACCGGATCCTCCGCCTTCGCCGGATTCACCTCCGGAACCGCCTGCTCCCGCGTTTTCGTCATAAATCAGAGTCACCTGGGGCGAATCTTCACTGTATACCGCACGATAGTGAGGAATATCCTCCATCAGCAGAGTATAAATGATTTTCTTCCCGCCTGAAGCATAGACTCTGAGATCTTTCCAGACACCCGTCCATTGCTGTTGGCCCGATGTACCGCGGATCATGAGTTCCTTCCCCGCAGGCTGAAAACCTTTTCCGTCCCGGAAATCCGCATGAAGCTGCGCTCTTACTTCCTTCGGCCTCCGTCCCTTCCGGTCATTACTGTCCTCCCAGAAAACGGATGCGGCATAATCGGCGGTTTCCGGAGTTCGGGACAGGAAGATGTGATACGTCTCCTCCCCGCCGCTGTAGAGATCCGCGCTGACAGCGTACTCTCTGTAATCCAGAGAATATCCGTTTTCATCTAATTTTTCCGCCTCTGTCTGCTCCACATCGAAACGATAGTTCAATTCCCGGTCGGTATTGCGGGACGACCACACCGGTACACCGCGGAACACATAATGCCAGACATCCTTGCCTCCGGCTTCAGAAACCGTGTCAGCGACGGCCTTCTCCATAAAAATGTAACGACCGGCGGATTCCTCATCGGAATACAGACGAAGGGTCATTTCTTCCGGACGTCTGCCGTCGCAGTCCTTCTCATCAGACCAGACGGCTGTCACCGGGATGTCTCTGACGTTGACCAGCGTAAAAGAAGATGCGTCAGCGTCAGCCTGATGCTCTTTCACGCGATAATTTTCCGGCACTCCTGTAATCTCCGCGGTATAGACATACCGGCTTCCGTTTTCATCGGATACGGGAATATTCTCAAATACATGGGTCGCCGTGCTGCTCTGACTGATATCATCCTCTGTTATGGTGTAGCTGAACTGCTTTTCAGAATCTGCCGTTTTCCCCGCCAGCCGGATCATCGATCCGTAAGTTCTGGAACGATTGGAATTTCCGTTATCCGACCAGGAAAGCCGCACAGTGTAATCCGTCAGATTCTTTCCTTCAAAAGCCGCATTCGGACGCAGGCTGACGTTCATCGAAAGCCGCTCTTTCTCGGACTTCGGATAGTCGTAAGAAATTGCCACATAATGCTGCCACTTTTCCGACAGACTGCTGTCGGTGTAATAGGATTCCAGCTGAGGAAATCCCAGAGCATAGCCGGTGAATTTCTTTCCCGTAACCCCATCGCTGACCGGAATGTTTTCAAAAGAATAATCCCAGTCGTCCGAAGCGCGGGCTGTTGCCGCACACAGATAAGTGTAGCGGTCGAGCTCCGCGGAATATCCCCAGAGTGCGATCTCTGCGCTCTGCGGTTTCCGGCTCCATCCGTCAAAAGCGCTGTCCCACATGATATTTCCGCCCACTGTGATGGTCTGCGCGTTTCGCTCCAGAATCAGCGCCCCGGAAGTATGGACCGCCGTATATCCGGAAGGAAGGACATCCGCTGTGATGCCGTATTCGATGACGGTGCCGTCGGCGGAATATTTCGGAAAATCTGCGAATTCCACATACCAGGTATCCGTACCGTTGCTCTGAGCCACAGTAGAATAGACCGACCGTTCTCCTCCGATCAGCAGGACCACCGGCAGATAGTCCGGACGCACACCGTCGGCGTCATGATCATCCTGCCATAAAATTCTGCAGCCGACATCCTGAACCACCGTATCGTAATACATCTGAACGGTCATTCCCTCGGACAGAGCAGAATATTTCCCGAGATCAGAGACAGCTTTCATGCTGTAGTCGATCTCGATTCCCCCATCCCGATAAACCGGAAGATCTTTCCATATATACGTCCATCCGCCTTCAGAGGTAAGAACGACAGACTGCCCCGATACGGGTTTGCCGTCGGTATAAAGCTGCACACCCACTCTTGACGGGCGGGCAGAGGCCTGATTGTCATTCCATATAATATTTCCCGTCAGATTGTGCAGGATTCTGCTATGAGTCATGACAGCGGACAGCCCCGAGGTATCGTAAATTCCGTAATAAGAGTCGCTGTAGCCCTCCGGCACGTTTACTATTCTGAAAGTGTACTCTACTCTGTCGCCGTCTGTATAATAAGGATAATTTTTCCATTCCACCAGCCACCGGCCGTTTTCAGAAACAGTCTGAATATCTCCGGTAGCTTTGCCGTCGGCATAGAGCTCTGCCAGAAGATATTCCGGCCGCAGGCCGTCAGCATCCTCTTCATCACTCCAGGCCACGGAAGCGGAGATCGAAGTGCTCTTCGGCACGTAAGTCAGCCGTATGGACATTCCCGAAGTCGACGCTGTATAATCCACCAGCGCGCTGACCACATAAACCTCATAGTGAATCAGATCTCCGCCGCCGGTATATTTCGGAAGATCTTTCCAGGTGTACGTCCAGTCATTTCCGTCGGACAGTGTCACATATTTATTCGCAACAGCCGCTTTATCCGCATAGAGCTGGACCACAACATTGGCCGGCCGCTTATTGTCCTGATTCTGATTATCATCCCAGGACACGGTCACCGCCTTGGAAAGAGTATCCTCCCGATGTGTCAGCACTGCGGAGCAGCCGCTGTAAGAAATATCGTACTCTTCCAAATCTCCCCTCTGAATTTCCTGCACCAGGATTCCGTACTGAATTTCACGCCCCCGGCTGTCTCCGTCGGTCCGGAATTTCTGGAATTTCTGAAAAACATACTTCCAGTTGTCTTCATCTCCTGCCACAGTCACTTCAGACGGCTGATATTTTCCTTCCCGGTAGATGAAGTCAGCGGACGCCGCCGGTTCGCCGTCCGCCGTCAGAACCACTTTCACCGCAGGCGGCCGGTAACCGTCATTATCACTTCCGTCCTCCCATCTCAGGTATACCGGAAGATCCGTGAGAATCAGAGAATGGGACATGAGAATATATCCCGCATATGCATTGGACGTAAAGTCGCCGTTATAGCGGTATTCGTCGGAAATGCTGCTCTTTACCGCCACGGAATACACATATTTCGAGGAGATATCATCGGATACCGCCAGATTCTCAAAGGTGTGCCACCAGGCGTTTTTGTCCAGTTTAGAGGTATCTTCCGCTGTAAGAGTATACGTCTCTCCGGTTTCAATGCCGTTTCTGAGCAGCGCTACCGTGACTTCCTTCGGACGCAGCCCGTCGTTATCGGAAAAATCCTCCCACTGAATCACCACATCATAATCCATGGTCTCGTGCACCCAATAAGCATAAAACGTCACATTCTCTTTTACTGTTCCGTAGTTCTCCGCCCTCGTCCCCGTACCGCCGGTGCCCGTATACCAGCCGGCGAACTTATATCCCGACCGCACGGGATCTTCCTGCAGAATGAGTTCCTCATCATAGTCCTGATACACCGACGTCACAGAACCGTTTGTATAATTTACATCCCAGGTGATCAGACAGGTGACGGGTATCCATTTCGCGTAGTACACCGCATCCCTCAGAACTCTTTCACCGTCCGTCAGCGGTACGGTACATTCTTTATCACTGAACCATCCGGAAAAACGATATCCCTCTCTCTGCGGAGGCTGAGGCGTCTGAATCAGAGAACCGTAATCCTGCTTTGTGGTACTGCTCGGCGCGCCTTCTCCCGCATCCCATTTCAAGGTGTGCTGACGCACTTTCCAGACAGCGTAAAGTGTCACGCTCTCCTGGGGCCGGTAGGAAGCGTCCACCAGACCTGTGGAATTATCTGAAGTCAGGGACCACCCCTGAAAATCATATCCTTCTCTCACCGGATCTCCCGGAAAAGCAAATCCCAGAGAGAGGAGATGACACACCAGCGTACGCTGAGTTCCGTCGTCATACGTCACCGTCAGCGTCAGAACAGTATCTCCTACCAGTTCGCTGGTGATACCGCCGCCGTCATAATTCTGATCAAAAAACACGGTGAAATATTTGTTCTGCGGTTCCGGCGTTCCGTCTCCCCCGGTGCTCTTCACATCCCACTGGGCATAATATACCTGCACGCCGGCCTGAGGATAAGTGCCGGAGGTGATCTTTTCACCGCCGGAAGCTTTCGTATACCATCCTTTAAACAGGTATTCCACATTTTCCGATGTGAGCGACGCCGACACCTCCGGTGCATTTACTTTTTCTCCAGGTTTTCCGGCTTCTGCCGCCGGCGATGAGATTCCCGGAATATTGAGATCCCAGAAAATATATGATCCCGCTGAAAGCTCCAGCCACATATTGTCCGGCACATCTCTGTCCTGTACGAGTGTATACACATCGGAATCATAAGTGATCTTCTCAAAATCCCCGTCTCCGAAAGACTGTTCCATCGAAAAAGCCTCATAGGTCTGCGTTCCGCTCAGACTGCGGATCGCGTCATTGAGAGCCGTCACCGCTCCGGAAGAAGCGGAATATACGAGAACTTTGTGTTCCGTAGGATTAGAAGTGGAAATTCCCGTCTCTCCCGTCACCGCTCCCGCATAAACTTTGGCGGAAGAAGAAGCGGTATGAATATTCGAAGGATAAGATACCGGACGGTTGTCTACGTTTTCCATATTCGAGTTTCCGGTGACAGAAGATCCGCCGTATAGAAACAGTTCGGAACCGGAATAGACGTAGATTCCGCCTCCCGCGTTATCCGCCGTAAATCCGCGGATATCACAGTGATCCAAAACGAGCCGGCCTTTAAAATCCGGATTCGATATGACAGTTACCGCACCGCCGAACTGTCCGCTCCCCTTTCCTTGAAAATTAGATGTGTTCAGATCTTTCAGCAGCACCGTTCCCGCGTCGTGAATCGTACCGCCCCTCTGAGAAGCTTCATTCCCGGAGAAGCGATTCGAGCCGTCGATATCCATCAGCCCTTTGTACACTGCCACCGCTCCGCCCGTATTGGCACAATTGTCTTTAAATATACTGTCCCTGACGACACACTTTGTACCGGCGCCCATATAAAGCGCTCCTGCATACGTCCCGGTTCCCGTATTCATCCGGTTGTTCTGAAAAGTACAGCCCGAGATCTCTATGTCGCTGCGGAGATTATTTGCCGTACCCGGAGTGTTCATACCGATGCCGGCGCCGTATTGAGACGCCTGCTGCGCGCACAGATTTTCAAAAGTGCAGTCCGAAGCCGTCAGCTTTTTTACCCCCGCTCCCGGATGGTAAGTGTTATTGTACAGATAGAGACCCGTCAGATCTTCTCCCAGACCGTCTACCGTCAGGCGGTCAATCGTAAGATGCCCCCCGTTAGCCGCCATCATGACGGAAGAGCGGTACTTGTCGTTCATGATGGTATAAGGGGAAAAGGTACTCCACATCTTTTCCTGATTCGGCGACAGGCTGTACCCCTGCCCTTCCACCGTCAGACGGTAATCATTATATCTGACGTCGTCCAGCTTTTTCGTATTGACGTCGAACCGCTGAAAACTGCCGGTCTGAACATCTTCGTCACTGCCGTCGTGAGCCCGTCCGTAGCGGCCGCCGATTCCCATCATAAAAGCGGTATCCACCGTCACGTCACTGTCAAAAATGATCCCCAGCTCGGCACCGCTGTCGCCCCCTGCCGCTGCCCACCTGCAGATGAGCGCATCGTAAGCCAGCTGAATATCGCGAAATGCTTTACTGGAATTCACCTCCGCCGTCTCATCGCTGCCGGAAGAAGAGATATGAACATAATAGTCATACTGCCGCTGCGCGGCATGCGACTCGATCTCCGTTCCGCCGAAACATCCCGACAAAAACACAGCCGCTACACACAACAGCGAAATCCCCCTTTTACATCGTCCTCTTAAATATTGTGATTTCACACAATCGCTCCTTTCTCACTCGAATTCCATCCCTGCGTTTTCTCTTTCACTGGCATGATCCATTTTTACGCCATTTGGGGAATACCTCACGATCTTCTCCCGCTCCGGCATATCCGATCCCGTTGTCACGTGCTCTTCTCTCCGGTCTTTCTTCCCGGCCCTTTCCAGGAATTCACCCTTCCGAAATGATCTCGATCCGCTTCTCTCCTCTCCGATACAAATAGAGATTATCGCTCAGCTTTTCATTGATACCTACGCAAGTACCGTTGATCGTTCGGACGATGCCGCGCAGACGCCCGTAATTCATATTTTTCGTCCTGATCAGACAAATCAATTCCTCTACAGAAGACGGAAGAATAACGAGATCCGCTTTCACATACCGGGCAAATTCTTCCAAAAGATCGGGAAACAGCAGGATCACGGCGCCGTTGAAAAACTCCTGATTAACCAGAGTATACATGCCCGATTCCGCCTCTTCTTTCAGACAGCTGCAGGAAGAGCTTCCTTTCAGCTCCCCCGTTTCCGTATCTCCCGGTTCCTCCCCCTCCGCATCCCTTTTCCGGCTACCGTCTCGCGACATATAAACTCCGTACAGTTTCCTTTCTGGATTTCCGTTTCCGTCTTCCGGTTCACCGCGCTGCGCCTCCTTCGCACTGCCGGTTCCGCCCTCGGGGATATTCCTTTCTTCGCACTGCCGATCGCCGCTCTCTCCCTCAAATGCACCGGATCCGCCATCCTCAAACGTTCCGATTGCACCGATCTGCCGGGAACCGCAAGAAGTTCCCGGCACTGTCTCGATCACCGATAAGGGATTTTTTACAAATCCTGCGGTATTTTTGGAAATGGCGTCTGTCACACCCGGGAGATCCCGAAAAAAATACCGATACCGGTTTCTCGTATTGCGGAACGCGTCTCTCATCATCTCTTCCGCTGTCACATCCCAGAATCGGAGCATCTCTTTTGAAATCCGAAATCCCGCTGACTTCCGGCAGTCCTTTTTCTCGGGAAAAACGCAGAAGATCACCGATACATCCAGATAAGACATCCGGACGATATCCTCCGAAAGCTGCCCGCACTTCTCCTCCCCCGCCAATCTGCACAGAATTCTGTCCTTCATTCTCTCATAGCTGAATACTTCCTTTATCATCATCGCCCTTTCAACTTCAGGTATTAATTTTATGACGGAAGATACCGCAGACATCCTCTTTCCGCACGCCGAATCATCAGGACAATATGTAAATATCTTCCATCTGTTTTCACTATAAATTAAATGGAATTAATTGTCAATTTATTTTTGTAATTTATTTCCAATTATCTTTTTCTATGATTTCCTTCGGTCAAAACTTTTTTCGTTTCCGTGTATTTTCGCTCCGACGATCGTTAAAAATCAGGGATGCCTGCAAACCGCCCGGTCCGTGTAAGAGACAGAACGCAAAAACCGATTTGTTTTTTTCGAGAGCCGGCCTGCAGACAGGGCCAAAGACACCGGGACGATACGACAAAAATCAGAAATCCAAAAACACCGCTGTCCCAAGGGCGCGGAGACATTTCGATCTGCCGAAAATACGACTCAAAAAAAGAAAGATGCGAAGCGCACAATCATGCGCTTCGCATCTTTCTGAAAAGTTTTTATCCGCTTCGTCCTGTCCGGCAGCGGACAGGACGAAGACTGAAATCCTACGATGCATTTCCCGAAAGGCCGGGCTTTCATGTAAAACGCCGTACCGTTCTTCTTTCTCTGTCATTACACTGCAAAATCGATCCAGTCTGTATCCGCGCTTTCTAAATTTCCCAGCGCTGACTCACCGACTGCAGCTCTACCATATGAGGATAAATCTTTCCTCCATGCATGAGTTCATCCGGCGTACCCTGCTCTGCCACAACCCCGTCGGAGAGCACGATCACTTTGTCGGCGCCGCTTACGGTACGCATGCGGTGTGCGATAACGAGCACCGTCTTGTCTTTTATCAGCCGGGACAAAGCGGTCTGTATCAGCGTCTCATTTTCCACATCGAGGCTTGCCGTAGCTTCATCCAGCAAGATAATCGGAGCGTTTTTCAGAAAAGCCCGGGCGATAGAAATCCGCTGTCTTTCCCCTCCTGACAATTCGCAGCCGTTCTCCCCGATCATGCTGTGATAACCTTCCGGGAGCTTTTCGGCAAATTCCTGACAGTTGGCCAGGCGCGCCGCTGCAAGAACTTCCTCGTCGTTAGCGTCCTTTCTGCCGATTCGGATATTTTCCATGATCGTGTTGTTGAAAAGAGTTACATCCTGAAAAACGATAGAATACAGAGACAACAGAACCTCCGGTTCGATTTCCGAGATATCCATCCCTCCGACGGTAATCGTTCCCCTGTCGATATCCCAGAATCTCGCCGCCAGACGCGACACCGTAGTCTTTCCGCCGCCGGACGGGCCTACCAGAGCGGTGACCTCCCCCTGTTTCGCCGTAAAAGAGACGTCTTTCAAAACGGTTTCTCCGGTGTTGTAGGCAAAACCCACGTGATCGAAGGTGATATCACAGCCCCGGTTTGTCATCTTTCCGCTGCCCGTCTGTATCGGGTACTCGAGAATTTCATTCATACGACTGATGTTCGTCTTGGTAGAAATCACTGCGGCGAGATTCTGCAGCGCGCCCTCCAGAGGAGAGTACAGCCGCGACGCCACAAGCAGAAACAGAAAGAACAGCGGGATATCGATTTCTCCCCGGATCAGCAGTACAGAACCCGCCAGAGCGACCGAAGCGATTCCGAACTTCAGTATGAGCGTGGATGAAACGACAAACAGAGCCGTTCCGAGTTCCGTGACGATATGCCGTTTCTCTACTTCATCGATCTTTTGATCGAGTCCGTTCAGGTAACTTTCCTCGGCATTATTCGCTTTCAGATCCTGTAAACTCTCGATACATTCCTGCACACCGCTCTCCAGGGCCACGACAGCCGCGGCGCTCTTATTATTAAAATATTCCTGAATGCGGGAGGAAAACAGCGTAACCGCGAAAGCCACCGGCAAAACCCAGACGGCGGCCAATGCCATGCGCCAGTCGAAGGCAAACAGGCACACGGAGATAAACGTCGTGGAAATCAGAGATCCCGCCAGAGCCGGCACATAATGGGAAAACGCCGTCTCCAGCGTCGCACAGTCCCCCATAACGGAATTAGTCAGATCTGCAAGATCCTTCTTCCCAAAAAAGGACAGCGGTATTTTGCGGAGTTTTTCCGCCAGAGAAATACGTCTCACGCC
Organism: uncultured Eubacteriales bacterium; assembly: GCA_905206455.1. GTDB lineage: Bacteria > Bacillota > Clostridia > Peptostreptococcales > Anaerovoracaceae > Alangreenwoodia. The sequence goes on from CAJLHL010000024.1 coordinate 14,334, forward strand.
GCTTTCCACATAAGTCGCCAAATAAGTGGCATTATACTGAAAATAGGAAGCGGCGAATATAAACGCGAGGCAGACCAGACAGCCCGCCGCATAAAACGCCGCTCTGCCGCCGGATACGCCTCCGTTCATAAAATCGATGACAAACTGATATAAAAGTCCTACGGGAAACATAAAGGATATGTCCTGCAGAACGCAGGCGAGACACCCTTTAATCAAATCCACAGCGCCCTGCCGCGATAACGCGAAACGTCTCTGCAATTTCTGAATCATGCTTTCGCCTCCTTTGCGATCTTCCATTCCGCCGCTTCCGAATAATTTTTCCACATATGTGAGAAAAGACCGTTTTTCTCCAGCAATTCCCTGTGCGTACCGCTTTCGACGATTCTTCCGCGGTGCATGACGTAAATGCTGTCCGCATTGGTAATCGACGACAGGCGATGAGCGATCATAATCACGGTCTTCCCTTCGGAGAGCGCGGACAAAGCCTTCTGAACCCGTACCTCATTATCCGGGTCGGCAAATGCGGTGGCTTCATCGAGAATCAGTATCGGCGCGTTCTTTAAAACCGCCCGGGCGATAGCGATTCTCTGCTGTTCCCCGCCGGACAGATACACGCCTTTCGTCCCCACAACCGTATCGATGCCTTTCGGAAGTTTTTCGATGATATCCGTACACTGCGCAGTCTTCAGCGCTTCGATAACCTCGCCGCGGCTCGCTTCAGGTCTGGCCATCCGAACATTTTCAAGGATGGAGGCTTTGATCAGCCGGCTGTTTTGAAATACAAAGGAGACGTAATTCATCAGCGTTTCTTTTGAAATATCGCGGATATCAACATCCCCGATCAGAATTCTTCCCTGCTGAGGATCAAAAAACCTCGTCACGATATTGGCAAGAGTAGTCTTTCCGCTGCCCGAAGGTCCCACCAGCGCGACGGTCTGTCCCGGCCGGATAGAAAGAGACACATCGTTCAGCGCGTTTTCCGCATCCCTGCCCCCGTCTGTTCTCTGTACCGGCAAACTTTCCGTCCGCCCATCCGCATGCGCCTCACTCCTGGAATGATCCGCTTTGTAGCTGTAACTCACATGCTCCAGAACAATGGAATTATCTGCAGGTTCTTTTGGAAGGAGACTTTCGGAAAGAGTTTTCTCGTTTAGCAGCTCATCGATCCTGCCGATCGCATCGTTTACGATCATCGCATCTTCGCTCATAAACATGATCTTCGTCAGCGTCGTACCGATTACCGGCGTAATCACGATATAAAAGATAAGATTCAGCAGCAGCTCATCTGTTACGCCGCCCCGCGACAATAAAATGCCCCCGGCGATCAGAAAAGCAAAAACCCCGTTGATGGCAGTCGTATAACACAGCATCGGCAGCCGCAGCGTCTTGGTATAGGCGATAACCCACTTTTCATAATTGTCGATAGAAGCTTTAAATCGCTTAAAAGAGAAAATCGTCTGACCGAAAGTTTTTACGACAGGAATTCCCCTGACATATTCAACCGCTTCATTCGACATATCCGACAGCGAATTCTGATATTCTTTCATCTTCTGCTCCATTCCCGCTCCGGTCATTTTCATCATGATCAGAAAACCGAGGATGACAGGCACCAGACTCAGAAGTCCCAGCCGCCAGTCAAAAATCAGCAGCAGAAAGAGCAGTCCTACAGGCGTAGCGACGGCCCCCGCCTTGTCCGGCAGTCTGTGAGCGAGATAAGTTTCCGTAGCTTTGCTGGAGTCATTGACGATCCTTCTCAGCTTTCCGCTCCCGTATTTTTCGGTTACACCGAGGGGAAGCTCGGCAATGTGACGCATGAGCTCTTTGCGGATATTCGAAGCGATGCGAAAAGCGCTCAGATGAGAACACATCAGAGCGGTTATGTATACGACGATCGATATTACCGCAAATAACACGGCCATCCAGCCGTAATGTGTGACACTCTGAGCCTGGGAATAATCCGGCGAGACTTGGAGTATATCGTGAATAATCCGCCAGATATACCAGAACGGTACGAGAGTTAGCAGAGCGCTCACCGCCGACAGCACCCAGGACAGATAGGTTAAAATCCTGTGCTTTCCAGCATAACCCATCAACCTTGATAAATTAGACTGTTTTTTCATGAAAAACCTCCTTAAAATATTTTTCGGACCGCAGCAAAACTCTGACGGACTCGTCTGATCAGAGTACGCGGACGATTTCAGCACAGCGTCGGAAGACATCTTTTCCCGCATTTCTGCCGGAGACTGCAGTCCGGCCGGAGGAACCGGCAGGCTCCAGAAAACAAGAGTTGCCGGCGCGGTGCCATGATACGAGAACGCAGCCGCTGTTTCGCAACCGCCGTCATACAGTTAGTAATTACTAACCATACAGCAAAAATTACAGGGCTTACTGCCCCATAATTTTCATCCATCCGGCGGTATAGAAATCTCTCATTTCCTTCAGATAACATTCCGCCTTTTCCAGCGGCATATCGTGTATGATCATCTCAAAGAAAGTATTGAACATTCCTGTGATCAGCATATGTTCAAGATGCTCGTCAATCGGAGGCGAAGGCTTTCCCAGATCTTCGAGAACTGCGAAATAATCGTGAGTCGCTTTTGTCTCGATTTCCACCATCTCGTCCACCAGTTGAGAGAACCGCGTTCCTTCTGCATGACAGAGGATTAACCGGAATTCGTCCAGATGCTCATAGGCGTACAGAAGCATGTCGTGCATACATGCGCCGGAAACCGTGCTGAGATTCTCCGGCTGCTCTTCTTTCGGAAGATTTGCGAACTCCTGCTGCGCCCCGGAAAAACACCGGAGAAAGTAATCGTACTGCTCCCCCACCAGGGCCTCGAACAACGCCTCTTTGCTGTCGTAGTAACCGTAAAACGCACCTGTCGTCACCCCTGCTTTTTTCACGATATTCCGCAGGGAAGCAGATTTAAACCCCTTTTCGAGAAACTCCTGCATCGCCGCCGAAAGGATCAGATCCAGCGTCGTCGTTTCTGTTTCGTTCATAAAATACCTCTTGCCATAACATCGTTATATATCACTGTTATATGATAAAACGCACCGAAAATTTTGTCAATAGACTCCTGCAAAATTTATCCGAAACCTCTTCAGCAGCCAAAGCGGAGAAGAGTTGCGGCGAGCCCGCCCGGCGAAACGGTGCGTACAATTTCCATGCGGCGCCGAAAACATACGCAGACAGCCCCGCCTGCTAACCGGCAGAAGACAGACCGGAAAGAACGCCGCTGCTCTCACTTTCTCCGCTTTCTCCGTCTCTTACCGGAAGTTTGACGACGATTTCCTTATCGCTGTTTTCCGCCGCCGGACCGAGAATCTGACGAACCACCAGCTCCGCCTGTTCCTCCGCCTCCGAAAGAAGCCCCCCTGCCAGAGCGCGGGCTTCCATCTCCTCTTTCTGCTCCTCATAGAAATCATTGTAATTTTCTATGGTCAATTGATTGAAAATATTCTTCGTCTCATCGAATACCTTAAGACTCTTTTCGTCGATCTGATGGGAGAGAATATGTGCCTCCGGCAGAGTTACCGTAATCCGCCGGCCCGTGATGTTCACCTCAGAATCCTTCAGATCCACACCCGCGAGAATGGAACCGTCGTAAGATACGATAAAACGCTTTCCGCTGAACGGAACTCTGATGCCGTGAAAATCGGCGCTGTCCTCATATTGTCCCATATTGGTATAGTTATAACGCGCCGTCGCCAGTTTGCTGACCTGTTCGAGCTGGTGCTGGACAACCACCGCCGACAGCTCCGGAACATCATCGCCGTCGCCTCTGATCAGATATCCGGCTCCGAAACAGAGCCCCGCGATCAGAGCGAGAACCAAAGCTAATACGAGAATCTTTCGTGCTTCTCTCACAGGATGTGAATGTTCTTTATCGCGTGCCACAGTGCAATACCCCCTCTGCTGTTTCAACTCCTGTTTCTCATATTTTCATCGATGCCCCATTCTACCACGCCGGCAGTCTTTCTTCCACGATATTTTGCTTCTGTCGAAAATATTGGAAAAAAGTCAGAATACCGGTTTGTCTCCTATTTCATCGATTCCGATGCCCACTGTCACAATCTCCCCGCAGTATGACGCCGCCTCCGGGCTCCTGTGTCCGTGTTTTTTCCGGTGAAAGGCTACCGTCAGATCCGCTCTTACCGCTCCCCTGGCAACCTCTCCGGTATCAGCGTTTACACCGCTGGGCAGATCGAGAGCACACACGGGAGCCCCGGAAGCGTTGATCAGAGCTGCCGCCGCAGTTCCGTTCTCACGCAGAGCGCCGTGGAATCCCGTACCGTAAAGTGCGTCTACGATGAGGTCTGCCTGGACGCCGGATACATGCGCATGCCGTTCGTCTCCCCCTGCAGAAGAGACGGTTCCGGACGAGTTTTCTCCGGAAAACAATCCGCTGCCCGCCGCTGTCTGCGCAGCCTTTTCGTACTCTTCAAGCCGCATCACTGCCAGATGCGCCGTCTGTCTGCCGCGAAGGAGCCCCAGGTTGTAATCCGCATCCTCTGTGACCGGCGCGCCTTCGCAGAGCACCACAACAACTCCGGCCTGCGCGCGGCTATCCTGCGGCGGCCTTTCCCGTCGTTCTTTCCCTTTTCCGTCCACTGAATCCTCTTCGTTTTCTCTGCCGGACAGAAAAGACGCATACAGGCGGGCGACGACAAATCCGTCTCCGCCGTTGTTGCCCTTGCCCGCAAAAATGACGATCCTTTCCGCATCCGGCCAACGCTGCCTTATCACCTCATACGCTGCGGTTCCGGCATTTTCCATCATCTGCCGATAAGTAAGGCCGTTACCGTCGGCGATCCGCTCGATTTCCTTCATTTCTGCGGATGAAACTGTATTTTCCTCTTTCATCTTTCTTTTCTCCCTTAAATATTACAACCGGCAGGATTCGAAATCCTGCCGGTCCTCTTTTACTGCTCTATTCCACCAGATAGCCCCGCGTCCGCAGCTGCTCCTCGATCAGATCCAGGACTTCTTCGCTGTCGGCTTCCACGGTATGATAGTGGTAATTTGATGTGATATTTTTCAGCGGGCTGGATTTTCCGGCTGCAATATCGTCCAGAAATTCTTTCACCTTTCTTCGGGAACTGATTTTCAACGGCGCTTCCATTCTGCCGTAAACCCTGTGATTTACGACGACATTGAGAATTTTACCGCCCAGATCCACGATACAGCAGAGTTCGTCTTCGGTCTGCTCATCTGTGTGATGAACCTTAAATACTCTGAAAACCGCGGCCGGCTCGTTCATCACATATCCGCGGCTCGTAGACAGAATCCGCGTGCCGGAAGTGCGGATCAGCGCCATGTCCTGAACGATCACCTGTCTGCTCACTCCGCAGACGGAAGCCAGCTGTCTGCCCGGCACCGGCGTCTCGCTGTTTCGGATGATATCTATGATTTTCGCCCTGCGCTCTGAACCTGTCATCGTAGTCCTCCCTCCGGATCCCTTTTCTCTGAGTATACCGCATCTCCGAAGAAAAAGTCTACACTGCCCGCAGATTTTTCATGGAAAGATCGAGAATTCCCGCCGAATGAGTCAGCGCGCCGCTGGAGATATAATCCACCCCGAGAGAAGCCAGCCGAAGGATGTTTTCCCGGGTGACATTTCCGGAACACTCGGTCTTCGCCCGGCCGCCGATGATTTCGACGGCCTGACGGATCTGATCATCAGACATGTTGTCCAGCATGATAATATCGGCGCCCGCCTCACAGGCCTCCCGCACCATTTCCGGCGTCTCCGCCTCAACCTCGATGCGACGTACGAAAGGCGCGTATTCTTTCGCCATCTCCACGGCTCTTTTTACGCTTCCCGCCGCGCTGATGTGATTATCTTTTAAAAGAACCCCGTCGGAAAGATTGTAGCGGTGATTGAAGCCTCCGCCTACCCGAACCGCATATTTTTCAAAAATCCTCATATTCGGCGTCGTCTTTCTCGTATCCAGAAGTTTCGCACCGCTGCCTTTCAGGAGATCTGCCAACTGGCGGGTATAAGTGGCGATACCGCTCATCCTCTGAAGATAATTCAGCGCGACTCTCTCCCCGGACAAAAGAACGCGGATATCTCCGGAGACGACGGCCAGCTTCTGGCCGTTTTTTACGGCGTCGCCGTCCCTGCAGAAAAAGTCCACCCGCGTGTGTTCCTCCAACAGCTCGAATACCCGCCGGAAAACAGAGAGTCCCGCGATAATTCCCTCCTGTTTGCAGATCAGTTCTACCTGCCCGGCCGCCGCCTCCGGCATCACAGCGTTCGTCGTCACATCTTCACTGGAAATATCTTCTTCGAGCGCCTGCAGAAGCAGACGGTCCACCTGAAGCGACATCGTGATTTCATTCATCTCTATTTCTCCTCATTTATTCTCCGTCAGACGTCCATCCATCTCTGCACGCCCGTCTCCGTTCCGGCGCACCGGAACTGTCTTTTTCGATCTCCTGCGATTTTTTCCGCCGCCCGCTTGGCGAAAACAAGACTTTCCAGCAGAGAGTTGCTGGCCAATCGATTGGCTCCGTGGACGCCGTTGCAGCTGGTTTCCCCCACGGCAAACAGCCGCTGCATCGAAGTCCGGCTGTCGGAATCCACCCAGATACCGCCCATAAAGTAGTGCTGAGCGGGTACTACGGGAATCCACTGCTTCGCCACGTCATATCCTTCCTCCAAGCACCGGCGGCGGATATTCGGAAAATGCTCCAGGATCGTTTTCTCCCCCAGAGGTTCCATAGAAAGCCAGACAAAATCCGTTCCGTCTTTTTTCATCTGCTCCCGGATTGCCGCCGTCACCACATCTCTCGGCTGAAGTTCGTCGACAAAGCGGCATCCCGTCCTGTCATAAAGCACCGCTCCCTCCCCCCGTACGGATTCCGAAATCAGAAACCGGCGCCCCGGTTTCTCCGAATACAGCGTCGTAGGATGAATCTGCACATAATCCAGATGTTCCAGACGGACTCCGTGTTTTTCGCAAATGCGCAGAGCGTCCCCCGTCAGGTGCGGATAATTGGTGGAATGGCTGTAGTTTCCGCCGATCCCTCCGCTGGCAAAAATCGTGTAATCAGCGGAGATTTTCACATCGCCGTACGAATCACCTCTGGCCAGCACGCCGCAGCAGCGGCCGTCTTCTTCTATCATATCTGTCATCGTCAGGTATTCCAGAATTTTTACATTGGGAAGCTCCCTCACCCTTTTCAGCAAAGTTCCGGTGATCTCCTTTCCCGTCTCGTCTTCTCTGTATAAAATCCGGGGCCGGGAATGCGCGCCCTCCCTGGTAAAGATCAGTTCTCCGTCCTTTTGCGTAAACCGCACCCCATATCCGATGAGATCGGAAATAATCTGCCGGGAACTGCGGATCATGATATCGACGGATTCTCTGCGGTTTTCATAGTGCCCCGCCCGCATGGTATCTTCAAAATAAATATCATAGTCCGCCTCATCCCGCATGACACAGATACCTCCCTGCGCCAGAAAGGAATCGCTGCTCTCCGCATCGGATTTGGTGATCATGACAATCTTTCGATCCCGCGGCAGATTCAGAGCGGAAAACAGCCCGCTGACTCCGGTACCCACGATAACTACGTCAGTCCTGATATCCAATGGACTCCCCCTCTCATCTGGATAATTCCAGCATGCGCAGCAGAGAACGACGGGAAGCCACGCTCAGGCGGTCTTCCATTTCCACTTCCGGCTTTTCCCTCTCCAGCGCCCGAAGCACTTTCTCCAAAGTGATTTCTTTCATTCCCGGACAGATCTGGCCGCCGCCCACGGGATAAAATTTCTTTTCCGGATTTCTTTTCTGCAGTTGGTAAAAAATTCCCTGCTCCGTACCGATGATAAAAGAATCACAGCTGCTCTCCGAAGCGAATTTCAATATGCCCGCCGTGCTCCCGGCATAGTCCGCGAAAGAGACCACCTCCGGCCGGCATTCCGGATGGACCAGCACCAGAGCTTCCGGATGCTCTGCTTTGGCCTCAGCGATATCCTCCGCTCTCACATCGTGATGGACCGGACAATAACCCGTATGGAAAATAAAATTCTTCTCCGGCAGCTGACTGGCGATAAAATGCGCCAGATTCTGATCCGGAATAAAGAAAATATTTTTCTGCGGCAGAGCCTTCACGATCTTCTGCGCATTGGAGGATGTGACGCAGACGTCGCTGACCGCTTTCAGTTCCGCCGTGGAATTGACATAGCACACCACCGCCAGATCGTCATAACCAGCCCGCACTTCAGCCACCTGCTCCGGCGTCGCCATATGCGCCATCGGACAGTCCGCTTCCGGCTCCGGAAGAAGAACTCTCTTATCTGTATTCAGAATCTTCGCGCTCTCTCCCATAAAAGAAACACCGCAGAGCACGATGATCTCCGCATTCAGCTCCGCCGCCTTTTCGCTGAGAAAATAGGAATCACCCACATAATCCGCGATCTCCTGAATCTCCGATCTGACATAATAATGTGCCAGAATCACCGCGTTTTTTTCCGCTTTCCATCTGTGTATCTGCTCCGCTGCCGTCATCTCTGTAAACCTGTACCTTTCCTGCATCCCGCAGTTCTCCGATAAAATATGACCTATTTTAACATAGAATATTACATGTGACAAGACATTAGATTTATATGTGTAAACAGACGAATCCCAATTCCCATCGCACTGCGCACAAGGCTGCCGCCTGCTCTGACCGGGCTGACTTGACGGAACTTTCCTCTTTATCAAACAAATATAAAAAGAGCGCAGGAAACTCCACAGTACAGCTCCTGTCACAGGATCCTCTGCATTCTTTCCACACGCTCTTTTGTTTATATCACTGTCTCCATTCTGAGACCAGAGCCTTTTTACCGTCCTCTGTTAAATACCGCTTCTCTCTTATTCAAAAAGGCATCTGCTCCTTCCCTCGAATCTTCAGACACCATACAGATCCCCTGTGTCAGCGCTTCCGCCTCCAGCAGTCCTTTCAGATCCATATCCATACTCAGATTCAGCAGACGCTTGGCCGCGCCGATGGCCGAGGCGGACCCCGAAGTCAGCGTCCGGGCCAGCTGCTGTACCGCAGATTCCAGCTCCTCATGAGGCACCACCCGGTTCACAATCCCCAGGCTGCAGGCTTCCTCCGCACTGACGCTCTTTCCGGTAAAAGACAATTCCTTTGCTTTTTGCAGCCCCACCGCCCGCGGCAGGAGATACAGCGCCGCCAGATCCGGGACGAGTCCCACTTTTACAAACGCCGCGCCATATTTCGCCCTGTCAGAAGAAATCACGATGTCACAGAGCAGAACGATCGAGAGTCCCGCGCCCACCGCAGCGCCATTGACAGCAGCGACAATCGGCTTGGACATCTCCGTAAACAGAGGCACCACTTTCTGGCCATCTCTTACGAAAGAAATGCTTTCCTCCAGGCCGAATTCCGGAAACCGCGCCACATCGCCGCCGGCACAGAACGCGGTACCGTTTCCCGTCAGTACGACGGCCCGCACATCGTCGTCATCCCTCGCTTTCTGAAGCGCCGCGCAGAGCTCCCGGGAGAGCTCTTCATCCAATGCGTTCCTTTTTTCCGGCTTATTCAGAGTAATCCGCGCAACATACCGGTCCTTCTCATAGAGGACACAATTGTCTTTTCGTTCTCCGCACATAATCACCCATCCTCTCTGTAAAAAATACTGTTTTCAAAAGGTATCTCATATCTTCTGATAAAAGAAGAAAAACTCAGTCACGGCCGCTTTCCCGTTCTCTCAGAAAGCGTCCCACTTCCCGGTTAAACTCATCCGGCTTTTTTGCGGCGATAAAATGATCTCCCTTCAGAAACTTCAGTTCCGCGTTGGGAATACTCCGCGCGATCAGTTCTGTATGGGACTTCTTCGTCATGTCTCTCGTTCCGGCGATGACCAGTGTTTTCTGCCGGATCTGAAACAGCTGTTCCGGTTTCAGCGCGGGATCGTTGACCATCAGCCCCATCAGTTCCGCGTTTTTCCTCGCCGTTTCGCTCCGCTTCCGGAACATCCGCCAGAAAAGATACCGCAGATACACAGGAATGCATACAACAGCGTACATTCCCGAAAAATACAGATTCGCACCATTTAAAATCAGCCGGTCTACACACGCAGGATAACGGAGTACAAAGGTCAGCGCGATATTTCCGCCGTCGGAAAACCCCAGAATATGCGCCTTATCGATCCCTCGCCTTCTCATAAAAGCGTACAGGTCGTCGGCAAACTGGCGTATGGTAAAAGGCGCCGTTCCCCGCGGACTTTTGCCGTGGCCTCTCGTGTCGACAGCGATGACCCGGTAGTTTTCTTTAAAATACGATATCTGACGTGAAAAATATTCGCAGCTTTCTCCATTTCCGTGAAGGAGGATCAGAGGCTCGCCCGCCCCCGCCTCTTCATAATGATTGATGAGTTCCATCTTTTCCCCCTATCTTTTTCTTCTTATTTAAAATATACAGAAATCGCATCCTCCTCGCGGTCATCTTCCCGAACAAGTAAAACGCAGCGGCCCTTCCATCCGGAAG
>CAJLHL010000025.1 GCA_905206455.1 uncultured Eubacteriales bacterium
GGAAGCGCTGTCGCAGGAAATGACACTCATCGAGAATAAAAAAAGTCAGGCGGCCGAGAAACAGGCCGCCGTCCGCTCCAGGCTGGAGAGAAACCGGGCTGCGGCGGAAAAGATCGAAAAATTGTCGGAAAACAGCAGAGAGACCGAAAAACGATGGTCTCAGATGAAGCTTCTGGCGGATACCGCAGGAGGAACGCTGCCGAAGCGGGAAAAAATCACGCTGGAAACTTTCGTTCAGATGGCTTACTTCGACCGGATTCTCCGCCGGGCCAATTCCCGCCTGATGAAAATGACGAACGGCCAGTATGACCTGATCCGGAGGAAAACAGCGGACAGCCTGAAGAGTCAGAGCGGACTGGAACTGGATGTGATCGATCACTATAATGATACCGTCCGCAGCGTAAATACTCTGTCGGGAGGAGAATCTTTTAAAGCTTCTCTGGCCCTGGCCCTGGGGCTTTCCGATGAGATTCAGTCCTCCGCCGGCGGCATCCGGCTGGATGCGATGTTTATCGACGAAGGCTTCGGTTCGCTGGACGACGAATCGCTGCATCAGGCGCTTCGGGTTTTAAACAGCCTGTCAGAAGGTAGCCGTACCGTGGGAATCATTTCCCATGTATCCCAGCTGAAAGTCAGCGTCGACCGTCAGATTATCGTCACAAAGGCGAAGAGCGGCGGAAGTTCCGTGAGGCTTCAGTTGTAGTACCCGGAGACGGCGGAGGGATCTGAGGAAATCGATTTTGTGGAGCAGAACCGCAGAAGGTGACGGAAGGTAACTGTGTTGTCTTGACAAGCGTCTGAATTTGACGGATAATGCTTCGTACAGATACCCCGGACGGTATGAGGAGGTGGCACTATGAAACAGTGTATGGACGCGGACAATCTGCACCGGCGCTTAAAGAAAATCATCGGTCAGGTGCAGGCGATCGACCGCATGATCGATGAAGATATTCCGTGCGAAGATATTCTCGCACAGATTAACGCCGCAAAGTCAGCGCTTCATAAAGCGGGGCAGGTGATTTTGGAGGGACACATCAAGCATTGTGTGCGCGACGGCATCGAACATGGAGATGTGGATCAGACGATCGCAAAATTTACAAAAGCTGTAGAACGATTTGCAAATATGAAGTGATACATAACCAGCCTTATTTTAAAAGGCTGGTTTTTTGCTGCGTATTGACAACCTATACCCCTATAAGTATAATAAAAATATACTTATAGGGGTATAAGCTTGTGCGTCTGAAAGGAGGAAGATGTCGTGAGGCAATTGGAAAAGATACTGGAATGGGGCGGTGTTAAGAGAGACATATCCTTTCTGGTTATTTCGGGAATTGCATTGGTTCTGAGTATTTTTCACATCGGGGTGTTCGGATTTGATTTCGCATGGATTGCGATCGTTCTGTGCGGAGTTCCTATTATCTTAGAGGCGGTGATCGGGCTTGTAACGGAATTTGATATAAAAGCGGATGTACTCGTATCTCTCGCTCTGATCGCATCTGTTGTCATCGGCGAGACCTTTGCTGCCGGAGAAGTCGCTTTTATCATGCAGCTGGGAGCTCTGCTGGAGGATCTGACTGTGGCGCGGGCCAGAGCTGGGATCGAAAAACTGGTGCATCTGACGCCGCGCACCGCCAGAAAGTTGACGGAAAGCGGGGAGACGGTAATTCCCGCGGAACAGGTGCAGGTCGGAGATGTCCTGCGGGTACTGCCCGGCGAGACGATTCCCGTCGATGGAATCATTGTGTCGGGACAGACTTCCGTCAATCAGGCGGTGATGACCGGGGAATCTCTTCCCGTCGACAAGGCGGAAGGCGACAGTATTTTCAGCGGTACGGTCAATCAGTTCGGCGCCTTTGATATGCGGGCGGTAAAAGTGGGCGATGACAGTTCGATTCAGCGGATGATAAGACTGGTTCAGTCGGTAGACGCCGGAAAAGCCAAAATCGTAGGCGTCGCGGATCGATGGGCGACGTGGATCGTCGTGATCGCGCTGGCGGCGGCAGCTCTGACATGGCTGTTTTCCGGAGAGATTATCCGTGCGGTCACGATATTGGTCGTATTCTGTCCCTGCGCTCTGGTTCTGGCGACACCGACAGCGATTATGGCAGCTGTGGGCAATGCGACGAAGCACGGCTTTCTCGTCCGGGAAGGCGATGCATTGGAACGTCTGGCGGCAGTATCCGGCATTGCGTTCGATAAAACCGGCACGCTCACTTACGGGACTCCGGAAGTAGACGCTGTGGTGGCCTGCAGCCGGGAATTCGATGAAAATCAGCTCTACCGTCTCTTGGCGGGTGCGGAACTGCGGTCCGAACATCCGTTGGGCAGGGCGGTCGTCAGCTGCTACGAAAATTGTCAAGAAGAAGATATTCCACAGCCTCGGCGGTTCCGGATGATGCCGGGGCGGGGCGTTTTCGCCGAAGTGGAGGAGCGGGCAGTACTTGCCGGAAATGCAGAACTGCTCGATGAGTATCAGATCCGAATGCCGGAGGGGATGAGAAAACAGGCGGAACAATATCTGAAAAAAGGGTGCACGATCACTTACATAGCAGTCGATGAAAATCCCGCCGGTTTTGCGGCTCTGTCCGATACGCTGCGCCGCAATGCGCCGGATACGGTCGGAAAGATCAAGGCGGAGGGCATTACACCGGTTCTGCTGACCGGAGACCATGAGCAGGCCGCGCGGTATATGGCGAAAAGACTGGGGATCAGCGAAGTTCATGCCAATTGTCTGCCGGAACATAAACTGCGGCAGATCGAAAATTTTCAGAAGGACGGAAAGATGGTATGCATGATCGGCGACGGAATCAACGATGCTCCAGCGCTGAAGAAATCCTATGTGGGAATTGCGATGGGCGGGATCGGAAGCGATATTGCGGTGGATGCCGCAGATATTGCACTCATCGATGATAAAATCGACGAGCTGCCGCATCTGCTGCGTCTGTCGAGACGGATGATGACGACGATTAAATGCAATCTGACGTTTTCTATGACGCTGAACTTTGCCGCTATTGTCCTGGCGATCACCGGAGTGCTGAATCCTGTGATCGGGGCTCTGGTCCACAATGCCGGTTCTGTGATGGTTATCGTCAATTCCGCATTTCTGCTGAACTGGAGAAAAAAAGATAACAATTAAAATTTCTGTCTTCAGACGGCCCGCGGTATTCGTCCGCGGGTCTTTGAGATGTCTGTGGAAATTCTGCCGGGCATGCCTTTGCGTTTTCTCAACTCGACATCGAAATACCGATGGTATATAATAATCCGGAGGGACAGATAACGGCGGGCGGATCTGCCGGAGGAAACGAGAGACGGGCAGCCGGCGGTTTTCTCTTTCGGATCCGCCGTTTTTTCCGCGGCGGACACGCAGATTTGCCCGGAGAGGGCGGGATGTATGGGATCTGCGGATGAAATAGTCTGTCCGGCAGGATATTTATTCACGAAGACAGGAGACTTTCTACCATATGGCGATCAAAAGAGACTATAAAAAATCGCAGCTGAATCAGAATTTTGTAGCCAAGAATACGAAATTTCGATTTCGATGTACGGAATGCGGCGAGTGCTGCAGAAATGTAGAAAAAGAGGATAAAATTCTTCTTTCCGCCGTAGATATTTACCGGGCGGCAAAGTATCTCAATCTCGAAGTACAGACGTTCATCGGCATGCACTGCGAGCTGGTGCCCGGCGGAGAATCCATGCTGCCGCTGCTGGTGATGAAGCAGCGTCTGGACGGAAGCTGCACTTTTCTGAGAAAGGGAAAATGCACGATTCACGATGCAAAGCCGATTCCGTGCTCGGTGTTTCCTCTGGGCAGGATGCTGTTTCTCAACGATGCGACGCAGGAGCACGATTTTCATTATTATCTGGAGGATTTTGACTGCGCTGCGGTGAAGGATACGGACGTCACTGTTCAGGAGTGGCTGGACCGGTTTGAAGTCGAAAAATACGATGAATGCGTTAAGATGTATAAGCGTTTGGGGAGTGTCTGTTCGAGGCTCATGCACGAGGCAAAGACCCTGGAGGAGCAGCAGGAAATGTTTCAGACAGCGTTTTTCCTGATGTATGTGAAGTATGTCACAGACGAACCGCTTTTGCCGCAGCTAATGCAGAACTTGGCATTTGTTCAGAGCATCCATCCGGAGAACAGTTTCGGCAAAAACTGAGCGGCGGAAAGTTCCGGAGAGGCAGAGGCTTCCCGGCGCCGTATCGGAATCGTATCGGCTCTTTGACCGGGCGGATCTGTCACAGCTGCGCTCCGGTTTGAAAGTTATTGAAGCTACAGGACGAGTGAATCGCAAGAAAAGGAGAACAATATGAAATACGTATCACTGGCACAGGAACTCAGCAGCACGTCTTATCCAGGCAGGGGAATCGTCATCGGCAGATCAGCCGATGGAAAAAAAGCGGTGACCGCATACTTCATCATGGGCAGAAGCGAAAACAGCAGAAACCGTATTTTTGTAACAGAAGGCGAAGGCATTCGTACAGAAGCTTACGATCCGTCCAAACTCAGCGATCCGAGCCTGATTATCTACGCGCCGGTACGCGTGCTTGGCAATAAGACGATCGTCACAAACGGGGACCAGACCGATACGATTTATGAACTGATGAATCAGCAGCAGACTTTTGAACAGGCTCTGCGTACCAGAGAATTCGAACCGGACGCTCCGAATTATACGCCGAGAATCAGCGGTATTATCAAAGTAGACGGAGGCAGGTTTAATTTCGCTATGTCGATTTTGAAGAGCGACATCGATCATCCCGAATCCTGCAATCGCTACACTTTCGCGTATTCCGAGCCGAAGGCGGGAACCGCCCGTTACATCCACACTTATATGGGTGACGGCAGTCCGCTTCCGAGCTATGAAGGCGAGCCTACGCCTGTGGAAATCAGCGGCAGTATCGATGAATTTACCGATACTGTTTGGGGAGCTCTGAACGAAGACAACAAAGTATCTCTTTTCGTCCGCTATATCGATATCGAGACAGGCGTATACGAAACGAGGATCGTCAATAAGAATATATAAATTTTTGGAAAAATCTTGACATATTGTCATCTTTACGGTATCCTTATTTTCAGTAAAAGGGAGTAGCTGACGCCGGTCCGATTTATCGGCTGCGTGTACGATGACGTCAATCCCGACAGAGAGTTTCGTCTCTGTCCGTGTCGTAATGAAACAGCAAGACTTTTATTGTACATAATTCATTGTGCAATAAAAGTCTTTTTTTATTACCTGAAAAAGGAAAAAATTTCCTGCACAATGGATTGCGGAAAGACTCTGATAAAATAAAGGGAGGAAAAATTATGAAGCCATACTATCAGATGGGCTCAGAAGAGGTGCGCCGCCATATCAACGGATCGGCCCAGCCGCTGAGCGCAGAACAGATAAAGGCGAATCAGGAGAAATACGGTCCCAATGAACTGGCCGAGGGGAAGAAAAAGAGCATTCCGGTCATTTTTCTCGAACAGTTCAAAGATTTTCTCGTCATCATCCTGATTGCGGCGGCAGTTGTCTCAGGCTTTCTGGGCGATTTTGAGAGCACCCTGGTCATTTTGGTGGTCATTACCATAAATGCGATTCTGGGTACCGTACAGACGGTAAAAGCTGAAAAATCACTGGACAGTCTGAAACAGATGTCGGCGCCGACAGCTAAAGTTCTCCGTGGCGGAATTATCGTTGAGATTCCCGGCAGGGAAGTCACAGTAGGCGATGAAGTCCGCATCGAAGCGGGAGACTGTATTCCCGCTGACGGACGGATTCTCGAAAATGCCAGTCTGAAAGTGGACGAGAGCGCTCTGACCGGAGAGAGCCTGGGTGTGGAAAAAGAAATCGAAACCATCGACGGGGATGTTCCTCTGGGAGACCGGAAAAATATGGTCTACTCGGGAAGCTTTGTTACTTACGGAAGAGGTTCGTTTTTAGTGACAGACATCGGAATGCAGACGGAGATGGGGAAAATCGCTCAGCTGCTGAAGACGACTTCGGAAAAAAAGACTCCGCTTCAGATCAATCTGGATAAGTTCGGTCAGAAGCTGTCGATTCTGATTCTCGTATTCTGCGGAATTCTCTTCGGAATCAATGTGATACAGGGCGCATCGGTGGGCGATTCTTTCATGTTTGCTATCGCTCTGGCGGTCGCGGCGATTCCGGAAGCGCTGAGCTCCATCGTTACGATCGTATTGTCTTTCGGTACGCAGAAGATGGCCAAAGAGGGGGCCATCATACGAAAACTGCAGGCAGTCGAAGGGTTAGGGAGCGTTTCCGTCATTTGTTCGGATAAGACGGGTACGCTGACGCAGAACCGGATGACAGTAGAGCATTATTACACGGAAGGAAGCGTGATCGAAGCCGGAGAGATCGATGTGGAAATACCGGTTCAGAAACAGATGCTTCGTTACAGCATTCTCTGCAACGATTCCACGAATATCAACGGTGAGGAGATAGGGGATCCCACCGAGACGGCCATGATCAATCTGGGGGATGATCTGGGCGTTCCGGCGCAGCGGGTAAGAGGGGTTTATCCGAGGCTTTCCGAGGTGCCGTTTGACAGCGACCGGAAGCTCATGTCCACATTCCATCATCTGAAGGACGGCTTTACGATGATTACAAAGGGCGCGGTGGACGTCCTTCTCCGAAATACCGTATCGATTCAGAAGGACGGTGCGGTACAGCCGATTACAGCGGAGGATGTCCGCCGGATCGAAGAACAGAATATGGAATTTTCTCGTCAGGGTTTAAGGGTATTGGGAATTGCATATAAAAAATTTGACGAAGAACGGACGATCAGTACAGAAGACGAAAAAGATTTCATATTTCTCGGTCTCATCGCGATGATGGATCCTCCGCGGATCGAATCGAAAGCGGCGGTAGCTGAATGTATCGAAGCGGGAATCCGGCCGGTGATGATCACGGGAGACCACAAGGTGACGGCGTCGGCAATCGCGAAACGTATCGGTATTCTGAGGGAGGAATCAGAAGCCTGTGAGGGAGCTGTAATCGACGGCATGAGCGATGAGGAACTGAAAGATTTCGTAGAGGGAATCTCGGTTTACGCCAGGGTTTCTCCAGAGCATAAGATCAGGATCGTAAGAGCCTGGCAGGATAAGGGCAACGTGGTCGCTATGACGGGGGACGGCGTCAACGATGCTCCGGCGCTGAAACAGGCGGATATCGGCGTTGCTATGGGAATCACGGGAAGCGAAGTATCGAAGGACGCAGCTTCTATGGTGCTGACGGATGACAATTTCGCCACCATCGTCAAGGCGGTGGAAAACGGCAGAAATATCTACGCCAATATTAAGAATTCGATCTTATTCCTGTTGTCCGGCAATTTCGGAGGAATTCTGGCGGTGCTGTATGCCGCTGTCGCAGGGCTGCCGGTTCCGTTTGCGCCGGTACATCTGCTTTTTATCAACCTTCTGACCGACAGTCTGCCGGCGATCGCTCTGGGACTGGAGCCTCACTCTTCCGAGGTCATGAAGGAAAAGCCGCGTCCGCTGAACGAATCGATTCTGACAAAGAATTTCCTCAGCAGGGTAGGAATCGAAGGATTCTGTATCGCGGCGGTTACCGTAGCGGCTTTCTGCCTGGGATACTATGGGGAAGGCGCCGTACTGGGCAGCACGATGGCGTTCGGAACGCTGTGCATTTCCAGACTGCTTCACGGCTTTAACTGTAAGTCTGAGGCGCCGGTGCTCTTCAAGAAACGCTTTTTCAATAACCGTTATCTCTTCGGCGCGTTTTTCGCCGGATTTGTTTTGATCAATCTCGTACTGATCATGCCGGGGCTTCAGGGACTGTTTAAGGTACAGACGCTCGATGTCATGCAGCTGATGACCGTGTGGGGACTGTCGCTTGCCAGCCTTCTGGTGATACAGATTCTCAAAGGAATACGGGTCCTGATCAAAAGCGCGCGCAGCTCATAGAGGCGGAGAACGCAGGGCTCCGGCGGCGGATTGCGGGCCGGTCCGCGCCGCTGGTCCGCCGGGATTCTGTCAAAGTTCCGGCGGAAAAAGCCGTCTGGGTCTGCAGGCGGATGAGGGCGTTCCGTGAAATATCATTGGAAAAAATCGAAAAATCCGCGAAGTCGTATTGACATTCGTATACAGTGTGTTATTCTGTATACAGAGCAAAGGAGTTCGAGGGCATTGGCCCGCGGACTCCTTTTTGTTTTTCTGTTTTTTCTTCGACGTGCGACGTCGGGGAAGATGGAAAAACATCGGAATAATTTATTCCGGTTTTCATATTGTCGCATGAGGTTCGCGGTGAAAAAGACCGAACAGATCTGTGAACCCTGTGGACAGCGAATTTCCTTATGGCCATAGAGAAGTTTTGCTGAGCGGAATTTAGGAGGGAATGAAAAATGATAAGTGCAGGTAACACAGCCTTTCTTTTGATAGCTGTCACCTTTGTTTTCTTGATGACGCCGGGACTCGCGTTCTTTTACGGCGGATTGTCAAGAAGAAAGAATGTATTGAATACGATGATGTCGTCGATTTTTATCATCGGTCTGGCATCGCTCATGTGGGTTATGATCGGTTATTCTCTGTCGTTTTCCGGGGATAACGGCGGGATTATCGGTACGCTGCAGGCTGTCGGTCTGAAAGGAATCGGCGCAGATCCCGGCGAGTATTCTGATTCTCTGCCGGCGCTTTTATTCGCTGCTTTTCAGATGATGTTTGCGATTATCACACCGGCGCTGATTACCGGGGCAGTCGCGGGAAGAATGAAGTTCAAAGCGCTTTTTCTCTTTATCGCTGTCTGGTCTGTCATCGTCTATTATCCGATGGCTCATATGGTGTGGGGCGCCGGCGGATTTTTGGCGGAGATAGGTTCGGTGGACTTTGCCGGAGGCAATGTAGTACATATCAGTTCCGGCGTATCCGGTCTGGTGCTGGCGATGATCCTTGGAAAGCGCAGCGGGTACGGACAGATCTCAGTACGGCCCCATAATGTGCCGTTCGTAGTTCTGGGAGCGTTTCTCCTCTGGTTCGGCTGGTTCGGCTTCAATGCCGGCAGCGCTCTGGCGGCGGACGGACTCGCGGTACACGCGCTGATGACGACAAATACTTCTGCGGCGGCAGGTATGCTCTCCTGGATGCTCATCGACGTGATCAAGACGGGGCGTCCGACTGTGATCGGCGCGTGCACCGGCGGCGTGATCGGTTTGGTGGCGATCACACCGGGAGCAGGATTTGTTCCGGTATGGAGCTCTGTCATCATCGGTCTGACTGTCAGCCCGATCTGCTATTTCGCAGTGGCTGTTTTAAAGAAAAAGTTCGGTTATGATGATGCTCTGGACGCTTTCGGCTGCCATGGAATCGGCGGTATCTGGGGAGGTATCACCACAGGTATCTTCGCCGACAGCTCCATCAATCCAGTGGCTCGCTGGGATGGTCTGATCTTTGGAGATTTCCATCTCTTTGCGGTTCAGATTGCGGGAATTCTGGTGACCATCGCAGTATCCGTCGCCGGAACGCTGATCTGCGCGGGAATCGTCCGTCTGTTTACGAAACTCAGAGCGGAAGAACACGATGAAAAAATCGGTCTGGACGCTGCAGAACACGGGGAATCCGCTTATCCGTCCTTCAACGGTCTCGATTAATGGATATTCTTTTGAAATATGGAGTGAAATGATATGAGAAAAATAGAAGCGATTATCAGAGAAGAAAAGATGCAGGATGTTCTGGACGCGCTCACGGCGGCAGAGATCACGGGAATCACGGTATACCAGGTCATGGGCTGCGGGACGCAGAAAGGCTGCATCGGTATCGTCAGAGGCCAGGAGGTCTATACGCAGATTCTGCCCAAGATCAAGCTGGAGATTGTCGTATCCGATGAAGCCTGGGAAAAGACGGCTGTGGATGCCATTATGAAATCTGCCAATACCGGACATTACGGTGATGGGAAGATTTTCGCCTATGATCTGGATACTGTCATCCGCATCCGGACCGGCGAGCGCGGATATGATGCGATCAACGGTTCGAAAGTTGAAGAGTAAAAAATCTTTTAAGATTGTTCGCTGGTCCCGGAAAAAGAGATTTCTCAGAAAAGCCGGATGGAGGCAAAAGCTCGGAGAAGTCCGGGCGATACCGCACAAACGAGAGATTGCACGGTATCGCGCCGTATCACAGAATGAGAAAACCGCGGCTTTCCATTTTTGGAAAGCCGCGGTTTTTTGTGCTTCTTTTCTTCGCAGGACCTTCGCCTTGTACCTATTTCAGGAGGTCAGGCAATATGCGACATTTTCTCTCATAATATGTTATCGGAGCGGAAACAGTGAACTGATTCCGATGAAGAGCTCTGCTGCGAAAAGAGCGCGGTGAAACTGCCGAAGCCGGGGAAGTCCGGAGGGGAGAAAGCTCTGCATTTTGGCCGGCGCGTGATGCCGGCTTTTGTCATACGAGTTTTGTCGTCCACTGTGTACAGTCCCAGACATCGGTAGCGAGACCGCGGTAAAATTCGGGTTCGTGGCAGACCATCAGGATACTTCCCTTGTATGCGGATAATGCGCGAAAGAGTTCTTCTTTGGCGTCCTGATCCAGATGGTTGGTAGGCTCGTCCAAAAGAAGTACATTGGAGGGGCGGTTGATCAGCTTGCACAGGCGCACTTTCGCCTGTTCTCCTCCGCTGAGAACTCGGACCTGACTTTCGATGTGTTTTGTAGTGAGACCGCATTTTGCCAGAGCGGACCGTACCTCGTACTGGGAATAAGACGGGAATTCTTTCCATATCTCTTCGATACATGTGGTGGTGATTCCCTGTTCTGTTTCCTGTTCAAAGTAGCCTATTTCCAGGAAATCCCCCTGCGCGACGGAACCGGAAATAGGAGGGATAAGTCCCAGCAGGCTTCGAAGGAGTGTCGTCTTGCCGATTCCGTTGGCGCCGGTGAGGACGATTTTCTGACCGCGTTCCATCTCGATGCTGAGGGGTCTGCTCAGAGGTTCGTCATAGCCGATGATCAGATCTTTCGTAGTGAAGATATACCGGCCCGGCGTTCTGGAAATCTGAAAGTTGAATTCCGGCTTCGGTTTTTCCGCCGTCAGCTCGATGAGATCCATTTTATCCAGTTTTTTCTGACGGGACATGGCCATATTTCGCGTAGCGACCCGGGCCTTGTTGCGGGCTACGAAGTCTTTCAGACCGGCGATCTCTTTCTGCTGTTTGTCGTAAGCGGCTTTCAGCTGAGCGCGCTTGACTTCCCTTACTTTCATGAACTCGTCGTAATCGCCTACGTAGCGGCTGAATTCCTGATTTTCCATATGATAGATGATATTTATGACGCTGTTGAGGAACGGGATGTCATGGGAAATCAGGATAAACGCATTCTCATACTCGTTCAGATAACGTCTGAGCCATTCGATGTGCTGTTCATCAAGGTAGTTAGTCGGTTCGTCCAGCAGCAGAACGTCCGGTTTTTCCAGGAGCAGTTTGCCGAGGAGAACTTTTGTCCTCTGGCCTCCCGACAATTCGGTGACGTCCCGCTCGATGC
Source organism: uncultured Eubacteriales bacterium (assembly GCA_905206455.1). GTDB lineage: Bacteria > Bacillota > Clostridia > Peptostreptococcales > Anaerovoracaceae > Alangreenwoodia. The sequence goes on from CAJLHL010000025.1 coordinate 11,491, forward strand.
CGATATCGGTCAGTCCCAGGGCTCTGGCGACTTCCTCCACCTTGGAGTCGATCAGATAGAAATCGTGGACTGTGAGCATATCCTGTATGACGCCCAGTTCCTCCAGATAGGTTTCCATCTGCGTCTCGTCCGCTTCTGACATCCGGTCGCAGATCGCCGTCATTTTTTCTTCCATTTCGAAGAGCCAGAGGAAGGCGGAGGTGAGAACGTCGCGGATTGTCATACCTTTTTTCAGCTCGGTGTGCTGGTCCAGGTAACCGATACGGACGTTTTTTGCCCACTCGATTCTGCCTTCGTCGGGCTGCAGTTTTCCGGTAATGATGTTCATGAAGGTCGATTTTCCTTCGCCGTTGGCTCCGATCAGGCCGATGTGTTCACCTTTGAGGAGACGGAAAGACACGTCGTTGAAAATCGCACGGTCGCCGAAACCGTGGGAGAGATGTTCTACGGTTATGATGCTCATTCTGCTGTTTCTCCTTTTTGTATCTGTCCGCTGCATCTGTGATACAGGGAATGTTATCTGCGCCGCAGAGGAAGCGGGCCGGAAAAAGCTTCCGCCGGACTGCGGAAAGGTTCTGCTTCTGAAATTGAAATCGGCGATTCTGCCCATTTCTCTGATTCTGCGTCCAGTGCGGCCGCCAAGGAGGCTGCGCGTTTTCCGCAGACTTTTTAAAGTTTACCATTATAACTGCTTTCAAGTAAAGCACATAATACAGAAAGGAGTTAATTCATGAGTCTGTCTCTTCTTCTGTCCACAATTCTCCTGGGCTACCCTCTGATTTTTATGCCGTCGTATATCTCCGAGGGAAATTCTTTTCCGAAACCTCTCAGTGCAAAAGAGGAGGCGGAGTATATAAAGAAACTGGAGGACGGTGATCCGAGCGCCAGAAATGTTCTGGTAGAGCATAATCTGAGACTGGTGGCACACATCGCCAAGAAATACTCCAATACGGGAATCGACCCCGACGATATCATTTCCATCGGCACCATCGGTCTGATGAAATCCATCGAGACTTTTAAAGCGGGCAAGAGCGTGCGTCTGGGCACTTACGCGGCGCGCTGCGTGGAAAACGAAATTCTGATGTGGCTGAGAAAATCAAAGAAAGAACGGGCGGAAATTTCGATCAACGAACCTATCGGTTCCGACAGAGAGGGAAATGAGATCAGTTTTAACGATATCCTCGGTACGGATGGCAGCGAAATCTCGGAGGGGATTGAAAAGAGCGTTCAGAAAAAGGAACTTTACGATGCGGTTCAGAATAAACTTCGGGAGAGAGAGAGAATCGTACTTATCAAACGTTACGGACTTTTCAATCAGGAGAGTATGACGCAGCAGGAAGTTGCGGACGAATTGAACATCAGCCGTTCGTACGTGTCGCGTATCGAAAAAAAGGCCATCGGTAAGCTGAGAGAATGTTTCAGTCTTTACGAATAAATTTTTCATTCCGCGGGGGCGATTGAAAAGCGGCAGACTGGTAAATAATGAATTATGAAGAAACTCTGAAAATTTTATAATATATGATTTCATTTATTGTGAAGTGTATTGAATGATGTTAAAATTGTAATAACTGACCGGATAATCACTATTTTAGACAATCCGAAATGAGAGAGGTTAAGACATATGAAAAAACGCATCATTCTGGCTTCCGGATCACCGAGGCGTTTCGATATACTGACAGCGCACGGCGTCGCTTTTGAAGTGATGACCGCCGATGTCGACGAACGCCTTGACGGCGATACAGATCCTGCGTCCGCCTGCATGTACCTGGCGCTGAAAAAAGCGCTTGCGGTAAAGAAAAAGACAGAGAACGGTCTGATCATAGCTGCGGATACCATCGTGGTATATGACGGCTGTATTCTGGGAAAGCCTGCGGACGAGAAAGATGCGTCTGATACTCTGAAAAGGCTGAAAAACGATGTTCATTCCGTCATGACAGGCGTCGCCGTCTGCGATGCCGAAAGCGAAAACACGAGTGTATTCTGTGAGGAAACACGCGTGTTTTTCAGCGATTATACGGAGGAGGATATTCGCGGATATATAGCTACAGGAGAGCCGGCGGATAAAGCGGGTTCTTATGCGATTCAGGGCGGATGGTCAAAATTCGTCAGGAAGATCGAAGGGGATTATGACAATGTCGTAGGTCTGCCGTGGAAGCGGCTGGAAATCGAGCTTGCGCGATTCGGCGTATGACGCCGCATCGTTTCCTTACATACGCAGTTTGACGATGGGTGAAAAATTACATTTCTATCAAAGATCTGCCCGCGGAGGAGAGACCGAGGGAGCGGCTTTTGAAACGGGGCGCGTCTTCTCTTTCCAATGCGGAGCTCATCGCCGTCCTTCTGGGCGGAGGTACGGCGGGCTCTTCCGCCGTAAATCTCGCGGAACGGATTCTGTCCATGGATGCCGGAGGTATCCGCATTCTGAACGACTGCGTTCCGGAGGAACTCTACCGGATCGACGGCGTCGGCCCTGCCAGGGCAGCCTGTCTGATGGCCGCCGCGGAACTGGGCCGGAGACTTCATGCGGAACCGAAGCAGAAGCGGATCAATATTTCTTCCCCCGGGAGCATCGCATCGCTTTTTATGAGCGATATGCGCGGCCTCAAGAAAGAAAATTTTAAAGTTCTGCTGCTCAACGCAAAAAATGAGATTATCATGACGGACGACGTGTCGGTCGGCTCGCTGATGAGCGCGCCGGCGCATCCGAGGGAAGTTTTTTCCAACGCCCTGCGAAGGGGCGCCGCCAGCGTAATTCTCGTTCACAATCATCCCAGCGGAAATCCCGCTCCCAGCAGAGATGATTTCCTGCTTACCGAAAGACTGGTACAAGCCGGAGACATTCTGGGAATTCACGTACTCGATCACGTCATCATAGGTGACGGCGAGTACGCCAGCATGAAAGAGCTGGGCGGGATCTAACAGGATGGACAGATCATTTTAAACACATACGGAATAAAAAATATAAGCGCGAATCGGCGCGGTGCACAAAGGAGAAGAAATCATTATGGGACTGGGCATTTTCAAACAGGATATCGGTATAGACCTGGGTACTGCAAATACACTGGTATATATCAAAGGCAAAGGGATCATTCTGGACGAGGCTTCTGTCATCGCCTACAATAAAAATACAAAAAAAGTGATTGCGGTGGGAAACGAAGCCAAGAGTATGATCGGCGCGGCTCCTCCTCACATCAGCGTAGTGAGACCTCTCAAGGACGGCGTGATATCCGATTTCGGAATGACGAGCATGATGCTGAAGTCTTTTATCGGCAGAGTCGTTCCGACTTCTTCTTTCTTCACCTCAGTACGCGTGGTAATCGGTGTGCCTTCCGGGGTCACCGAAGTGGAAAAGCGCGCGGTGGAAGAAGTGACGCGGCAGATGGGCGCGAAGGAAGTTTATATTATGGAGGAACCGATGGCCGCTGCCATCGGCGTAGGGCTGGACGTGGATTCCCCTACCGGCTGTATGATAACCGACATCGGGGGCGGTACGGCGGATATCGCGATTATTTCCCTGGGAGGCATCGTTACCAGCACCTCTCTGAAGATGGCCGGGGACAAGATGAACGAAGCGATCATCAATTATATCCGCAAAATGTACGGTCTTCTGATCGGTGAAAAGATGGCGGAAAAAGTGAAAATCGCTATCGGCTGCGCTTACGTGGATGAAAGTGACCCGGAGTGGATTCTAAAGTCAAATATCAGCGGCAGAGACCTGGTGACCGGTCTTCCGAAGACCATTGAAGTATCTTCAAAAGATATCTGCGCAGCTCTCGAAGAGTCGATCATGGAGATCGTAGAGGGGGTAAAGGCGACGCTGGAGACTGCGCCGCCCGAACTCGCAGCTGATATCATAAATAAAGGCATGGTTCTCGCCGGCGGCGGTTCTCTGCTCAGAGGTCTCGATATTCTGATCGAAAGAGAGACGGGCATCGCCACCACTATCGCGGAAAATGCGGCGGAAGCGGTTGCCATGGGAACGGGTCTGAGTCTCCAGAATATGGAAAATATCCTGACTCATGTGAGAGCAAAGAATCCGTATGCTAACGCAAACACGAATAACAGCGCGTACTGATCCGGACCGTCTTTTCAGCACAGGGACAGGAGTATTTATATGAACTGGATAAAAGAACATATAAAGCTTGTAATTACGATGATCGTCATCATTTGTTTGGTGGCGATTATTGTCATATCATCCTACAATCTGGGATGGATTTCTCTGCCGGGCAGGGCGGTTCAGTCCGGCGCGGCGGTGGCGGAAGAGCCTCTGACCGATGCCAGCAGCGGGATAAAAGACGGGATTACAGGGATCTTTGGATTCCGCAGTCTTCAGAAAGAAAATTACGAGCTGAAAAAGAAAGTGGAAGATCTGCAGAACCAGCTCACCGAAGCTCAGCTCACCGAACAGAAGCTTCAGCAGCTCAGGGAATTGTCCCAGAGTCTCAATTATGCGGACTATGACGATAATTATGAGAGAGTGACAGCGGACGTCATCGCCACAGACGGCTCGAATCTTTTCAATGTCTTCACCGTAAACGCAGGCAAAGACGACGGTGTCACCGCGGGGAGCATCGTGGTAAATGAAGACGGCTTGGTAGGAAAAGTGGTCACCGTAGGAAAAAACTGGGCGAAAGTTCTGGGCATTGTCGATGCCAGCGATTCGGTAAGTTTCACTCTTCTTCGGGATCCGGAAGTTATCGGGGTCCTCTCCGGCGACGGCGAGGGCGGTCTTACCGGATATCTCTTCGATGAAGAAAAATCTCTGAATAAAGGAGATATTCTGATCACGTCGGGAATGAGTCTCTATCCTGCGGGGATTACTATCGGAAAAGTAGCTTCGGTAGAATATGACGAGAGCAGTAAGGAAAAGAAAATCAGCGTGGAATCGCAGGTGAATTTTAAGGCGGTCAGGACAGTTACGATTCTGATCGGTTCGTAGCGGTGAAGAAAATGGATAAACTGAAACTATTTCTCATTTATACGGTATCATTTCTTCTGCAGTGTACCGTACTGAATACCATAGCTGTGTTTGGAATCACACCGAATATCCTGCTGGTTCTGACTATCGTGTATTCTTTTTTCTTTCAGAAGATGGACGGGATCGTCTTCAGCATTCTCTTCGGTCTGATTCAGGATATGTTTTTCGGACAGGTTGTGGGAATTTCTCCGCTGATCTATTTCGCGGTAGGTATGCTTTTGAAAATGGTGCGGAGCGTCGTCTTTCGGGATAACAAACTGCTGCTGATTCTCGTTACCGCGGCTGCAACTCTGTTTTATACTGCGGCTTACTGGGCGCTGAACAGTATGATGCTGCAGGCGGATATGAGCCTGATCTACTGGCTGAAGAGCGTACCGGTTTCCATCGTATGGAATTACATCGTCCTGCTCCTGCTGCTACCGGTTGCAAGGAAGAGACGCGGTTTTACGACATGATAATTCAGGGGGCATGATATGAGAACTTGGCTGGGTGACAGACACAATCAGATAAAACTCCTTTTTTTCGTGCTCATGATTCTTCTCGGCGCCCGTCTGTTCTATCTGACTGTCGTACAGGGACAGGTGTGGGCGGAGAGAGCGGAAAATCTCAGTACGAAGACGGTGTATACGTCTGCGCCGAGGGGAGAGATCCGAGACCGATACGGCAGACTGCTGGCGGGCAACGAGGTGAGTTATACGGTTAATCTCGTAGCCGCGGAAATAGACGAAAAACAGATCAATACAGTGGCGCTCAATCTGCTGAATCTGCTGGAAAAAAACGGAGAAAAGTATAACGATACGTTTCCGATCGTCATGGACGGAAACGGCGGTTTTTATTACACTTATGACCAGGAGATTGAGGACTGGCTCACCACGCAGAATCTGCGTACCGATCTGACGGCGGAGGAAGCCTTTGAGGCCATCTGCGAGAGAGAAGGAGTGGACAGCAGTCTGGATAAATATGAGGCGCAGGCAATTCTTCAGAATACCTATAATATTTATCCGCCGATTTCCGTCAAGAAAATGGAATATACACAGAAGCTGGAACTGACGTCTTTTCTTCAGAGCTTTAAGCTGAAAGAAGATGAGGATGATGAGGATCTGACAGCAGAGGAAGCTTTCCAGGCGCTCAGGGAAAAATATGAAATCGATGATTCTTATTCGGACGAAGACGCGCGGAAGATTCTGATCATACGAAATGCGCTGAAGAGTCTCGGCTATTCCAGTTATCTTCCCGCGGAAATCGCCACCGGGGTCAGCGAGCAGACGATCGTCACGCTCGAAGAAAAATCTTATCTGTATCCCGGGGTAGAGATCGGCAGGGAGTACGTGAGAACTTATCCGAACGGAGAAACCGCATGTCATGTACTGGGGTATCTGGGAAAAATATCCGAATCTCAGCAGGCGGAATATCTGCGAAAGGGGTATACTTCCACAGATCTGATCGGCAAGGAAGGCATCGAAAGTTATTATGAGAGTGTACTCAAGGGCAGCGACGGAGAGAAACTGATTCAGGTCAACGCCAAAGGTGAGCAGGTGGAGGTTATCAGCGATTCCGATCCGGAACCGGGAGACGACGTCTATCTCACCATCGATCTGGAATTGCAGAAGACAGCGGAGGAAGCGCTGCAGCAGGCGCTGCAGAAGATCCGGTCGGGAGGTACGTTTGTCAGTGAATACGGAAATTACAGCTACAGCAAAGCTTACCGAAACGCCAATGTCGGCGCGGCGGTCGCGGTAGATGTGAAGACAGGCGATGTTCTCGCTCTGGCGAACTATCCGGGTTATGACCCTAATCTGTTTGCAACGGGAATTTCTTCGGAAGACTGGAAGATGCTGCAGGGCGAAAATCCGAGGGATCCTCTGTCTCCCCTCCCTCTGTATAACGTAGCGACGATGACTTCGATTCAGCCGGGATCGACGTTTAAGCCAGTCACCGCTCTGGCGGCTCTGAACGCCGGCTGGAATCCGAATAACCGTCTTTACGACAACGGATACATCGACATCGGCGGCGGAAGGACATTCGGCTGCTGGATCTGGAATGACAGCAGAGGTAAACACGGGTGGCTGGATCTGACACACGCGCTGGAAGTTTCCTGCAATTATTATTTTGCAGATCTCTGTGCGGGTTACGACTTTTATAACAAGAGGAACCTCAGCATCGATATGGATATCGAAAAAGTGATGGATTACGCCAAGGCGCTGGGACTCGGAGAAAAGACCGGCATCGAGCTGGCTGAGTCGGCAGTGGGCGTCCCTTCGGAGGAGGCGAAGCTGGCTGCCACCAAATGGAGTCTGAAAAATATGCTCCTCTCTTCCGCGGCGAAATATTTCACGTCAGATCTCACCGATGACAGCACCAAACTGGAAGAGACCGTGGATGAAATCGTCAGCTGGGCGGAGGAAGACCTCAGCCGCGGCGATCTGTACAAGCGTCTGAGCGAGATGCCGGTGCAGGAGGATCAGCTGAACGCGCTTACCGATGAGGTGAGAAGCAATTATTTCTCTGTGGCGAAATGGAATCAGGGCGATGCGATGAACCTCTCCATCGGGCAGGGAGAAAATGCGTATACGCCGCTGCAGATGGCGAGGTATGTGGCGACTGTGGCAAACGACGGCACTTTGTACGATCTGACGCTGACGAAAGCGGTATCCGGAGAGATGCAGCAGGAGGAGAGCAGCGGAACGAAGGTGGAAAACACCAATAAAGACGCTTATGCGGTAGTCAGAGAGGGCATGCGCCTGGTGGCCAACGGCAGTGCGGGATCTGCGAGAAGGCTGTTTGCCGGCTTCCCTTATGAGGTGGGAGCGAAGACCGGAACAGCGCAGAAATCAGGAAAAGTCAATCCTCCGGACGAGGTGGAATATATTCAGCAGTATCTGGGCAGCATCGCGCCGGGTCTGTCTTTTGAAGAGGTGGAGACAGAGATGCGCAGACTGCTGTCGGAGGAGTCGAATATTTATAAATCCGAAAGCAGCGCCGTCCGTCAGGCTGTCATCAATCTCACCGACGGGGAAGTGACCACGGAGCGGATCGACGCTTATAAGAGTACGTACGACAATTTTTCCTGGTTCGTTTCCTTCGCTCCGGTAGAAGATCCGCAGATCGCCGTAGCGGTTCTGATTTTCCAGGGAGGTTCCGGCGGCTATGCGGGACCGGTAGCCAGAGAGATTATCGGAAAATACATGGAACTTCAGGAAGTTTATGCGGATCATTCCGCAGGAACAGCGTATACTGATTAAATAGAAAATGGGAGAGAATAAAATATGTGCAGGATAACAGCCATTACAGCGGGAAAGGGCGGAACCGGTAAGACGATGTTTGCGGTAAATCTGGCTTCGTGTCTGGCGATGCGCGGTTCTAAAGTGCTGCTCATCGATATGAACAGCGGATTTCGAAATCTCGATATCTGTCTGGGACTGGAAAATCAGATCGTTTATGATATCTCTGATGTCGTAAACGGAATCTGCACTATAAAAAAAGCGCTGATCAGAGACCGGCGATTCCGGGCTCTTTATCTGCTGTCTGCGTCACAGATGCCCGAAAAAGCGCAGATCAAGCCTGCACATATGCAGAAGCTGTGCGAAAAATTGAGCGAAAAATTCGATCATATCATCATCGACGCTCCTCAGGGAATCGGCGAGGACTGGCAGACGGCGATCTCTCCTGCAGACCGCGCGGTAATCGTTACTACACAGGAGTATGTATCTCTTCGCGATGCGGACTCTGTCGGCCGCAAGCTGCTGTCCTGCGGCATCCGGGAAATGTCGGCGGTGGTCAACCGCATTCGTCCGGCTCACGGAAGCAACGCGATCTTTCCGTCGATTTCGGATATCGCGGAATCCCTGCGCTTTCCGGTGTGCGGTATGATACAGGAAGATGAAAATATCTATATTTCGATGAACAGCGGAATCCCCGTAGTGTGCAAAAAGGACTCTTATATCACAAAGAATTTTGTGAATATGATCGAGCGTATTTTCGAGGTATCGTAGCGGATCTGCTGTACAAAATGAAGACAAAATCAAAGTGCTTCCGTCAGAAAGCGGTATGGTCTGGTTTCGGCGGAAGCGCTTTTCTTTTTTCTGTTCCCGTGAAAAATTCCTTTTGCAGCCGGCAGACGCCGGTTATCTTTTGTCCATGTCCGGGTCCGTCAAATCGGCTCGATACGCGGGGATCTCCGTCACCGTATCCGTCCCTTTTCGTCGGACGAGGGATAGCACATCCTTTGGCTGGCAGCGGTCTTGTGCACCGGGCACAAAAGAGTGAAAAATCTGCGGAAGATAATTCGTTTTAACGGTATATATTTTTTAATTGATAATATGAAATATACAAATTATTTGTATGCGCTTAAAGTCGTTGCAAAACAACGGGAATACGTATAAAATAAATATATAAGGGATAGGCTGTTTTTATCTGGCCGCAGCGTCCGGATATTTACGGCTGAATGGTAAAGGAAAGGAGTGTGTTATGTTTTTTTTCGATAAAGAAATGTATGAAAAAGGACTTGATCTTCAAAAAAACATGATGGATCAATATATGGATGCGGTAGACAATTTTACGGATTATTTTCAGGGAGGATCACAGAAGGAAGAAAAAAAGCAGACGCCGAAAAATACTGCTGAGATGATGTTTAAGAATGCGGAAGCGATCAATGAATTTCTGACAAAATCCTATAAGGATATCTGGAAGAAATGGTCTGAAGTCTGGCCGACTACGGAAATTTACCGTACGGAGGCATTCAAGGATTCCGTCCCGCTGATGGGAAGGTTTTTTGACTCTATGTCTGTATACTCCAAGCTGTACGAATTCTGGACGGACCTGGCGGAAGAAGCGGAAGGCCATATCGATGATCCTGTAGGGGTGGCGAGAGAATATGCGGAAAAATCGGAAGAACTGATGAAATATCTGACGGAGAATATTTTGAAGCCGATTCTGTCAGAGGATATGTATTCGCTTCTGACGTCTTATTCGGAACTGGGCAAGACGGTTGGCGTTACTTTCGGCGATTTTATGAACCCATGGATTGAAAAGAAAGATGCGTTTATGGAATGTATCCGCAAAGCGTCCGTGGGCGATAAAGAGGGGTTTATTCAATACGCTGCGCTGATGGCGGACGCGTATCAGGATTCTTTCGGCAAACTGCTGCGTACCGGCGGTGTGGGAATTGTCAAGGACAAAGCGGCGCTGAATCTTCAGATGCTGGATTCCTATATGCGCATGATGCTGAGTTCCTTTGAGCTCGCTGTCAATGTTCAGAGCATTTTGAGAGATGCAAATACAAAACTCTGGGACGAATACAAAGAAGTGATGTCCGATCCCGACAGGCAGATGACATTTAAAGATTATTACGATATGTGGATCAAGGTGAATTCAGAGGCGATCAATGATTTTTATTTTACCGATGAATTCGCGGCGTTTATGGGGGAATACGCAAATAACGCGTACGACTTTAAGATGAAATCCGATGAATTTATGGAAAATGTGCTGTCGATATTGCCGATTCCGACCAATTCAGAGATGAAGAGTCTCTACAAGACAGTGTATGATCTGCGCAAGGACGTCCGGGATCTGAAGAAGGAAATGGAAGCGCTCAGGCAGGAGCTCGGCAGTCTGAAGCAGGATACGGAGGTGTAGGATGCTGAAATTTGATTATAAAGGTTCCGCGGAATATGTAGCCGACTATATGCAGGGTGTCGTCAAGGGAATGGAAAACATGATCAATATGACGGCAGACAGAATCCGCACAGGAGAACTGGAGAAAGATCCGGTGCTGACTATCGGCAAGATGACGCTTTATCGTTACCGGCCTCTGGTGGACGAGAGCGAACTTCTCGATACGCCGATGCTGATCACTTATGCGCTGGTAAATAAACAGTATATGATGGATCTTCAGCCGGATCGCTCCGTAATCAAGTCATTTCTTGAAAAAGGAATCGATACCTATATCATCGACTGGGGATATCCTGCAAAGGAAGACATGTATCTGACACTGGAGGATCATATCGAATGGTATATGAACGACTGTGTGGATTATATTCTCAAGACTTCCGGAAAGCCGCAGATCACACTTCTTGGCGTCTGCCAGGGAGGTACGTTCAGTACGATCTACACAGCGCTCCATCCGGAAAAGATCAAAAACTTCGTTTCTATGGTGACGCCGATCGATTTCAGCATCGACGACGGCCTGCTCTTTAAATGGAGCCGTCACTTTTCCGTAGACAAAATGGTAGATGCATATGGCAATGTTCCGGCAGATCTGATGAATGCGACCTTTGTTCTGCTGAAGCCTTTCGAGCTGCTGATCGACAAGTACGTGGGATTCGGCGCGGGTATGTCCGATCCCGCATATCTGGAGAACTTCATGCGCACGGAAAACTGGATTTTCGACAGTCCGGACCAGGAGGGAGCGACGCTTCGCCAGTTTGTAAACGATCTGTATGTGGATAACAAGCTGGTCAAAGGTGAGCTGGTCATCGGCGGAAAAGAAGTTAAGATGGAAAATATCAAATGCCCTCTGCTGGTGGTCTGCGCAAAGTACGATCATCTGGTGCCGCCTTCTTCCACAGAGCCGATTCTGGATCTGGTGGGAAGTGAGGATAAGGATTTTCATATGTTCGACGTAGGTCATGTGGGCATCTATATCAGTCCGCAGAGCAAAAATACCATCGCACCGGTCATCGGAGACTGGATTGCGGAGAGGAGCTGAGATGGCCAAGGATTTTGTAACATATGATGAAATCGAGATCGGAGCAAAGGCGTCCTTCTCGAAAACGATAAGCGAAAGCGACGTATATCAGTTCGCTGGAATTACGGGAGATTTCAACGAGTTGCATATCAATCAGGTGGCGGCGGAGTCTTCTCTCTTTCGGTCGAGAGTCGTCCACGGATGTCTGGCGGACAGCTTGGTGAGCACTGTTCTGGGAATGAAATATCCGGGGAGGGGAACGATATTTCTTGAGAAGAGTGTCTCTTATGTGAAACCGGTATATATCGGAGACACCATCACCTGTGAGATTACCGCGGCGGAAAAAAGAGAGAAGGGCAGAGTGTTCTTCGACGTTTCCTACCGCAATCAGGACGGTGTGGAAGTCATCAAGGGAAACGCTTTGGTCATGGCTCCCCGGGGATAAAATCCCGGCGGATCGGGCGCCCGCATAAAACAGAATAGACAGAGCGAAGAGGATGCGGTCATTGAGACTCGTATCCTCTTCTTTTCTATTCGGATTTTCTGCACAGAGCAGGCAGACCTCGCGGCGCAGACTTATTTATTTCTGAAGAGCATTCGGAAGATGAACCGTACCAAAGGACCGCAGTAGAACATCTGATAGCAGATGGCCATCGGGAAATTGAGCGCCCAGGTTTTCAACCATGTTCCGAAATCGGGTGTTTTAAAGAGCAATACGGCGATAAGGCTCATGACCGGACACATGATGCAGCAGATACAGATCGAAACGGCGTATGTGATAAACTGCGGGCGGTCATCCGGGCGAATGACTTTGAATGCCAGTTTTTTTGCTATTTTCCCGACAATAAAAAATTCGAGAACGAATGCTGCGGGAATCATAACCGGCAGCTCCCTGAACGCTGAGACAAAGACGGCTTCCGTTACAGTTCCGGTATTGAGAGTTAGATTGTAGACCACCATCCCGTAGACCATAACAGAGGCCATCAGAAAAGTAAATACGACATCCTGAAACTTGTTTTTTGGCATAAAAAACACTCCTTTCGCGGTTGAACAGAAAAAGTGTTGTTCCTACAGTCGAAACGAGTGTATAGTTTCCAATAAAACCAGTTCCTATATGAAAATTTAATACTTTAATAGTATATCATGAGTCGCGGTACTGTGTCAACATGTCTCACCGCTGCGGCGCTCTCTGTTTTCTGCGCTCTTCTGGAATTGTTTCCGTTCCGGTTTGAAATCCCGTCTTATAGCTGTGCCAGCGGTAATTTTTGTCAGAGAAGTTCGAAAGGTTTCAGAAGACTTTGAGCGGATGATAAAAATAAATGCCGCCCGAAGAGGGCGGCGTCTGTTTTAAAAATACTGATGTCAGAAGTTGATGACCTTGCTCCGGAGTCCTACGCTGATGATAAGTCCCAGGGCGATCATATTCATGATGACCGACGTGCCGCCGGAGCTGATGAACGGCAGCGTGATGCCGGTGACCGGCATGATGCCGATGGTCATTCCGATATTTTCAAAGATCTGGAAGAAAAACATGGCCCCCAGACCGATGACGATCA
>CAJLHL010000026.1 GCA_905206455.1 uncultured Eubacteriales bacterium
GGATGACCGATATCCATGGCGAAGAATATCTGGATTTTGTATCGGGTATCGCGGTCAATTGTTTGGGGCATGCCGCGCCCCAGATTGTGGAGGCGATCAAGAATCAGGCAGAAGAACTGATTCACGTCTCCAATCTGTACTGGAATCCTCCGATGATCGAGCTGGCGGACCGGTTGTGCGCGGCGTCGGGAATGGATCGTGTTTTTTTCAGTAACAGCGGAACAGAAGCCAATGAGACAGCGCTGAAAATCGCCCGAAAATATGGTAAGGCAAAGGGAGGAGAGCGAAAGTCGAAAATTATCTGCATGAAGGAGTCTTTTCACGGAAGAAGTATGGGGGCTCTGTCTGTGACAGGTCAGGAAAAATACCGGAAAGACTTCCGGCCTCTTCTGGGAGAGATCTATGAGGCGGACTTCAATGATGCGGCATCGGTGAAAGCGCTGATGAACGGGGATGTCTGCGGCGTGATACTGGAGCCGGTTCAGGGGGAAAGCGGCATTATTCCGGCGGATCCTGTTTTTCTCAGAGAAGTGAGAGAAATGTGCGACCGGTATGATGCGCTTCTGATCTTTGACGAGGTGCAGTGCGGCATGGGCCGGAGCGGAAAATTGTTCGCTTATCAGAAGTTTGACGTCATGCCGGATATCTGTACCGCAGCCAAAGCTTTGGGCGGAGGATTTCCGATCGGAGCGGTATTAGCCTCCGAAAGGGCGGTGGAATTCTTCGTTCCCGGAGACCACGGATGTACCTTCGGCGGCAATCCGCTGGCCTGTGCCTGCGGGAATGCTGTGATGAAAGCGCTCATCGATGAGGATCTGCTTTCTCATGTAGATGAGATGAGCGCATATCTTTTCCGGGGACTGACTCAGCTGAAAGAGAAATATGATCTGATAGAAGAGGTGCGCGGCATGGGACTTCTCATTGGCGTCAGAATGAAAGACGGATGGAAGAATCCGGCGATCAGCGGGGCTGCCGAAAAAAAACTGCTTCTCGCCGGAGCCGGTCACGAGGTCGTGCGTTTTCTTCCGCCGCTCAATATCACAGAGAAGGAGCTTGACGAAGGTCTCAGCCGTTTTGAAGCCGCCGTCAGAGAGCTCTCTGAGGTATAGGCAGGCTTGGAATATCGATGGAAGAATACTGACAGAGAAAGTGAGATATTGAAAAGAGAAATTTCCGGCCGGTAAGTTTCCGGCCGGAAATTTTTTGTCACAGTGAATTCTGTATTTTTGTTATTCCATATGGTCGATTTCGTCGAGCCAGGAAAAGACGTCTGCATCGCTCGGCATGCTCAGACCGCCGCGGGGCGACAGCGAAACAGGGCCGGTCTTCGGACCGTCCGGCGCGCAGTTCCTCTTGTACTGCTGCTGAAAGAATCTGCGGCAGAATTCTCTCAGCCATTTTTTGATATATGGACGGTCGAATTCATCTTCAAAGGTCTGTTCCGCCAGATAGAGCAGTTTTTCCGGTGCGGCTCCGCAGCGCAGCGTATGATACAGGAAAAATTCGTGAAGGATATACGGTCCTACCCGTTCTTCTGTCTTCTGAACGATTTTCCCTTCGCTGTCCGGAGGCAGGAGTTCCGGTGAAATCGGAGTGTCGATGATATCGTGAAGGGCTCTGCGCAGTGCGGCGTTGTCGGAACTGAATCCAGCGTCTTCCCGCGGGCCTGCCGTTTTGTGATCCGCGATCCAGGTGACTACCGCTTTTACGAGTGTTTTGGTGACACTGCTGTTTACATTATACATCGCCATGTGATCGCCGTTGTAGGTGCACCATCCCAGCGCGGCCTCCGACAGATCTCCTGTTCCGACGACCATGCCGCCGGGCTCATTTGCGATATCCATGAGAATCTGAGTGCGTTCCCGGGCCTGCGCATTTTCGTAAGTCACGTCGCGGACGGAAATATCGTGGCCGATCGCTTTAAAATGATCTGTCACCGCGTCAGCGATGGAAATTTCTCTCATATCTGTGCCCAGCAGTTTCATGATCGACAGAGCATTGCCATAGGTGTGGTCCGTCGTTCCGAAGCCGGGCATCGTGACAGCGATAATATCCTTTGCAGGACGTCCCAGAATACGGAAGGTCTCCGCGCAGACGAGAAGGGCCAGCGTGGAGTCCAGTCCGCCGGAGATTCCCAGGACAGCAGTCTTCGCATGTGCGTGCTCCAGACGTTTGGCCAGACCGGCTGTCTGAATAGAGAAGATCTCTTCACAGTATTTTTCCGCAGCGGAAGGATCGGAAGGAAGGAAAGGATTTTTTTCATATCTGCGCAGCAGCCGCTCCTTCTTCCTGTCGACGGTAGGAAGCGGATCGAGGAGGACCTGTGAAAAGCCGCTCCGGCCGGCAAAAGCAGCGGCGTATTCTTCCGGCATCGGATTGCGGGAGCGTTCGAACTGAATGCTGAAGATGTCGATTTCTCCGTACAGGATGTCCGTGGAGCGGAGAAATCTTTTGTTCTCCGCAATGAGGCTGCCGTTTTCCGCGATCATGCAGTGGCCGCCGTAGACCGCGTCTGTGGTGGATTCCCAGACGCCGCAGGAGGCGGAGACATAACCGGCCGTATTGATTTTGCTGCTGTGAAGCGCGAGATCTCGGCGGGCGTCTGCTGTTCCGGCGGTTTCAGCGCTGGCGCAGGGATGAAAGATGATCTGAGCGCCGCCGAGACACAGCTGAGCGCCAGGAGATACCGGGAGCGCCGATTCTCCGCCGATTTCCACGCCGAAGGTGATGCCGTTATCGTCATCGGAAAAGAGAAGACGCCCGAAGGGAATATCTTCACCGAAGAGACGGACGGAGCGGATTTCGGAAGCGATCCGGACGCCGGGAGCAAACCACCGGCTTTCAGATGATTCCGTTCCTTTTTCCGCAAACATTTTCGGAACCACACCCAGCAGCTTTCCGCGCCGGATTACCGCTGCACAGTCAAAGAGACGATTCGTGATGCGCAGGTAAAAGCCTGCGATGATCACTGCGTCCAGGGAAGCGGAAGCTTCTATAATCCGGGAGAGCCCTTTTAAATTTCCTTCGTACAGGTGCTGCTGGAAGAACAGATCTCCGCAGGTATAGGATGGAATCGCCAGTTCCGGAAACAGAATCACTGCGGCTCCGTTGTCCGCAGCTTCTCTGGCACAGGCGATGATCCGGTCTGCATTATAAGAGGTATTTGCAACTTTCAGAGCGGGTGAAACGGCCGCCGTTCGGATGAAATCTGATTTGCTCATGTGCTTTTCTCCTGATGATTTTCGAATATAGTGGATTTTAAGTCGATATCCGTTTATTATATACTGTTAGATGAAAAATAAAAATCGCTTCTTGGCGTATTTGGAAAAAAACATTTTTGTTCCTGCGGCCGCCAGCGTTTTTGTTTGAAAGAGATGTAAAAATATGGTAATCTATTTCTGAGAGGTGAAATAAATTGAAAAAAAATTATGTAGACGGTCTGGTGACCGGCAGCGATTTTGATGATTTTTTTCTGCTGAAATCCATGGCAGTCCGGGTGGGTTCCAATCAGAAAAAATATATCGATATGATTCTCAGCGATAAGACGGGAGATGTCAGCGCGAAGAAGTGGGACGCTTCTGATACGGAGATTGCAGAGCTGGAGAGCTACGGAGAAAATGCAATTATCAAGATACGGGCTTCCGTTACGGAGTGGCAGGGCAAGCAGCAGCTGAAAGTGTCGAGATTCCGTCAGGCTGCGGAAAACGATGATTTCGATATCGAAGAGTTTATCCGTACCGCGCCGGAGAAGGGCCGGGATATGTACGATTACATCATGGGAGAAATCGGACAGATCACAGACGAACAGCTGAAGGCGGTCTGCACTGTTTTGATGGAACGCAACCGGGAAAAGCTGATGTATTACCCTGCGGCTTCAAAAAACCACCATGCGGTGATGTCCGGTCTGCTGTTTCACATGAAGCGCATGCTGGCCATGGGCAAAAAGGCGTGCGAGGTTTATACCAATCTGGATCCGGACTGGGTGGTCACCGGAGTCGTGATTCACGATATGGAGAAAATTAACGAAATTCTGTCCAATCAATGGGGGATCTCACCGGGATATTCTTTTGAAGGCCAGCTGCTGGGGCATATCGCTCAGGGAGTCAAAATGATCGACCGGCTGGCACAGGAACTGGAGCTTGACGATGAAAAAGCCGTCATGCTGGAACATATGATCCTGTCTCATCACTACGAACCGGAGTTCGGCAGTCCGAAGCGTCCGATGTTTCCGGAAGCGGAATTACTTCATTACTTGGATATTTTTGACGCCAGACTTTTCGATATGGAAGAAGCCGCGTCGGCTGTACCGCCGGGAGATTTTTCGGATAAGGTCTGGACTCTCGAAAACAGAAGGGTGTATAAGCCGACCTTTCGCGGATAGAGAGGATTAAGCCGAGAAACGGTTCACCGCCGGAGGGACTGCTGTCAGACGGCGGCGGGAGCTGTCATGTCTGGCTGAGGCGTCGGATGGGACACCGCCTGTCCGGCAACGGAGCGCCGGAGAAGATACATAGAGAAATCAGAGGTATGTGCTGACGGAGGATGACGCCTATGCTGGAAAAACGCGGGAGACTTGCGGAGATTATATTCCGCAACGAAGAAAACTATTATACGGTGGCTGTCATCGAAAACGATGAAGAGATGGAGCAGTATATCGCCGTGGGAAATATTCCTACGGCTAAGTGCGGTATGACTTTCCTTTTCAGAGGGGAGTGGAAGACTCATCCTTCTTACGGCGAACAGTTCGCTTTTTTCGATTGTACGGAAGAAGTTCCCAAAAACGAAGCGGGAATCAAAGAATTTCTGGCCTCCGGGGTCATCCGGGGGATCGGGCCGAAGATGGCGGAGGCTATCGTGAGGAAGTTCGGCGAAGAGACTCTCGATATCATCGAACGCGAGCCGAATCGGCTGACGGAGGTGGACGGAATCGGAGAGGCCAAGGCGCATGTCATCATCGAGGGATACCGGGCGCACCGGGAATTCGCGGAGATATCCGTTTTTTTTGCGGGATACGGTATCAGCGCGTCTTATGCGATGCGGATGTACAAAATTTACGGCGCGGATACCGTGCGGGCGGTGATGGAAAATCCCTACCGCCTGATCACAGAGATCCGGGGCATCGGATTTCGTCAGGCTGATGAGATCGCGGAAAAACTGGGGATCGAAAAAGACAGCGAATACCGGCTGACCAGCGGTATCCGCTATCTGCTGGGCCGTTATGCATCCGGCGGAAATACTTATGTGCCCCTCGGCCGGTTTTGCGAAGAGGCCGCTCAAATGCTGGACGTACCCGCAGCGGACATCCGGGACATGGCGGAACAGCTGACCATCGACGGTTTCGTGCGTATCGAAGAAAGCGGCGGAGGCTCGTCGATCTATCTGACCTCCTATTTTGAAGCGGAAAATAACGTGGCCCGCCGTCTGTTTGCTTTTCACCAGGCGCAGGTAAAACCGGTAAAATCCGATGTGGACGAGCTGATCCGGGCATCGGAGAATTCCACGGGAATCCGTCTCTCCGAAAATCAGTATGAGGCGGTGAGAAGCTGCGCCGGCAACGGTGTCTGCGTGATTACCGGCGGTCCCGGTACGGGAAAGACGACGATTATCAATACGATTATCGATGTGTTTGAGACCTGCGGCTTTACCGTGGCCATCGCCGCGCCGACAGGACGGGCGGCCAAACGGATCTCGGAGACTTCCGGGAGATCCGCGGTGACAATTCACCGCTTATTGGAGTACTATTATTCCGAGGACAGCGACAGCATGAATTTTGGCAAAAATGAAGAAAACCCGCTGGAGGAGGATGTGATCATCATCGATGAAATGTCCATGGTGGATATTCTTCTGATGGATGCACTGACCGAAGCGGTGGTCAGCGGCACACGGCTGATTCTCGTAGGAGACGCGGATCAGCTGCCGTCGGTGGGAGCGGGCAATGTACTGCGGGATATCATATCCAGCGAGATCATTCACACCGTACGGCTGACGGAGATTTTCCGGCAGGCCGGGGAGAGCATGATCGTAGTCAACGCTCACCGGATCAATCGGGGGGAGTATCCTTACTGCAACGAGCCGGATACGGATTTCTTTATGATGCGCAGAAACAGTGAGGCTTCTATCGTGGATACGATTAAGGAATTGTGCAGCAGACGTCTTCCGGCTTATTACAGCCATTGCGATCCTATCCGTGATATTCAGGTGTTGACTCCGGTGAGGAAAGGAACTCTCGGTATTTTCCATCTGAACAGAGAACTGCAGGCGATTTTGAATCCTCCGTCGCCGGAAAAGGAGGAAAAAGAACTGCAGAACCGTATTTTCCGCGTGGGCGATAAGGTGATGCAGATCAGAAATAATTACCGGCTGGAATGGAAGCGCACGGATAATTTTTTAGACGGCGAAGGTATTTACAACGGAGATATCGGCTTTGTCACTGGGATAGACAAGGAAGAAAATAAGATGTCTGTCGTTTTCGACGATGTCAAACATGTGGAGTATGAGTTCCGGCAGGCAGACGAGCTGGAACTGGCCTATGCCATGACGGTGCATAAGAGCCAGGGCAGCGAGTTTCCGGTCATCGTCATGCCGATGGCGTATTTTCCGCCGATGCTGGCTAATCGAAACCTCTTATATACCGGCGTGACCAGAGGCAAACAGGCTGTCGTTCTGGTGGGGGCGGATCGGATGATGCGCGCGATGATCGATAACAATCGCATCGATCAGCGGTATTCGGGACTTTCTGAAAAGCTGCGGAAGTTTCTGATTTTGGAGAATTTGTAGTATGACGCGGTTTTTATGGCGCGTTCCTGCGGGAACGCGGCGCAAAAATAAGGGCGGGGATGCAAAAAAATATGACGATATCCCGAGGAGAAAAACAGATACCGCCGGTGTGCGGGAATGGATGCGCACCGCCGCGGAAAAGGCGGCGGACATCATTTTTCCTCCCAATATTTATTGCATGGCCTGCGGAGTTCCGATTCGTCCCGATGAACCGTACTCTCTGTGTTCCCGCTGTCTTCAGGAGATCTCCTGGGCCAACGGAAAACTGTGCAGAGTCTGCGGCAAACTTCTGGAAGACTGGTATCCGGTGAATATCTGCGGCGAATGCGTCAACCGGACCAGAAATTTTGACCGGGGCGTCACCTGTATGCAGTACCGGGAAATCGAGCGCAAAATAATCCGGGATTTTAAATACAGAGGAAAAAGTTTTCTTTCGCGCAAATTATCGGAGATTATTTGCGATAAAATCCTGGCTGAGGGGCTTGAATTTGATATAATAGTTCCTGTTCCCATGTATGCTGCGAAGGAGCGGAAACGCGGCTATAATCAGGCGGCTCTTCTCGGCAGATATCTCGGCTTGCGGCTGGGAGTTCCCTGTCAGAGCGATTTCCTGTACCGGATCCGCGATACGGCGCCGATGAGCAGACTGGGACTGCGCGACAGAAAGCGAAACCTGGACGGGGCTTTTTCCGTCAGCGAAGCGGCGGGCCGCGAGATTCCGGGCCGGCGGATACTCCTGATCGACGATATTTATACGACGGGCACTACTGCCGAACATTGCAGCGGTCTGCTGAAATCCCGCGGAGCGGCGGAGGTGTATATCGCTTCTTTAGCGGCGGGAATCAATCAGAGAGAGCTTCCGCAGACAGCGGACATACAGCCACACATGAACGGCGATTCCGGCAGCGGCAGATCAAATACGGAAACTGAATAAAAACGGACAAAAGATATGCCCGTGTCTGTGGTTGAAAATCCAGGCCAGTCGCGGGCAAAGGGATCCACGTAAGCGAATCTTTCAGCGATTCGTGAGCATGGCGCGGCTTAGAAGTAAGTCCTGTGAAAAATACTAAAAAACACATGTTCACAGGCGAGTGTGGGGGCAAAGACCAGGTCAGGCGGGCATATCTTTTGTCCGTTTCTTTTTTTGGCCATCCGTTCTTCTTTTTGCGAACAGGCATTTACACCGCCTGTTTTTTTGAGTTACACATAGTTTTGCACAGAGTTATCCACAACTCTGAAATCTCACAGAACAGGCGGAAAATATCGGTTTTACAAAAAAATACATGGTTTTACCAAGTATGAAGAACCTGTAAATTTCAACGATTATTTGGATTTTAAAACGGACGTTCTTTTTTCGGATAGCGCCGCTTTTATCCACAGTAAGAAACCTTTTGATTTCAGTTGTTCACAGATTTATCCACAGAAAGACAAGTTATCCACATGAGAATTTTACCGCCGGTTTGTGAATAATTTCCGAAAGAGAAAGCCGGAAAAATATGAAATAAATGTATTTTATCGCAGACAAAAAAGAGGAATCCCTGTCTTTACACCGAATAATAATAATATACAACTGAAAAAGGAGGTAACCATATGAGAGTTAACATTACCTGCAAGGGATTTACGGCAAATGAAAAGCAGACCGCTTTAATCGAAAAGAAATTCCAGAAACTGGAAAAATTTTTCTCTGACGATATTGTCGTAAATGTAACTATGGGTTACAAGAAAAAGAGACAGATGATGGAAGCGATGATCACGCTCAAGGGCGTTATGTTCCGCGCAGAATATACGGATAATGACATGAATGTCTGCCTGGATAAGGTGGTGGACCGTCTGTCTTCGCAGATTACCAGACATAAAAAGAAGATTCAGAAGAATTATAAGCAGAACAGAGAGATTCTCTTCGACGCCGTTCCGGAGACGGAGGAGGAGGAAATCGCGATGACTCCTGTGAAGTCCAAGTCTTTCGATTTATCGCCGATGGACGCGGATGAAGCGATTCTTCAGATGGAGCTTCTCAATCACAGTTTTTTCGTATTTATGAATTCTGCAACGAACCGGGTGGCGGTTGTATATAAACGCCAGGACGAGGCGTACGGAATCCTCGAACCGAGATATTAAACGGAACGGACAGAGAATCTCGGCAGGTCTATCTTCTGATAAAATCAGCGGAGGTAAACCTCGAATACAGAACAGATATCCTTTCAGATGCCGCGGTTTTCAAGAGACGGCATCTTCGGACAACAGGGCGTCGCGAAGACGCCCTGTTTTTTTGTGATGAGAGGCCGCTGCGCAGTATCCGGCATTTGCATGAGAGAAAAAATCCGTTCACAATGGAATCGAGACAGTTACTTTTATGTTTTTTTACGCATTAATATGTAATTTCTTGTGCGGTACGTATTGAAAAGAGAGCGTAAAATTCTTATAATGTAGAGAATAGTATATCTACAGCGGAGCGCGGCAGCGCTCCTTTTTCAGGAGATCAATGTGATTGAGAATTTTATCGATACGGCGCTGAGTGTGATATCGGGTGTCCGCATTTTGGATATCGTCGATATTGCCATCGTAGCCTTTGCAATATACAAGACGATGCAGTTTATCAGCCAGACCCGGGCCAGGCAGTTGGTGAAGGGGCTGTTGTTTCTCATCGTTATCATGCTTTTATCCAGTATTTTTAAGCTGTACACCGTGCACTTTATCCTTTACAACGGTCTGAATTACGGACTGATGGCTATCGTCATCATTTTTTATCCCGAACTGCGCAGAGCCTTGGAATATCTCGGACGAGGAAAGCTCTTTTCCAAGCTTTTTATCAGCGGAGACAAGGATAAGAACGAGGTGAAAGGCATGATTTCGCAGATCTGTTCTGCGGTGGACTATTTTTCTTCCAATAAGGTGGGTGCGCTGATCGTCATAGAACGGGAGATCGCTCTGGGAGATATCGCCGGTACCGGCACTGTGGTGGACGCAGATGTCAGCGCCGCTCTTTTGGAAACGATTTTTTATGAAGGTTCCGCTCTCCACGACGGTGCGGTAATCGTTCGGGCGGACCGTGTCTATGCGGCGGGCTGCGTGCTTCCGCTGACGCAGAGTAAAAACTTGGAAAAGACTCTGGGAACGCGTCATCGCGCGGGAATCGGCATTACGGAAGTATCCGACGCTCTGGTAATTATCGTGTCGGAGGAGACGGGAATTATCTCTTCAGCCTCAGAAGGAAAGCTGTCGAGATTTCTCGACGTGCGGTCTGTGGAAAAACTGCTGTACAGCGCGTATCTTTCCGGGCTTGACGCGGAAGAATCTTCCGGCGCGTTCCTCAATCTGTTCAGGAGGAAAAAATGATGAAAAGCAACACCGATCCGCTTCTTCCTGAAAACAGAGAAGAGGATAGAACGAAACGGAAATCTCAAAAAGATAAGAAAAAATATATTACGATGATTTTTTCTGTGATTATCGCTGTCGGTCTGTGGATTTTCGTCATCGGAAACGAAAATCCCACAATCAAAATGACTTATTCCAATATTCCTATCGAGTATCTCAACGAAGATTCTCTGGAGGAAGACGGTCTCGTGGTAGCCGCGTCGCAGGCGCCGGCGGTGGTGAAAGTCACGCTTCAGGGAAAACGGGCGGATCTGCTGGATCTGGATTCCGACGATGTGGCGGCTACCGTCGACGTATCGGAATATACAAAAGGAGATCATTACGCTTCTGTGGAGGTGCATGCGCCGAATAATGTCAAGGTGGTCAGTACGAGGCCTTCGCAGATTAAGATTACCGTGGAATCTCTCGTATCCAGTGAAAAGCCCGTGAGTGTTCTCTTTAACGGAGAGAGTCCGGCCAACAAGGAACCTGTATTTCTGGGAGTGGAGCCGGAGCACATCACCATCACAGGAGCCTCTTCCGCCGTGAAGTCAGTCAAGAACCTTCAGGCTGTCATCGATGTTTCCGACGTCACCAGCCGGAAAAAATCCATGAATGTACAGCTGAAGCCGGTGGATAAATTGGGCAATGAGGTAAAAGGCATCTCTCTGTCGGCAGAAAAAGCCGATGTGACTGTCCAGATGTACTCTACCAAATCTGTGCCTCTGAACGTACAGACGACAGGTACGGCGGACGCAGAATACAGCGTCTCGGTGGATGCGCCGGAGTCTGTCCAGATTTCCTGTCCTGACAGTCTGATCGACAGCGTATCGGAGATAACGACGAAGCCGGTGGATATTTCCGGTGTTACAGAGCTGACGGAGGTTTCTCTGATTCCGATTCTTCCGGACGGTGTGAGACTCGCCTCAAATCAGGAGAAGATCGCGGCGGCGATAAAGGTGCAGAAACGGCCGACGAAGACGATAAAAGTCGATGTGGGCGATATTCTTCTGGACGGTCTTACGGAAGGGAAAAATGTCGAATTTGAAGATGAAACCGTTACCCTTACGATTTATGCGGACGAGGATCTTGCCGATGTAGAAGCGTCGCAGTTTGTGCTGCATCTCGACTGCGGTACGCTGAAAGAGAACGAATTTACCGAAGCAGAGCTGACGGTGGATATCGATGAGTCTCTGCAGGATCTCAATATCACAGCCGGTATTCCGGCGGTGAGTGCGAAGCTTATCGTAGAATAGACATCGAGGATGTTTTAGATACTGGAGGATAATATTAAGATGGCAAGATTATTTGGAACAGACGGCGTGAGAGGTGTGGCAAATACGGAACTGACACCGGAGCTCGCCATGGCTCTGGGAAAGGCGGGAGCCTGTGTGCTGGCTGAATCGAAGAAAAGACCGCTGATTCTCATAGCGAAGGATACGCGGATTTCCGGAGATATGCTGGAAGATGCTCTGACGGCCGGGATTTTGTCCACGGGGGGAGATGTGATCAAGGCCGGAGTACTTCCCACACCCGGGGTGGCGTATCTCGTGAGAGAGCTTCATGCGGACGCCGGCGTCGTGATCTCCGCGTCGCACAACCCCTACGAATACAACGGGATAAAGTTTTTTAACTCCGAAGGGTTTAAGCTCGATGATGCTATTGAAGATGAAATAGAGGCGATCGCCACCGGAAGAAAAGAAATACCGGAACATTGTTTATCCGGAGCAGAACTGGGCCGGATCGTGATGACCGGGAAACCTGCAGCAGAGTTATACGAGGAATTCGTGCGTTCTACCGCCGGAGTCCGTCTCGACGGTATGAAAATCGTCATCGACTGCGCCAACGGCGCGGCGTCCGCTCTCGCGAAAAATGTCTTTTCCGGTCTCGGCGCGGATGTGACGGTCATCTGCAGCGATCCGGACGGGATTAACATCAATGACGGCTGCGGCTCCACTCATCCGGAGAAACTGTGTGAACGGGTGCGTCAGGAGAAGGCGGATCTGGGTCTGGCTTTCGACGGGGACGCGGATCGTCTCATCGCGGTAGATGAGACGGGGACGCCGGTGGACGGAGATCGGGTAATCAGTATCTGCGCGAAACTTCTCAAGGAAGAGGGCTGTTTGAAAAATGATACGGTCACCGTGACAGTTATGAGCAATCTCGGATTTCATAAGCGGGCGGAAGAGCTGGGGATAAAAGTGGACGTCACCGCAGTCGGAGACCGATATGTTCTGGAGAGCATGCGAAAGACGGGCTGTGTCATCGGCGGAGAACAGTCGGGTCATATCATTTTCCTTCAGCATTCCACTACGGGAGACGGTATGATCGCGGCTCTTCAGCTTCTTCGCGCCTGTGTAAGTTCCGGCAGGACGCTGTCCGCTCTGGCGGGAGAAATGACCATCTATCCACAGGTGCTCATCAATGCAAAAGTGAAGACGGAGAATAAGCGGCGTTATCTGGAGGACGAGGCCGTTCGAAGCGCAATTGAAGCCGCAGAGAAAAAGATGGCGGGAGACGGCAGAGTTCTCATCCGTCCGTCGGGTACGGAACCGCTGGTCCGCGTAATGCTGGAAGGCAGCGATACAGAAAAGATCCGTCAGCTGGCAGAAGAAATCGCAGCGCTTATCGAAGCGCGTTTGTCGTAAAATACAGGATACAATTATGGTTAATATTGGAAATGACTGGGACCGGATTCTCGAAGGTGAGTTTGAAAAGGAATATTATTTAAAATTAAGAGAATTTTTAAAAAAAGAATATGCATCGAGAGTCATTTATCCCTCGATGTATGATATATTTAATGCATTGAAGACGACGCCGTATGAAAATGTAAAAGTAGTCATTCTGGGACAGGATCCATACCATGGACCGGGACAGGCGCACGGTATGTGTTTTTCCGTCAGGGAGGGAATCGCACCGCCTCCGTCGCTTCGGAATATTTTTAAAGAATTGGCAGAGGATATGAACTGCACCATCCCGCCTCACGGCTGTCTGACCCAGTGGGCGGATCAGGGGGTTCTTCTTCTGAACACGGTGCTCACCGTACGGGAGGCGCAGGCGAATTCTCACAAAGGAAAAGGCTGGGAAATCTTTACCGATACGGTGATCCGTCATCTCAATCAGAGAGAAAAGCCGATGGTATTTTTGCTTTGGGGAGGAAACGCAAAGGCGAAAGCTTCGCTTATCACCAATCCGGCGCATCTCGTCCTGACTGCAGCTCATCCCAGTCCGCTGTCCGCATACAATGGCTTTTTCGGATGCGGTCATTTTTCGAGAGCAAATGAATTTCTCCTGGAAAACGGGATGAAACCGATCAGATGGCAGATTACATAATTTATTTACGGGGTATGATAAAAACAAGGATCAGGGATTCAGTCAAAGGAGAAAAAAATGGCATTTACATCAGAAGTTGGAATCGATCTGGGTACAGCGAATGTACTGATTTATATACAGGGAAAAGGGATTGTACTCAACGAGCCATCCGTAGTGGCTCTTAATCAGGATACGAATGAAATTCTCGCGGTGGGTGAGGAAGCTCGTCTCATGCTGGGAAGAACGCCGAGTAATATCATCGCGGTAAGACCGCTGAAGGACGGCGTTATTTCGGATTATGACATCACGGAACGGATGCTGAAATATTTTATCCGCAAGACCTGTGGTTCGGGAAGGTTTTTTAAGCCGAGAATTATGGTCTGTGTTCCGAGTGGCGTAACCGAAGTGGAAAAACGTGCGGTCAGCGAAGCGGCTGAGATGGCGGGAGGCAAGGAAGTCTATCTCATGGAGGAACCGATTGCCGCGGCAATCGGCGCCGGACTGGATATTACGAGACCTGACGGAGTGATGGTCATCGATATCGGCGGCGGTACTACGGATATCGCCGTGATCTCTCTGGGCGGCATCGTAGCGAATGCGTCGGTAAAGATCGCCGGCGATAAATTCGACGATGCGATCATCAAATATATGAGAAGAGAGCATAAGATTTTTATCGGAGAACGTACGGCGGAAGCGCTGAAAATGAATATCGGCACGGCCTTTCCGCGAGAGGAATCCGTGACGATGGAATGCAGAGGGCGGGATATGGTTACCGGACTTCCGGTATCCGTTACAGTCACTTCTGAAGAGATGTATGACGCGCTCAATGAACCTCTCACCGTTATCTGCGAGGCGGTACACTCTGTATTGGAGAGAACGCCGCCTGAGGTGGCCGCTGACATCAGTAATTCCGGTATCATGATCACCGGCGGCGGTGCGCTGATGTATGGCATCGATAAGAGAATCGAGGATAAGACGAAGATTCCGGTAAGCATTGCGGAGGAGCCGAAGCACTGCGTTGCAGTGGGTACGGGAATGGCCCTCTCCCACATGAGCGCTATCTCATCGAAGCGCATGGATAATAAAATGATGGAGTAGGATGACAGATCCGGGGGCTGCCGTAAGGAAGAGGCAGCCCTTTTTTTCTGTAAATGAGTGTGAAATCTGGAAAGGAGATCCAGTGTATAAACTGATTGTAAGTGATATCGACGCGACGCTGATCAACAGTAAATTTCTGATTCCGGACTATAATCTGGAGATGATCCGGCGCGTCAGAGAGGCGGGAATCCAATTTATGCTCTGTACCGGCAGACTTTTCGGTTCCGCCCGCCCTTATGCGAAATTTCTCGATCTGGATACGCCGCTGATCACCTCCAATGGAGCGGTTACCATGGAATGGCGGGAGCGGAGAGATTTATTCGGTACGCCGATGGATCCGGATACCTGTGCGGAGGTATTTCGAATACTGGATGAAATGGAGATGTATTATCATTTCTATTCTAAGGATACATTTTATTCGAGAAAGCCGCCTCAGGAGATCACAGGATTTCGTATCATGAATGAAAAACTTCCGGAAGACGAGCGCTTTCCGATGCTTCAGACGGATGATCCCGCAGCCGACGCGGTACGGGATCCGGTATATAAGATCAGTGTGCGTTTTTCCGATCCGAAGGACGGTCAGCGATTTCTGGAGAGGTTCGAGAGCCGGACAGACATCGCGATTACCAGTTCCTTCAGCGATAATTATGAAATTTCCGCGCCGGGGGTGGATAAAGGAGCGGCTGTGGCCAGATATGCGATGATGAGAGGGATTCGCCCGGAGGAGATCATCAGTTTCGGAGATAATAAAAATGATATCGGTATGATCCGTTATGCCGGCGTTGGCGTGGCTGTGGCAAACGCGGTAGAAGAATTGAAGAGCGCGGCCGACTATGTTACGGATACGAATGAAAACAGCGGCGTCGGAAAAGCGCTGGCTAAGATCGTGTTTGGGGAATAATCAGGAGGAAAAATTTGTCCAGGATAGAACTGATCGCTACGGCGACTTTTGGATTGGAGGCTGTCGTACGGCGTGAGATAGAGAATCTGGGGTATAAGATTCTCAAGTCGGAAGACGCTAAGATTACTTATCTCGCCGACGAGCGGGGGATTGTGCGCTCGAATCTTTTTCTGCGCTGCGCAGACCGGATACTTGTCAAAATGGGAGAATTCGAAGCAAAAACATCGGAAGATCTCTTTCAGCAGACGCGGGCGCTCCCCTGGGAGGAATGGATTCCGCCTGACGGAAAATTTACGGTGAACTGCACCACCGTAAAATCTGTGCTGCGAAGCGAACCCGCCTGCCAGAAGACGGTAAAAAAAGCGATCGTAGAGCATCTCGGTGAAATCTATATGATGGATACTTTTCCGGAGACAGGCGCGGAGTACACGGTAAAGGTGACGATACTCCGGGACCGGGCCACGCTGACCATAGATACCAGCGGCGCCGGTCTGCACAAGCGGGGCTACCGGGTGCAGAACGTGGCGGCGCCGATCAAAGAGACGCTGGCGGCGGCCATGGTTCAGCTCAGCTTCTGGAATGCAGACCGTCTCCTCATCGATCCTTTCTGCGGATCGGGAACCGTGGCTATCGAGGCGGCTATGCTTCTGCGGAATATCGCTCCGGGGCTGGGGCGGGAGTTTGTCTCCCAAAACTGGGAGTGCATATCTCAGGAAGTGTGGAAAGAGGAGCGGACACGGGCTTACGGTATTATTGACTACGAAAAAGAAATCCGCATTCAGGCCTCGGATATCAGCAGAAAGGCGGTGGCCGCCGCGAGGGAAAACGCGGAAGAAGCCGGTGTGGATGACTGTATCGAATTTTCCGTACGTCCCTTTGAGCGTCTTTCCGTTCCGGAGGAATATGCTGTGATCATCTGCAATCCTCCTTACGGCGAGCGTATCGGGAATAAGGATGAGATGAGGCCGGTCTATCATCATCTCAAATCTCTTCTCGGGAGAGACGAGACACTTTCCGCCTATGTGATTACGGCGGACAAGGCCCTGGAAGAAGAATTGAAACCGAGAGAGCCGGATCGCCGGCGGAAACTGTATAACGGCAGAATTGAAGCGTGTTATTATCAATATTATGGGAAGCGGCCGCCGAAAGTAAAATAATTTTACAGAGGGATAGGGCGGGAGATACGGGCGTCCTCCGGTCTGTGATGAGATATTTTCGATGAAGTAGGAGATTTTTCGGACCGAAAGATTATCTGTTTTTTGTGAAATATTGTGACGGAACTTGACAATGTGGTTTTAAAAACCATATAATGTGATTTAAATAAACGTGATAAAACGGATGATATCAGAAAGGGAGATCATGAGATACGAAGAATATATAAAAACCCAGTTTAAAAAACTGGACGAATCATCGTTGATCCGGGAAGATAAAATTCCGGATCTGGATCTGTATATCGATCAGGCGGAGATGTTTTTTAAGACTCAGTTTGAAAATCTGGATCTGTCCGGGGGAAAAAGCGTCATCACGAAAGCGATGATCAATAACTATACGAAAAACGAACTCATTCCCCGTCCGGAAGGAAAAAAATATACAAAGTCTCATATTCTGATGACGGCGATGATTATCTATCTGAAAGGGATCTTTAAGATTGAAGAGATCGAGGTTCTGATGAGACCGCTGGTCGAAAATCACAAGTCGGAGTTTGAAGATCATATCGATCCGTCGATTCTCTATAATACCGCGTGTGCCATCAATAAGGACTATGTAAAAAATCTGGCGGCAGCGGTAGATATGGATATCGATACGATTAAGAAAGAGCTGGAGGATACCGATATCGCCGATGATCAGCGGATGGAAGTCTTTATCCTGATACTTTCACTGGCTATGAAGGCGGATGCGGAGAAATATATGGCGGCTCGTCTCCTCGAGACGTATTTTATCGATCCTGAAAAGGAACGCACGGAAAAGACGAAAAAAGTAAAAAAGACAGGCGAGAAATAGAATTGTACGGCGCGGCGGATTGCCGCGCCGTTTTTGAGGTGTTATTAAAATCGTATGAGGTTTCCCGCGCCCCTTCCTTAGGCAGGCGTATCCGGCAATATGAAATAGCGAAATTTGGCAGACGTTTTTTGCTGTCTGTCATCGGTGAAACTTATGGGAATATGACAGATTATGATGGAGAAAAAGAAGAGAAAGATACCGGAACTTCTCGTTCCGGCGGGAGGATACGAGCAGCTTCGGGCCGCTGTGGCAAACGGCGCCGATGCGGTATATCTCAGCGGATCCTCTTTCAATGCGAGGATAAATGCAGATAATTTTAACGATGAAACTCTGGCGGATGCGGTCAGATTTGCTCATGAGCACGGTGTTCGCGTACATGTGACATTGAATACGCTGATCAGAGAGGAAGAACGGGAAGATGCGGTGCGTTTTGCCGAAAAATGCAGAGATCTGGGCGCCGATGCTCTGATTCTTCAGGATAGAGGGCTCAGCGCGGAATTGATGCGGAGGATTCCGGATATGACCTTTCATCTCAGTACGCAGGGAACGGTCTATGACAGACGGGGTGTGGAAGAAGCCTTTCGCGCAGGGTTTCAAAGGGTGATTCTTTCCAGAGAACTCTCTTTGCGGGAGATCGAAGAGATCTGCAGGGACACGGAAGCGGAAATCGAAGTGTTTGTCCACGGCGCTGTCTGTATCGCTTATTCCGGGCAGTGTCATATGAGTTATGTGATCGGCGGACGAAGCGGAAATCGGGGGAACTGCGCGCAGCCCTGCCGTCTGCCGTATGAACTGAGCAGAGACGGAGAGAGACTTTCTTCTCCGCAGGGGAACTGTCTTCTGAGTCCTGCGGATATGTGTCTTGCCGACAGTCTTTCCGCACTGATCGAAGCCGGCGTGGATTCTCTGAAGATCGAGGGGCGGATGAAATCCCCGCAGTATGTGGCTGTCGTAACGTCGGTTTATCGAAAATATTTGGATCTGGCGGCTGCGGGTACTCCCCGGAGGATGTCGGATGAAGATCGAAAAAAATTGCTTGCCGTTTTCAACCGGGGCGGTATGACAGACGCTTATCTGAGGGGCGAAAGCGGAGCTTCTCTCATGTCGGAAAAGATCCCGAAGCATCAGGGAATTCGGATCGGAACGGTGAGTTCTTATGACGCAGCCCGCGGTCATATCAGCGCAGTGCTGACGGAGTCTCTGTCGATAGGCGACGGTATCGAAGTGCGGAAGGGAGGCGATTCCTGCGGGAATATCGTAACCTATCTCAGCGAAAGGGGTAATATGTTGAAGACTGCACCGGCAGGAAAAAGGATCACTATCGGTGATGTGAAGGGCAGAATACGTCCGGGTGCAGATATTTACCGGATTACCCACAGGGCGCTGATGAAAGAGGCGGAGGAATCTTACCGCATCCTTCCGGGAAGGATACCGGTGCGTATGATTCTGAGCGCAGGGGAAGGAGCGCCGGCGCAGCTGAAAATATCCGCGCCGCTGTATCGTTATGTGTCAAATATACCGGTCGCTGACCTGAAAAAGAGAGCCGACGGCCAGTACGGAAAATCAGAGAAAAGCGGCGCCGGGGAGGTGACTGTTCTCCTGCAGTCAGAGGAGGTTCTGGAACGGGCTCTCAAGCGTATGCCGGAGGAAACGTCTGTCCGCAGACAGCTGGAAAAGACCGGAGGCACGCCTTATTATCTGGACGAATGCCGCATAGAGATCACGGGCGTACCGATGATTTCCGCATCTCTGCTGAACTCTCTGCGGCGGGAGGGCTTAGAACAGCTGACAGCGCAGCGGCTGGAAAAAATGAAGGCGGCGTATTCTGTTTCCGGAAAACGCTTTCCGGAGGAAAATAAAAGACGGAAAGGGGATAAATCCGCCGCACAGGTGGCGGAAGACGGGACGGATCCTACGCAATGGCCGGGATTCCGGCCGGCCGTCGCCCTGTTTTTTTATGAAACAGAGCAGAACCGAAAGAGAATTCCCGCAGTTCTGGCGCAGATCGCCGAAAACGCGAGTATCTTCAGAGAAGGTGAAATCTTTCTGGATCTGTATCTGCCGTACCGCGTTTTTCTGTCGGAGCGGAAAAGCATTTTCGGATCTCTCACCGAGGACCTGCCGGTGAGAATTTTTCCTTACCTGCCTGCGGTAACGAGAGGTTTTGATGAATTGCGTATCGAATCCGACCTCGGAAAGCTTTCCGATCTTTACGATGAAAAGCTCATCGCCGGCGTGGCGGTATCTCACCGGGGACAACTGAGTTTTTTTGAAAATATGCCGGTTCCCGTAATCGCGGAGGAAAATTTTCATTTCCATAATATAGCATCGGTCGGGGAAGCAAAACAGTCAGGAATTTTCAGGGGTGTTTTATCCAATGAGCTCAGCGTGGAAGATCTCGGAGAGCTTCTGTCTGACGCAGCGCTCAGTTCCGGTGAGTTTCTGCCGGAGATCGCCGTATACGGACGGATTCCCGTCATGTATACCGAACACTGCATCATCGGTTCTCATGGTCCGGAGGGTAGCTGCAGAAATGACGATAAGAAGTTTTACTGTCAAAAAGGGACTTATTGTCTGAAGGACCGAAAGAATGCATCTTTTCCAATTATCGCAGACTGCAGCGTCTGCCGCATGGAAATTCTTTCTCACAAACCGGCAGATCGATTCCGGTTCCTGAAGGAACTCTGCCGGGAAAAAGAGCGAGGCGGGGCAGGATGCGCCGTGGCGGCCCGTCTGTATATCTATGATGAAAGTGTCGGGGAGATTCTTCGTCTGATCGTCCGGACAGCGGCATCGCTGTGATTTTATCGCAGAGCGGAATGACGTCCGCTTTCAGTGTGTCGTAGGTTCCCGGCGCTCCGTCAAGTGATTTTACCGCAGAGCGGAAAGGCGTCCGCGGTGTGAATGCAGCGCAGACACCTCTTCCCCTCTCAGCCGGAATCATTTTAAGATTCAAATGGAACCGGCGCGCCGGACTCCTCTGATCGGAATAAGGCTGCCGAAAATCGTCTATTCGATTATTATTCACTGCAAAAATTAATGATATGTACAATTAGTTGAATATTGTATACTTGTCGAACAAAATTGACTTGATTTCAATCTTGCTATATCATGATTAAATACACCCTGTCACTATCAGGCTCAGCCTTTATTTCAGATAAGACTGAAAAACATTGATAAGAATAAAGATTTAAAGGAGAACAAAATGTCACAGAAAATGATGAAAACAATGGACGGTAACACAGCGGCCGCACACGTATCTTACGCGTTTACGGAAGTCGCTGCGATCTATCCTATCACACCTTCATCTGTCATGGCAGAGGTTACAGATGAGTGGTCTGCCAATGGGAAAGAAAATATCTTCGGCCAGAAGGTCAAGGTTGTGGAAATGCAGTCCGAGGGGGGTGCGGCAGGCGCTGTACACGGTTCCCTCGCTTCGGGCGCTTTAACCACCACTTATACGGCATCCCAGGGTCTCCTGCTCATGATTCCTAATATGTATAAAATTGCGGGAGAGCTTCTTCCTACCGTGTTCCACGTGTCTGCAAGAGCGATCTCAACTCAGGCGCTCAGTATCTTTGGAGACCATTCCGACGTCATGGCTACGAGACAGACAGGATTTGCGATGCTCGCATCTGCATCCGTTCAGGAGATTATCGATCTGGCCAGCGTGGCACATCTCTCCACTTTAAAGGCGAGAGCTCCTTTTGTCCACTTCTTTGACGGTTTCAGAACTTCCCATGAAATTCAGAAAGTGGAACTGATCGATTACGATGTCTATAAAAAGCTGATCGACATGGACGCTGTAAATGAGTTCAGACAGAGAGCGCTGACGCCGGAACATCCGAAGACTATCGGTACGGCGCAGAACCCGGATGTCTATTTCCAGGGCAGAGAAGCGCAGAATAAGCATTATGATGCGATTCCGGATATCGTAGAATATTACATGGATGAGATTGCAAAAGAGACGGGCAGACATTATAAGCCTTTTGATTATGTCGGCGCTCCTGACGCGGAACATGTTATCGTAGCGATGGGTTCTGTCTGTGAGACCGCAGAGGAGACGGTAAATGCGCTTCTGAAAGAAGGTAAGAAAGTCGGACTCATCAAGGTAAGGCTCTACAGACCGTTTTCTGCGAAGCATTTCCTGTCCGTTCTTCCTGCGTCATGTAAGAAGTTAGCCGTTCTCGACAGGACGAAAGAACCGGGCGCTACCGGGGAGCCTCTTTATCTCGATGTTAAGAGCGTTCTCTACGGAAAAGCGGATGCTCCTGCAGTCATCGTCGGCGGCAGATACGGTCTGGCTTCCAAGGATACGAATCCGGGTCAGATCATGGCGGTATTTAAAAATCTCGAGTCCGATCATCCGGTGAACGATTTTACCATCGGCATCATCGACGATGTTACAAATAAATCTCTGCCTTCTGTAGAAGGGGTGTCCACCGAACCGGAAGGTACGATTCGCTGTATGTTCTGGGGTCTCGGCTCTGACGGTACCGTAGGCGCGAATAAGAGTGCGATTAAGATTATCGGCGATAATACGGATCTGTACGCACAGGGATATTTCAGCTATGATTCTAAGAAGTCCGGCGGTATCACGATTTCCCACCTGAGATTCGGAAAGAACAAGATTCAGTCTACATATCTCATCTCTACAGCTGATTTCGTGGCATGTCATAATCCTGCATACGTAAACCAGTATGATATGCTCAAGAATCTGAAGAGGGGCGGTACTTTCCTGCTCAACTGTCTGTGGAATAAAGAGGAGCTGGAAGAACATCTCCCTGGGGAGATGAAGAGATTTCTCGCGGAAAATGACATCGATTTCTACACCATCAATGCGGTAAAAATCGGCGAGGAAATCGGTCTCGGCAACAGAATCAATATGATCATGCAGACCGCGTTTTTCGCTCTGACGAAAGTAATTCCGATCGACGAAGCTATCGCTCATCTGAAGGAATCTATTGTCAAGAATTATGGATTCATGGGTGAAGATATCGTCGAAATGAACTATAAAGCGGTAGATATGGGAGCGACTGCTTTTGAGAAGATCGAGATTCCAGCTTCCTGGAGTGAGGCGAAAGCTTCTGTACCGGAAGAGAAGGATGAGCCGGAATTCATCAAAAACGTTCTCAGACCGATTTCAAAGCAGGAGGGGGATTCTCTGCCTGTCAGTGCATTCACTGCCGACGTCAACGGAATTCTTCCTCCGGGTACAGCGGCTTATGAAAAGAGAGGCGTGGCCACGAATGTCCCTGCATGGAATAAAGATACCTGTATTCAGTGCAATCAGTGCGCTTTCGTTTGTCCTCACGCTGCGATTCGCCCGATTCTCGTAAAGAAATCCGAACTGGATACGAAGCCGGCGGGCTTTGAGACGGTACCGACAAAGGGCAAAGGTCTGGAGGATTATGAATTCAGAATGCAGGTAGCGCCTTTGGATTGTCTCGGATGCGGTGTCTGTGAAGACGTCTGCCCGACGAAGACAAAATCCCTCGTCATGCAGCCGATCGCTTCTCAGTACGATCAGATTGAGAACTGGGAATATGCAGCAGAGAAGAGTAAAGAATCTCTGGGTATCCCTGCGGATAATGTAAAGAACAGTCAGTTCAGAACGCCTTATCTCGAATTCTCCGGCGCATGTGCAGGCTGCGGAGAGACGCCTTATGCGAAAGTCATCACACAGCTTTACGGCGATTCCATGATGATCGCCAATGCTACAGGATGTTCCTCTATCTGGGGCGCGTCCTATCCTTCCTCTCCTTATACTACGGACAGCAGGGGAAGAGGTCCTGCATGGGGCAATTCCCTGTTTGAAGACAATGCGGAATTCGGTCTGGGCATGGCCGTGGCTGCGAAGCAGGTAAGAGCAAAGGTGAAGGAAAACGTTGAGAAGCTGTCCGGTATGAACGTGCCAAAGGAAACAAAAGCTACGATTTCCGCCTATCTCGAGACCTTCAGCGAAAGAGAGGAAAACAAGGCTGCCGCAGAAGCTCTTATCGCAGCTTTGGAAGCTGTCTCCGCTGCGGGAGAAGAGGCGGAACTGATTAAGGAAGTCCTCGACAGAAAAGATTATATCGCTAAGAGAAGCATTTGGATTTTCGGCGGCGACGGATGGGCTTATGATATCGGTTACGGCGGTTTAGACCACGTTCTCGCGTCCGGTGAAAATGTGAATGTTCTCGTGTTTGACACCGAAGTATATTCCAATACCGGAGGTCAGTCTTCCAAGGCGACGCCTGCGGCAGCGATTGCGATGTTTGCGGCTTCCGGTAAGAGAACGAAGAAGAAGGATCTGGGTCTCATCGCTATGAGTTATGGTTACGTTTATGTGGCACAGGTCGCAATGGGCGCTGACAGAAACCAGTTCCTCAAGACGATCAAAGAGGCGGAGGCTTATAACGGTCCGTCTATTATTATCGCTTACGCTCCTTGTATCAACCACGGCATCAAGAAGGGGATGAACAAGTCTCAGGAAGTGATGAAAGATGCGGTCAAAGCAGGTTACTGGCATCTGTACAGATATAACCCTGATCTCAAGAAGGAAGGACAGAATCCGTTTATCCTGGATTCCAAGGAGCCGACAGAAAGTTTCCGTGATTTCCTGATGGGTGAGGTTCGTTACGCGCAGCTGACGACAGCATTCCCTGACGTAGCGGAAGAACTGTTCGAGCTGGCGGAAGAAAATGCTAAGAGCAGATATGAAACCTACAAAAATCTGGCGGAATCTCCGAAGACAATTTTCTAAGAGTTTCTTCATCGGCCGTCGAAGGTATCTTTACTCTGCAGACTTTCAAGTCGAAGCTTTAATCTTATCTTCAGGATTTACGGGAGGTCTTTTGCGGAACGGGCGCAGACCGGCCCGAAGAGGAAGAACAGGAGAAAAACGCTTATAGAGAAATGAGGAAGGCATGTCGTTGATACGGCATGTCTTCTATTTTTATCCATACATAACTCGATGAGGCGGAAGATACGGCACGAGGAAATATTGGACGAAAATTGCGGATATCTGCGGGAGCCCACGGCGAAGAATATCGGAGGAATCTATTCCGATAATGAGTTGAAATGTGTTTATCATATTGACATATGGAATTTACAGAGATATAATAAAAATCCCTTATGGATTGTATTGATAACAGTACAATCTGAATGAGGTCCTGCTCCTCTCTTTATCAGCGAATTGCAGTTCTGAAAAAATTAACTGCAGATAAAAAACTATTGACAGAGAAGCGGAGCAGTGATAATATACAAAAGTTCGCTGCA
>CAJLHL010000027.1 GCA_905206455.1 uncultured Eubacteriales bacterium
ACAGCTTGCAAAGACCGCCCTGCGAATGGATAAAACTATGTTTTATCCATTCGCAGGGCGGTCTTCATCTTTGTAAAACTCCCGTTTACTGCGGCCAAATATTTTGTTTCTGATTTCCAATCTCTTTTTATCTCTTTAACTCATGATTTTTTACATAATATTGTGGAAATATACACAATATTATCACAGAGACTTTGTCCATATAATTTTAGACAAAGAACAGGCGGAAAGGCGGTGAAGCACATTATCGACTATAGCCCTCTGTGGAAAACCATGAGTGAAAAGAGTGTCTCGCAATATCACCTGCTGAAATCAGGTATCGACAACAAAACACTCGATTCACTGAAGAAAAATAAGAATATCACTCTGCTCACAGTGGAGAAGATCTGCAGAATTTTAGACTGCACTCCAAACGATATCGTAGAATTCAAAGAATAGACTGTTCATTGTTTTAATGAAATCGCAGTCTATTTTTGATTTTAAGACAATTTTCATTCTGAAACGGCTTTTTCTGCCGATCATCCTGTCCGCAAATATTGCCCGATCAAAAATACGTCTCTTTCCTGCGGATCATTCCTTCGTAATATTCTTATATTTATTTTACGAGAAGTATTTGAATCTGTCATTGGACTTGTAGTCGAAAATTTTATATCCCCGCTCATATTCCCATATCACCAGTCTCTCAACTACGCGCCATATCCGTATGACAGATCCCGCTCCTTAAAACGATAAACAGATCGGAAAACACATAAAAATACGAGGACATCGCTGCCCTCGTATTTTCAAGCAATTAAGTTTAGGAGAGTTATGAAAAAGATTTAAAGATTTGTTATTTGCCCTTCCGCACTTATATAGTAGTCGAATTCTGTGTGTTTTTCCTATCGGTTTTCTGCCGTTTCTGTAACGGTTTCGTGTTGTTTTGATGAAGATACTTCTGAAAGAAAAGCCTCTATTCCCTCATACACCGGCGCTGCCGGCGGATTTCTGCTCACTCGATTATCATTGCCAATATCATCGACGAATCCTCGCTCCTTCGATTATCCTGTCGAAGTCTTCCTCACCCGGCTATGGCATCCACCGCAGCCGCGAAACTCACCTGCTCCTCTGAGTTCGAAGGATTTCCTGTTCCGTAAAATACGTATACCGGATACAGCAGAAAACCCGCTTCTTCAGGATTCGAATCGGAATAATACACCAGAGAAACCTCTGAAATTTCCACCCCATACAGCGGTTCCCCGATATCCGCAAAATACTGTCCCTGCGTCAACAGCTTTTCCGCCGCCGCTTCCTCTTTTAAAGGAACGGATTTATACTCTTTCGAATGATTGAAGTAAGAACTGATTTCTGCGATTTCGCCCCGGGAATCAAAGGAAAAAATCAGACGATAGACGCCCCATACCTCGCATCCGTCGATCAATAGAAAGAATCTTGCTGATTTATCCATATAGCCATCATCCATTTTTCATTAAAATTAATTTTTATTTCATCATTTTTCAGCGCTATCGCCATAAGCATTGTAATTGCCGCCAAAGAAAAAACATCCGCGCCTCTAAGCGCGGATGTCTCTGCATTTAGATTTTCAATTTTTCTGATTATCCTTATTTTACCACTACTCTGTGGAACTTTTTCTTGCCTTTTTTGATCAGAAGGGCGTCGTCTTCAAACATATCCAGCGTGATCTGCTGCTTCTTATCTGTGATCTTTTCGTTATTCACTAAAAGACCGCCCTGCTCGATAGTCCGGAACCCTTCGCTGTTGCTCGGAACCAGACCCAGCTCCTTGATGAGAGACACGAGCCCTACGCCGTCTCCCTCAAATCTGGACTTTTCCATCTCTGTCGTAGGCACGTTTTCCATGCCGCCCGCGCCGGAAAACAGAGCTTTCGATGCTTCCTTCGCCTTCTCCGCTTCTTCTTCGCCGTGAACCAGGGTCGTCAGCTCCATCGCGAGAATTTCTTTAGCATCGTTCAGTTTGCTTCCCTCCCAGTTTTCCATCTCAGCGATCTGTTCCAGCGGAAGGAAAGTCAGAAGCTTCATACATTTTATGACGTCTGCGTCATCTACATTTCTCCAGTACTGATAGAATTCGTACGGAGAGGTCTTTTCCGGGTCAAGCCATACGGCTCCCTTACCGGTCTTTCCCATCTTTTTGCCTTCGGAATTCAGCAGGAGCGTGATCGTCATCGCGTGAGCGTCTACGCCTAACTTCCGGCGGATCAATTCCGTACCGCCCAGCATATTGCTCCACTGATCATTGCCGCCGAACTGCATATTGCAGCCGTATCTCTGATAGAGTTCATAGAAATCATAACTCTGCATGAGCATGTAATTGAATTCCAAGAAACTGAGACCCTTCTCCATTCTCTGCTTATAGCATTCCGCCCTCAGCATGTTATTTACAGAGAAATGAGGTCCCACCTCCCGGAGAAATTCCACATAATTGAGATCCATCAGCCAGTCCGCATTATTGACCATCAGAGCCTTATCATCGGAGAAATCGATAAAACGGCTCATCTGGACCTTAAAGCAATCGCAGTTGTGCTGAATGGTCTCCGGCGTCATCATCTGACGCATATCCGTGCGGCCGGAAGGATCTCCGATCATACCGGTGCCGCCGCCGATGAGAGCGATCGGCTTATTGCCCGCCTGCTGAAGCCTTTTCATCAGACAGAGCGCCATAAAATGACCTACGTGAAGGCTGTCTGCCGTCGGGTCAAAACCGATATAAAATACGGCCTTGCCGTTGTCTACCATTTCTCTGATTTGTTCTTCATTTGTGACCTGTGCGATCAGTCCGCGGGCCACTAACTCGTCATATAGTTTCATAATCCCTCCAACAGTACGCTTACGCCTCGATCATATCGATCCTTCTTCTGTGTCTGCCTTCTTCACATTCTGTGTTGAGCCATATTTCCACCATTTTGAGCGCCTTGGCCTCTTCCACAACTCTCGCGCCCATGGCCAGCATATTGGCATCGTTGTGTCTCCTGGACATTTCCGCTGTAAATTCATTTGTACAGAGTGCGCAGCGAATACCTTTCACCTTATTTGCCACGATAGATATACCGATACCGGTTCCGCAGCAGACGATTCCCTTATCACACTCGCCGGAGGCCACCGCTTCCGCCGCCATGCGCCCAAACGTCGGATAATCGACGGATGCAGGAGAATTCGTTCCAAAATCCATGATATCGTAATTATTGTCTACCAGATACTTTTTAATCGCCTCTTTCAGTTCAAAACCCGCATGGTCGCTTGCCAATGCAATCATTTTCCATCCTCCGTTCTCTCATACTCTGACGATTTTACCGTCAGCGGCATTCCGCATCCTGTTCATGACAGCGACACCGGCGCCCTCTTCTCTGATGCCCGCTGCGAAAATCATATCGACACGTTCGGTGTCGAATTTCCGCAGTTCCTTAAAAAACAGACGCGCGGCTGTTTCCACATCGCCCTCAAAATCGATAACCCCGGCCGTTTTCCCCTCCGCCTGAGCGTTTTTTACAGCCGCCTCTATAGCGGAACGGACAGCCTGAGGATCGCCGACAAAAAGTGTCAGAGGCGCTGCCGGCACATAATGCCGGTATTTCAGCCCCGGAGACACCGTTTTACCCTCACTGCAGTCAGATGACGCTACAGTGAGCTGTCCGAGGGGACCTCGTAAATTCTCCTCGGAATCACCTCCTGAAGCTGATCCTTTGTGATCGTTCCCGGACGGACGATGGTAGGAAAATCTCCCGACAGATCTATAATCGTGGATTCGATACCCGTCTTACAATCCGGGCCTACGAGAATCATATCTACTTTTCCGTTTAAATCATCGATGACATGCTGACCTGTCGTAGGACTCGGATGGCCGGAGATGTTGGCGCTCGGCGCCGCTACAGGCGCTCCTACCTCGTCGATCAGTGCGCGGGCGATAGGATCATCCGGCTGACGAACACCCACGCTGAGCTTTCCGCCTGTGACATTACTCGGCACACGTCCCTGAATTCTCGGCATTACGATAGTAAGCGGGCCCGGCCAGAATTCCTCTACGAATTTCGACATGAACTGATTATTCGGAGCTGTGATATCGATGACGAGATGAACGTCCAGATCCCTTGCAACCAGTACGGAGATCGGATTATCTTTTGGACGCTGTTTGACTTCAAACAGCCTGTCCACCGCCTCCTCGCAATTAATCGATGCGCCTACCGCATAGACAGTGTCGGTCGGGAATGCCACTATCCCTCCATTTTTCATAACTTCGGCCGCTTCCACGATCTTATCACGATCCTTTTCTGGATCTGTAATCGTATAAATCTTTGTTTCCATAAAAAATTACCTCCGAGTAAACCATCCTTATATTAGAAATTTTTCATTTTTTCCGCCTGATCGGATGTGATAAGAGCATCGATGACATCATCCAGATCACCGTCCAGGAAATAGTCCAGCTTATAAAGAGTCAGACCGATACGGTGATCGGAAATACGCCCCTGAGGGAAATTGTAAGTCCGGATTCTCTCGCTCCTGTCTCCGCTTCCCACCTGACTTTTTCTCTCTTCGGCCATTTCGCTGTGCTGCTGGCTGAGCATCATATCGTAAAGTTTCGCCTTCAGTACCTTAAATGCCTTCTCTTTATTTTTCAGCTGAGATTTTTCGTCCTGACATGTAACTACGAGACCGGTCGGCTCATGAGTCAGACGCACTGCGGAATCCGTCGTATTGACGCACTGGCCTCCGTTTCCGGACGCGCGGTAGACATCGACGCGGACATCGTTCGGATTGAGATCCACCTCTACGTCGTCCGCCTCTGGAAGAACAGCTACAGTGGCCGCCGACGTGTGAATTCTTCCGCTGGATTCCGTTTCCGGCACTCTCTGCACTCTGTGCACCCCGCTCTCATACTTGAGACGGGAATATGCGCCCTTACCTTTGATGAGAATGACCGCTTCTTTGATTCCGCCCATGCCGGTGTCATTGATATCCATCATCTCTGTTTTCCATCCGCGGCGCTCTGCATATCTCGTATACATGCGCAGGAGATCCGCCCCGAAGAGCGCCGCCTCTTCGCCGCCGGTTCCCGCCCTGATTTCGAGAATAACGTTTTTCTGATCATTGGGATCTTTCGGAAGCAAAAGGATTTTCAACTCCTCGCTGATCTTCTCATCCTCCCCTTCCAGATCCGAAAGCTCCATCTTCGCCAGCTCTCTCATATCGTTGTCAGCAGAATTATCAGACAGGATTTCTTTGGCTTCCCTGATACCTTCCACTACTTTTTTATATTCCGCGTATTTCTGGACGATAGGCTCCATCTCGCCGATCTCTTTCGCGTACCTCTGCCAGACCGCCTGATCTGCGATAATCGCCGGATCAGACACCTTGAGGCTCAGCTCCTCATACTTACTCTGTATAAAATCGAGTTTATCATACATAAAATTCACTCCTGAAAAAATACCTGAAAACGCCCGTAAAAAACGCTTCCAGCCGCTGTACATGACAAGAAACAGAATCCCCCGCCACCGCTCTGTATCTATTGTATACATAAACGGTCCGTGAAATTCTGCCGCTTTCAGATATCGAAAGTCCTGAAATTAATTTTTCCAGCCGCACCATTTTTCAACCCTGTTTACGGAATCGTATA
Organism: uncultured Eubacteriales bacterium; assembly: GCA_905206455.1. Lineage (GTDB taxonomy): Bacteria > Bacillota > Clostridia > Peptostreptococcales > Anaerovoracaceae > Alangreenwoodia. Next base: position 5,626 of record CAJLHL010000027.1, read on the forward strand.
CCTTGACGCCGCCGATCATGATGCAACTGTATATTTCCATTATTCTAATGTCTTTCCGCGCGTTTTTCAATTCCTTTTTCACTGTAATTTATCTACAGCCGCAAACCGAACAGACAAATCCGGCGATAAGACAGGAACGTATCGCTTCTTTCGGCTTTCGGGCCGCCGGTGCAGCACAGATATGCCAAAAGGTTTCTTCCCCGCGACGGGCGCCGCAAAGGGAAGGGTTGAAGCTATTATATCACAAACCTTTTCCTATTGTCTAAAAAACCGGCGGCTCTATGCTGTGTTTTATCAGCAGTTCGATTTTTCGATCATATACGTCGGAAAAATCGGGAAATTCACCTATCAGTCTGAAATAACATTCAAAATCATCCAGCCGAACAGAGGTGCTGAGACATTTTTCAAAAAGGGCCTGTGTCATATGCTCCGGATGACTCATCGCATCCCGCTCTTCTTCGCTGTAATCCTCGGTCTCTTTGAAATCTTCTTCTGAAAATACAGAATCTACGCTCCAATCATATATGCCCATCACATTCCCACCCAAACGTCCTTTCCGCATCAGCCGCAAATATTGTGATTATATACACAATATTATATCAGACAATTTGTTAGTAGAATTATTCAAAAATACAGAAAGATGGTGATAAGTATCATCGACTACTCTCCCCTGTGGGAAACAATGAAAGAAAAGAGTGTCTCACAGTACCGTCTGCTGAACTCCGGCATCGACAACAAAACACTCGATTCACTGAAGAAAAACAAGAATATCACACTGCTCACACTGGAAAAACTGTGCGATATACTGAGCTGTACTCCCAACGATATCGTACAATTCAGGAAAACAGACTGACGGATTTTCGAAAGATTTTGCTGTTCGCAAATGCAGCGGAGAGATCCGGCGGTCTGTTTTTGTATTTAACGTTTCTTTCATACACATCCGCCTGAGGCCTTGCTGTATATGAGATCTAACTATTTGAATTTTACCCCGAAATAAAAATTCTGTCATTGGATTCAAAGTCCAAATTTTGCAAAAAAACAGACCGACCGAAAAATATATTTTCCGATCCGCCTGATACGCAGAAAAAAAGCCGGAATCGAAATTCCGGCTTGTCGTTCTTATTCCATATTGAACTTTTTCTTGAATTTTTCTACACGGCCGCCGCGGTTGATGAACTTCTGCTGACCTGTGAAGAAAGGGTGGCATGCGGAGCATACGTCTAATCTCATCTCTTCTTTGGCAGACTTGGTTTCAAAAGTGTTGCCGCATGCGCAAGTTACCTTGCAGACCTTGTAATCTGGATGGATTCCTTCTCTCATCTTTTTCACCTCTTTTCGCGTGGAGTATATATGGACTTCACGTTTTTCTCTATTTTATGTTTTGACATGCGACGCTGCAAAATCACAACGATAGCTTTAACAGCATACCACACTGAAAATCAAAGAGCAAGTACTTTTCTCCCGGATTTTAGAATTTTCCGATGAAATGCAAAAAAACAAATCCGCATCACCTTTTACAATCCATTTTCACCGGAAAGGCGATCTTTCCGCCGGGCATGTCACCGCTGCCTCCTGCAGCTGATTACGCGATCCAGTCCCGTCAGATCTTTGTGAACTTCGATCTCACTATAGTATCCGGCGCCCCTGAGAAGAGAGGTCACCGCTTCCGCCTGATCGCAGCCAATCTCCAGAAACATCAGCCCATCCTTCTTCAGACTCCCGAAAGCGTCCTCTGCGATTCTCCGGTAGAAATCGAGTCCATCACTTCCGCCGTCAAGAGCCTTTATCGGTTCGTGATCCCGGACTTCCGTCTGCAGCGTATCGATATCCTGCGTAGGTATATACGGCGGATTCGAGAGAATCATATCGAAAGAATCTTTTATACGAACTGTTTTTTTTCTTTTTGTCATGAAGAAAAGATCGGATTCACGAAATTCGATCCTGCCGTTCAGACCGTTTCTTGCCGCATTTCCGCGGGCGACTTCCAGCGCTTCCGGGCTGATGTCACAGGCTGTGATTTTCGCTTTTGGCAGAAAATGCGCCATCGAAACAGCGATCGCACCGCTCCCGCAGCACATATCCAGAATCGATAAAGACCTTTTTTTCTCTCCCGCCCGCTTCAGAGCTAATTCCACCAGAGTCTCCGTATCCTGGCGGGGAATCAGAACCGAGGGATTGACCGCAAAATTCAGCCCCATAAATTCCTGACTTCCCAGAATATACTGCAACGGTTCCCCTGCAGCTCTCCGATCGATCAGGCTAAAATATGCGTCAGCCCGATATTCGTCGGTAGCGTCATTTCTGTGAACATAGAGAAATGTTCTGTCCGCTTTCTCCAAGTACAGCAGAAGTGTCTCCGCGTCCCTTTTGGCATCGGCGATCTTTGCCTCTTCCAGCCGATGAATCCCCACTTCCAGCATATGTCCGAATGTAATGTACATTTTTCGTAACTCTCCCAACTTCCGTCCTTCGTGCGTTTTTTATGAATAACCCGCCGGCTATTTTTTATCCAGTTCTTCCAGCATCGAAAAATCATTGACAGCCAAGTCGCCCTCTCTGACAGCCGGATGTTCCAGGTCCTTTAAAAGCTCTTTAAAAATTACTGTCTCCTGCGCCGTCTCAGACGATTCCGTATCGTTCCGTCTGTCCTCCCGCTCATTCTCCTCCGCTGTTCCAGCGGATCGCTTCTCATCCTTCTCTCCGACAGCTGATTGTCTGCCTTCCGGGCTGATATCTCCTTCCGCGATTTCCCGAGACGCTTTCCACTGTTCCCGGTCGATGAGATTGCCCTTACTGTCCGTATCGAAAATACGGGACTGCGGAGGTTCCTCGCTGAGGCATACATTTACCGCGACGATCGCTACTTCCAGCATGCTCTCGTCAGGAACTTTCGTCGTCAGACGCTGCATCAGCAGACCGGGAACGCTCAGAACCTTAACCACAGCCGAATCACTTCGTCCTGCCCAGCGGAGAAGCTCATAAGACAGGCCCGCCACCACCGGAATCAGAAGAATTCTCGACAGAAGTCTTACGGCGATGTTTGGCCACCCCAGGAAAGAAAACAGCAGCAGACTGATGAGAAATACAAACATAATAAAGCTCGTGCCGCATCTCGGATGAAGCGTTTCAAACCGAGCGCAGTTTTCAGGCGTCAGTTCCAGACCGTTCTCATAACAGTGAATCGTCTGATGTTCCGCCCCGTGATACTGAAAGACTCTTCGAATATCCTGCATCTTAGAAATCAGCACCACATAGACGATAAACATAGCGATTCGAAGCACACCCTCGATGAGATTCAGCAAAATCGAACTGTCGGTAAACGATCTGCACAGACCCACTACCCAGGTAGGCAGAAGAACAAAGATCCCGACCGACACGGCCAGGGCTACGATGACCGATCCATAGAGGAGAAAATTAAACAGCGCTTTTTCACCGAATTTTTCACCGAACCATCTTTCGAACCTGCCCGGCTCCGATTCACTGTCCTCTTCCTCGATATCCTCTTCCACCACCCCGGCGGAGTACATGAGAGTCTTTGTCCCTGTCACCAGAGAATCCACAAACGCCAAAACGCCTCTGAGAACCGGCCATTTCATCCACGCTTTTTTCGGCGGAAGCGGTTCTTCCTTCACATTAATCGAACCGTCTGCCCTTCTGACTGCGATAGCGGAACGATCCGCTCCCTTCATCATAATACCTTCCATGACAGCCTGCCCGCCCATTTTGGTGGGATTGGCGTCTTTTATAAATATCTTGCTGAAATCCATTGCTTTTACCCCTTAACCAAATACCTTTGTCCTGTTCACTATATTTATGAAATCCGCATTGCTTTTCGTATGAGCCAGATTGTCGATAATAGATTCGGTAACGTCCTGAACTCCCTGATTCGACATGGCCCGGCGCACTTTCCAGATCGCTTCCAGTTCTTCTCCGGACAGAAGAAGGTCTTCCCTCCGGGTTCCCGACTTATTGAGATTGATCGCTGGAAAAATTCGCTTTTCCGATAGTTTTCTATCGAGATGGAGCTCCATATTGCCGGTGCCTTTGAATTCCTCGAAAATCACATCGTCCATTCTGCTTCCGGTCTCTATAAGAGCCGTAGCCAGAATGGTAATGCTTCCGCCTTCCTCCAGCTTTCTCGCCGCTCCGAAAAATTTCTTCGGTTTGTGAAGAGCCCCGGGATCGATACCGCCGGAAAGTGTCTTCCCCGAAGACGGGACTACCATATTATAAGCTCTGGCGAGACGCGTGATACTGTCCAGCAGAATCACTACATCTTTGCGATGCTCAACCATGCGCTGAGCGTGAGCCAGCACCATTTCCGCCACCCTGACATGATGTTCCGGCTGCTCGTCAAAAGTGGAATAGATGACGTCGCCCTTGATGGAGCGCTGCATATCAGTCACTTCTTCCGGACGCTCATCGATGAGCAGCACGATCACATGCATCTCCGGATGTTTTTCCTCGATAGTTGCCGCGATATTTTTCAGCAGAACCGTCTTTCCCGCTTTCGGAGGCGCGACGATCAAACCGCGCTGACCTTTCCCGATCGGAGCCACCAGATCGATAAGACGCATCGAGAGATCCGCCTTTCCGTTTTCCAGACTGATCCGCTCATACGGAAAAATCGGAGTCAAGTCCTCAAAGTTCGGACGGCGCATAGAAACTCCCGGTTCGTCGTCATTTACCGTATTGACATACAGCAATGCGCCAAACCGTTCGCCTTCATTCGGTCTTCTTGAAATTCCCTTGATTTTATCGCCTGTTTTCAGATTAAAACGCCGGATCTGCGTTGGAGATACATAGATGTCTTTATCGCTTGTAAGAAAATTATGAAATCTTAAAAAACCGAACCCGCCCTCCGCGATATCGAGGATGCCGTCTACTGGCGGCCGCTCTTCCGCGGTATACTGACGTTTCTCGCTCTTTTCCGTTTTTTCGCGCAGTTCGTTTCTGTAATTTTTCTCCCGGTGCGGACTCGCAGATACGGAATCTGTCTCCCGGGCGCTGTCTAACTGACCTGCGGAATCCTGGCCTGCGCTGCTGAAGTTCCCGCTGTTTCCCATCGCGTTTTCACCGCTGCCGGTTCTGTCTTCGCTGTCAGGATTCTCCCCGCTGCTTCCTTCCGGACAATGGGACGGATAGGGAGAGTGTTCCTGATAACGCGGACGATTCTGCCGGAAATCAGAAAAATCCTTGCGCTTCTGAGATCCTCTGTGCCCCTGTTCTTCCATTTTTCCCCTGTCTTCTGCAGACGCATCCGCCGGTTCTGAGGTATTCTGCATCCGACTGGACTGATTCCCCTCTGACCCCGATTTTACAGCTGGTATCTCCGATGGCTCCGTATCACTGTCGTTTTCCATTTTTGCAGAGCTCTTTTCCACCGCTGAAGCGGAAACGCCTTCTTCAATCTCCGGAGATTGTCCTGCTCCTGCCTTTTTTCCAGCGTCTCCGGTTTCCATCTCTTTCTTTTTCTCAAATGCCGTATTTTCTGTGCGGAATGTCCCCTGCTCTCGTTTCGTTCCATCAATCAGCAGGTTCGCTTTCAGCCGGGCAATCAGCGCCTCTTTCAGCTCCGGTTTTCTCATTTGTCCCGGATTTTCAATACCGAATTGCCGCGCAAGTTCACGCAATTGATCTACTTTCATAGATTTCACGTCATTTGCGTCTACGTTTGTCATATTAAATAAGTCCCCCATTGCAAAACATGCGGATCCGTACCGAAAAATCAGGTCAGATCCGCACCTTTTGAGTCATTTTACTATTTTACCTTCGCATAAGTCGGTTTTTGGTTCATATCGTGAACCGCTTCGATAAAGCGCACGGTTCCCGTCGCGCTTCTCATCACCACCGTATGCGTTTTCACCTTATTATTCGGAAGGAATCTTACGCCTCGCAGCATATCCCCGTCGCTGACTCCGGTGGCGATAAACAGAACATCGTTACCGGCTGCCAGGTCGTCAGTGGTCATTACCTTATAGTAGGACGGATCTGTCTGCGCTCTTTTGATTTCCTCCGACGTATGAGCCACCAGTCTTCCCTGGATTTCACCCCCGAGACACTTGAGCGCGGAAGCTGCCAGTACTCCCTCCGGACATCCTCCGATGCCGGCGAGCACATCTACACCGCTGTCCTCAAAGCAGGTAGCGATCGCCGCTCCCACGTCCCCGTCAGTAAAAAGCTTGATCCGGCAGCCCAACTGGCGGCACTGCGCCATGATATCCTTGTGCCGGTCTCTCTCGAGAATCGTAACGGTAAGATCCTCGATATTCTTGTCAAGAGCCTTCGCAATATTGAGCAGATTTTCCTTCAGCGGCTTTTCCAAATCGATAGCGCCTTTTGCCTTCGGCCCTACTGCCAATTTTTCCATATAGAAATTCTTCGTATTATACAGACATCCTCTCGGAGCGATGGAGATCACCGCGATAGCGTTAGAAAGTCCCTTTGCGGTGGAAGTCGTACCATCCAGCGGGTCTACCGCGATATCAACCTTTGTCGCATCGGTACCGCCGATACCGATCTCTTCACCGATATACAGCATCGGCGCTTCATCCTTTTCGCCTTCGCCGATGACGACTACACCGTCGATATTTACCGTATCGAACATATTTCTCATACCTGTAACCGCCGCCTGATCCGCGGCATTCTTATCCCCGCGGCCCATCCACTTGGCCGACGCGATGGCTGCCGTTTCGGTTACACGCGCCAGTTCCAGTCCCAGGTCTCTGTCCATTACCTTCGTCGATTCATTTCCTGTAGTCATCTTAAAATATCTCCTTCAAAGTCACATCGGTTTCCAGATTCCGGCTGCCGTCAACTCCCGTCGTAAAACAAAGTTGACTCGACACAGCCTCGTTTCGATTATTTCTGCTGTTTCTAAAGATTCAGATTATTCATTTGTACTGTCGGATCCGGTACTATCGCCGGTTGCTACCTGATAAATTTCCAGCAACATTTCCTCCGTCTTGGCTTCGTCCTGGATATAATAGGACGTCGCGCCGATATACTGGCCCTCGCCCGGCAGTGTGTATGTGGTGATCGCATTGCTCTCGAGCCCCATGGCTTTCAGGGCGTATTTGGACGCCGCTCCCAGCGTCACGTCAGATTTGACATTTGACGTGATCAGTTTTGCGGAATCCACGATACCGTGTTCGACACACTGTTTAAAAAGAGACTTCATAAATACCTGCTGTGCTTCCACACGGCCGATATCCCCGTTGCTGTAACCCTTTCGGAATCTGAGATACTGCACCGCATGCTCTCCGTCCAGCGTCTGCTGACCTGCCGGAATACGTATGTGAAGCGGTGGATCGTCATACGGATCGTCATATTTCATCGCTTTTGGCACATCGATCGGTACTCCTCCGACACCGTCTACAATCGATTCTACCGCATCGTAATCTATGATCGCGTAATAATTGATCGGAATACCCATCAGAACGTCGCTGACCGCATTCGCAGTAGCGATAACTCCTTTATCGCTGGCATACGCAGCATTTATTTTTTTCTGAGAAGGAGACGTATAGCCGTCTCTTTCATAATAAGTATCACGCGGTATCGAAATCAGATCTACTTTATTGGAATCCATATCCCAGCTGACCAGCATCAATACATCAGAAAGACCGTCGTTTACACCCACCGCCAGCAGATTAACCCGCTTCGCGTCTGCAAATGCCTCAAAAAACGGACTGTTCGGATCTACCAAAACATCGATTTCATCTTCGATGCCCCCGCTGACGCCGTCGGAGTTATCAAAGATTTGAATATTTGATACGAGCTTGACCACCGGTATGAGAATCAGCGTAAACAGAACCAAACAAATTAGAAATACTTTTACAAAACTTTTAGCCATCTCAATTTCCTGTCGTTTTCCCTTCTAACTTTTCCTATTGCTATGAATATTCTTTCCCTTCTATCTCGATACTTAATCATATACTTATTTTTCTGACAGCGCAACAAAAAAAACGGCCGAACGAGTCGGCCGTTATGATTCTTTAGAATTTATTTATATTTATAGAATCCTTCTCCGGTTTTCTGTCCCAGTTTTCCGGCTCTGACCATTTTTCTGAGAAGAGTGCAGGCTCTGTATTTCGGCTCTCTGAACTCTTCATATAATACGTCCATGATCGAAAGGCAGATATCCAGACCCACCAGATCCGCCAAAGCGAGAGGTCCCATCGGATGATTCGCTCCCAGTTTCATCGCCTGGTCGATATCTTCCGCTTTCGCCAGCCCTTCCGCTAATACGGATACCGCCTCGTTGATCATAGGAACCAGCATTCGGTTTACCACAAAACCAGGGGCTTCCGTCACGAGAATCGGTGTCTTCTGCAGTTTCTTTGCCATGTCAACGGCGAAGTCAATCGTCTCCTGAGATGTGTTGTATCCCGGAATCATTTCCACTAATTTCATGACCGGCGCCGGGTTAAAGAAATGCATACCGATGACTTTGTCATCCCTCTTTGTCACAGAGGCGATTTCTGTCACGGAAAGAGACGATGTATTCGTCGCAAGGATTACTTCCGGTCTGCACATTTCATCTAATTGACGGAACAATTCTTTCTTCGTTCCCATATTTTCCGAAGCCGCCTCGATGACGAAATCCGCATCCTTCAGAAGTTCGATGTCTGTAGACCCTGTAATTCTGGCCATACTCGCATCGCGCTCTTCCGGCGTAAGCCAGCCGTTGGAGATCATAAACTCATAATTTCCCAACACTTTATCCTTTGCCGCATTTACCGACTCCTGTCTTCTCGCACGATAAACGACCTCAAAACCGTGCTGTGCACATATCTGAATCAGGCCGATTCCCATTGTCGATGCACCCAAAATACCGATTTTCATAAAATAACCTCCTTACGACTATCTGCCTTTAAACTCCGGCTTTCTATGCTCCAGGAAAGCTTTCATTCCTTCCTTCTGATCCTGCGTGGCAAAGCACATACCGAACAGATCCGCCTCGATGGAGATACCCGTGTCGATGTCTGTCTCCAGCCCTCTCTTGATAGCCGAATTCGCCCATTTCACTGCAAGCGGTGCATTGGAAGCGATCTTCACTGCCAGAGCCTCCGCTTCCTCCATCAATTTGTCCGCGGGAACCATACGGTTGACCAGCCCCAGTTTTTCCGCCGTCACGGCATCGATATTTGCTGCGGACAGAATTATTTCCGCAGCCTTTGCCTTTCCGACGATAGCGGTCAGACGCTGCGTCCCCGAAAATCCCGGTGTAATGCCCAGTCCCACTTCCGGCTGACCGAATACGGCATATTCGGAAGCGATTCTCATATCGCAGGCCATCGCCAGCTCGCAGCCCCCTCCGAGAGCAAATCCGTTGACGGCTGCAATCGTCGGCTTCTCCGCCCGCTCGATCCTACGAAAAAGGATCTGGCCTCTTCTGCCAAAGGCTCTGCCCTCCTTCATACCGAGATCTGCCATTTCTCCGATGTCCGCTCCGGCTACAAAGGCTCGCCCCGCCCCGGTAAAGATAATCACCCGGATGGATTCATCACTGAGAACAGCGTCCACCGCTCTCTCCAGAGCCTCCAGAACCTCTGAATTCAGAGCATTAAGAGCTTCCGGGCGGTCGATCGTAACAACAGCGACAGCATTCTTTTTCTCGACTGAAACGTAAGGCATAACCTCTTCTCCTTTCCCTGACACCGGCATAATACAAAACTCCGTCCGCAGATAATCGCCCCTCATTATTTCACGGCGCCTGGTGCAGACAAAATTATGCTTATATATATTATATCTACAACAATTATCATTTTCAAGAAAATCGGTCATGTATAAAGTATGTAAGATGATTCTGTACAAATGCACAAAGAACCTGTGCTCTCAACTCCTCAATGTTACGCCGAATACAGATCGGCTACATCGCATTTGATCATTTCGGCCACACGACATGCCGCAGCTCGATCTCTCGGCAGGCAGTCGCCGTCTTCCCATGCTCTCAGCGTATCCAGCGGAACAAATGTTTTATTGGCGATATCCTTCAGTGTGATACCATATCTTCTTCTGTTTTCTCTCATCTTCAAATTCATATCGATCACTCCTCTTCATCTGTGCGGTTCAGGCGGCGCCAACCACTGCGCCGCCTCAAATCCCGCGATTACCAACATTTTGCTTTCCTCTCTATCTTAAAGCCTGTCCATACGTCCGGACAACGAAATTCCTCCGGCAATATCTGCTGAGCTTTTACAAGTTTCGACAAAATAACCACAATATATTGATAATTTGATAAATTTTGCTTCTTATTTTTTCATATATCTATTTATTATCCAAAAAACTCCATTTCAAAGCCGGTTTTCTTTTTAAATCTCCTCCAAAGTATGAAATACAAATGTCTTTAAACAAATTTTTACATTTTTTCCATTTAATAAATAAAAAAACACGCTGGTATCCTCCGTGAATCATTCACGTAGGATACCAGCGTGTGTCACAATAAACCGCTGGAATATTTTTTATTTTTTCAGAATCGCCGGATGCATCCCTGCGGTACACAGAAGAATGCATCCGAAATTATCGGGACGGAAGTTCACTCCGTCAGCCGATCTGCCCCGGTCCGCTGACAGTGTCGGCCCGCCCGGCAGCCCGATATGCTCCGGATAGATATTCACTTCTGCTCTTTTCTTTGACTTAGTTCGATGTACCTCCCCATGTCGCCGGACTATTTCCTTCAACATTCAGAAGATCCTCCGCATCGCTTTCGTCGATAACGATCAGCACATTAGCGGCGCCTTCCGTCTCATCGTCAATAGTGTAAGCGATGACATAGCAGCCCTCGTAGACATCGCTGAGAGTTCCCGTCTCGTAAACGAGTTCATTTCCGTCAGGAGAGCAGGTATATACAATACACTGATCTTCCGCGGCGAGGAAGTGCTTCGTTTCAGAATCGGTTCCCGTGTAATAGCGGACCAGGCTGTCCGATCTGCGCTCCACTTTTGAGAAAAGAGGCGAAGAATCGTCTGAAACAGCGGTGAGAATGCACTGTACACCGTCAGAGGTTTCTACTCTTTCATCCACCGGAACGATCTTTTTCACCACACCGTTGGACATCTGCAGATAGACGAGGGCGTTATCGCCGCTATACTGATTCACCAAATTCTTCAGTCCGGTGTTTGTCAGCACTTCGTGGACGCCGTCTCCCATCAGAAAAGTAATGCTGCCGACGATTTCATCTTTCTTATTCAGGGTCGATCCCGTTTCCAGGATAATGCCGAACGCCCGGCCGCTGAAATCGTCCAATCTGTCCGCCGGCTTCTGATCGTCTCCGTCGTCTTTGCCGGAATCCGGATCCTCAGAATCCTGCGCAGTCATACAGTTATAAGTCATGACCGCGGTGTTTCCTCGCGTCAGGGATTTCTGCGCATCCGCTGCCGGATCACAATCGACCAGATTTTCTAAAAATCCCTTATCTTTCGCGCTTTCCATATAATTATCCGGCCACGCGCCGCCTAAAGAACTGTCGCTGTCACCGTCGGCTCTGCACAGAAGCGCAGCGTACTCTGCGAGGGTGATCTGCTTAGATCCCTTAAAGGACTGATCCGGATAACCGGCGGCAATCCCCTTTTCTACACAGTAACCGATATAAGGTGCGGCCCAGTCGGACGCCTCTATATCGCTGAAAGATTTCGCTGCGGACTCCGCGGCCGCTTTCAGTTCATCTTCCGCAGCTCCCAGCATCTGCACGATCATCTTGCACGCCTGCGCACGGGTCACAATCCCCTGCGGGCGGAACGTGCCGTCTTCAAATCCGTCGATCACGCCTTTTTCCGTCAGATATACGACCGCTTTTTCATACGGTGTGCCGGCGACGTCGGAAAACTGCGCCGCTGCAGGCCCATCCTGTTTTTCCGCCGCAAAAGAAGCGGCAGCTCCCATCGTCATGACAAGGACACATGAAACGATAGCTGAAATAATTTTCTTCATTGTCTAATCCCCTTTCGATCCTGTTTCTCACTGATAAAAACTGTTGCCATGCAGAAGAAGGCGGATCCCCGCCTTTTCTGTTTTTATTGTACCATACAGGCGCCGGCAGAACAATGCGGAGGAAATTACGAGATGTTTACAAAAAAATGCATATTGACATTCCTCGCCTTTCGTGTAGAATTCTAATGTAAGAAACCTTATCAAGAGCGGCTGAGGGAACAGGCCCTGTGAAGCCCGGCAACCATCGCATCCTTAAGCGTAGATGCGCGAAGGTGCTAATTCCTGCAGATTTTTTCTGGAAGATGAGGTGCACGCTTGAAGGATGACACACCTCTTCGCAGCGAAGAGGTTTTTTTATATCCCGAAAGCATCAGAAGACCATTTCCCGGAAATTTTCCTGAAACATATTTCACGATAAAGCAGGATGTACAAAATGCTTCCAGATATTTTGAAACATCCGCGTGCGGCGCCGCCGCGAAACAGAAAAGGAGCATCAGATGAGAAAATTATTTACCTCAGAATCGGTGACCGAAGGACATCCCGACAAAATCTGTGATCAGATTTCCGACGCGATCCTCGACGCCATTCTCGAAAAAGATCCCAACGGCCGTGTTGCCGCGGAGACCACTGTAACTACGGGCATGGCACTCGTCATCGGAGAGATCACTACCAATTGTTATGTGGATATTCCGAAAACCGTGAGAAACGTCATAAATGACATCGGTTACACAAAAGGTGAATACGGCTTTGACGGAAATACCTGCAATGTCCTGACTGCCATCGACGAACAGTCCTCGGACATCGCGCAGGGGGTTGACGAAGCGCTGGAATACAAGACAGGCGAGCTGGCGCAGACAGAAGAAGATATCATCGAAGCCACTGGCGCCGGTGACCAGGGACTGGTTTTCGGCTATGCCTGCAACGAAACGGATGAACTGATGCCGGCGCCGATTATCTTCGCTCACAAGCTGGCGAAGAGGCTGACTGACGTGAGAAAAGACGGTACGCTGCCTTACCTCAGACCCGACGGCAAGACACAGGTGACCGTAGAATACGACGAAGAGGGCAGAATTATCAGAATCGACACGGTTCTCATCTCCACGCAGCACGATCCGGCAGCTACACTGGAACAGATCAGAGCAGATCTTCTCAAACACGTGATCACTCCGGTACTGCCTGCAGATCTTTTAGACGACAAAACCAAGTATTTCGTCAATCCGACGGGCAGATTCGTCATCGGCGGCCCTCATGGCGATGCCGGTCTGACGGGAAGAAAAATCATCGTCGACACCTACGGCGGTTATGCGCGTCACGGCGGAGGCGCATTTTCCGGCAAAGATCCTACAAAGGTTGACCGTTCTGCCGCTTATGCAGCGAGATACGTGGCGAAAAATATCGTCGCGGCAGGTCTCGCGGATAAATGCGAAATCCAGATCGCATATGCGATAGGCGTAGCGAAACCGGTATCCGTTTTAGTAGACACTTTCGGTACAGCAAAGATTCCGGAAGCCGAAATCGAAGAAAGGGTGAGCAATAATTTCGATCTTCGCCCTGCTGCGATCATCCGCGATCTGGATCTGAGAAGACCGATCTACCGCCAGGTAGCCGCTTACGGTCATTTCGGCCGCACGGATATCGATGTCCCTTGGGAGAGAACAGACAAAGCGGAATTGCTGAAATAATCAAAAAAACGCGCAACAGAGTGTCCCATATGTGCATAAGAAAAATGCGCTCTTACGCCGGTGCAGGACCGCGTAAAAAGTAAAATGCTGCATAACACAGCGATCAGACGATACAAAACGGAAGGGAGAACCGGAGTCATTTTTATGACCCCGGTTCTCCCTTCCGTTTTGTATGAAATCTGCTTCCGCCGCAGAAAAACTCACAGGCAAAAGCGATCTGCGAAAACACTTTCGCTCAGTTCATCTTATTTTTTATACTCTCATAGAGCAGTCTTTCCAGATGAGTTCTGTCAAACTGATAACTCTTTCGGCAGAACTGACAAGTCAGTTCTGCACTGCCATCTTCCTCGATAATATCGCGGATCTCTCTGCTTCCCAGACTGAGTACCACCTGCTCCAGGCGTTCTACAGAGCAGTCGCACTGCCATCCGATGTCCAGCAGATCCATAGGGGATACCTCGAATTCCTCCGGAAGTCCGCTGAAAGCTTCGCCGATCAGTTCCTTCATCAGTGTCCCGACCGATTTCGCACCGGCATTTTCCATGACCTGAGATACCAGTTCCGTGATCTTAGGCATCTTCGGAAGCCAGTTTTCCAAGGCCTGAACCGCCTCTTCGCCGGCATCAGGCAGCATCTGAATAATCAGTCCTCCGGCGGCTTCTACAGCGCCGTCTTCACTGAGTTTTACGCCCAGAGATACCGATGTCTGCTGCTGCTCAGAGATAAAAAAGTAAGCCGTCATATCGTCAGCGATCTCACCGGAAACCAGATCGATTCTCCCCACATAAGGTTCTTTCATGCCCGTATCGCGGATGCATGTTATCGTACCGATGCCGAGAGCTCCGCCTACGTCCGGACTCCCATCACTTCGGACGGGAAGATCCACGTTCGGGTTAACGATATAACCCTTCACCGCGCCATCGGAAGAGGCGGTGCAGAGCACCTGCTGTGCCGGTCCGTCGCCTTTAAACTGTAGAGTGACTTTAAATCCCGGTTCTCTGAGCATGAGACCCATCAGACCCGTACCGGTCAGCGCTCTGCCCAGCAGATGTGTCGCCAGCGGCGAAGTCTCGTGAATGAGACGGGCATCTTCGGCCATCTTTGTCGTAATCGCCATATATACGCGGAAAGATCCGCTTTTGTCCATTCCTGTAATTGCTTTATTTATTTTCATAAATGTAAACCGATCTGCTGTTGTGTTGATAAAAGACTATTCTTCGATGCATGTAGCGAAATATGCCTCAATCTCATCCCAGTCCGTCAGACGAGTCTCTGCAGTACACATCGGCTTTACCAGTTTCTCAAATTCACCGGTGGGATTCAGCCATTCTTTTGGAACGTCCAGTTTATAAAACTGAAACCCTCTTTCAAAACCGTATTTCAGCCCTTCGAGCTTAATCGTGCCGTTGCCTTCCGCATCGATCGGGTTTACTGTATATAAATCAGTATTCGCATATCTGCTGGTCTTTACACCTAACTTTCTCATCCGTATTCCTTCTCCTTTACTTATAAACTATTTCTGTTCTGACGACAGTTTCTTATACCATATCCTTCGATATTCGCGCCGTCGGCGAATGTCGGATACAGAGCAATGATTCCTTCTTTGCGGCATCGCCGCAAAGCCGATGATTGGGATCATTATACCATAAATTTCCCTCGCAGGAGAATCTTTAAACGCCTTTGACCCAAAATAATCTGTATTTTCACAAAGCCGCCGCACTGCCTGTCCCGTCCTGTGAAAACCAAAGACGAATTCCCGCGTATCCCCCCCCCGCGAAACAACGTTTCTTCTATTCAGCTCCGAACAGTTCCAGCACCTTAAAACGCAGATGAAGAGCGGTCTGACGCTCTCCGTGCGCGGCGTCGTAAAGCACGGAGTATTTTCCTCTCATGATGGAATCTCGCAGTACGTCTTCGGCTTCACTTTCCTCCTGTACGTCGAGCAGACAAAGGGGCGGATAGAGGACACACCACCAATTTTTTCCCGCGCCTTCACCGATGGTGATATTGAGCGCTTCGTAATTTCCCGCCGGAAAAGTGAGAGAACCGTAGGATTTTTCCGGTATCCAGCGAACGCCCAGCTCCGCATTCACCTCGTAATTCCATCCCTCATTCTGTACGATCTCCTGTGCTTTCTGACGGATTTCTCCGAGATTTTCGCGGATATAATCCCTGGTTTCCTCTATATTCAATTCCGCCGTTTTGCCTCCGCCGTCGGACTGGCGGACCGCTTCTCTCCTGAGACCGTCATTGATATATTCGATCAGGCGATCCCTGACTCTGAGCTTCAGCGCCTGATCCTCATCGGAATCACTGTTGGCGATAACATGAAAACGGATAAAATCCTCATTTGTAAATGAATTATTCGCCTGCCTGCAGGCCATCCCGGTAAACAACATCGTTACAGCCAGAATCGTAATAAAAACCGGCAGGAATTGTTTTATTTTTTCCGCTGTTTTTTCCATAAGTAATTTCAACCTCCGCAAAGAATATGTTCTGCCCCGCTATTTTTTATACCTCACTCCATGAAAAATATGGAAGAATCCAAAAACTTATAAAATTCTGCTGCTCCCTATTTTCCGCTCGATACAAAAAACGAGGGCGTCCCGGTCTTCACAGACCGCCCGCAGCGATCTGCTTTTTCCCGGAAAATACGCCCTCAAATTGCCGCTCCGGTTAAAATCCGAAGCCTATCTGCAATTCTAAATGGAGTCTTTCTTCTCCCTGCAATATGATTCTGATCCTTTCGGCCTCTGGCAGCCGCAGGTTACTTTGACAAAGATCAGAGGATCAGAAGTTTTCTGCCCTCTTCGATATAATCGCTCTCTTCCAGATTGTTGATGAGCCGCAGCTGCTGCATCGTAGTGCGGAATTCTTTCGCAATACTCCACTGGGTATCCCCCGGACGGGTGATATAAATTACCATGCCAGCAGCATCCTCAACAATCGCATCGTCTTCGATATAGCAAACCCGGTCGATAAAATTCCGCGCTTCGACGTTCCACACATAGACCGATACATAAATCGTGCAGTTAAACTCTACCTGGCGGGCATTCATCCGGTCAAACCAGATGTCCTTCAATCCGCAGCTGTATTCCGCCGTCATTCCCTCGGAGATCCCCGGTATGTCGATCTGCGTACGGAACGGCAGTTTCTGTGCGAAAGAAGAAAAACCTGCGCCGCCTTCCTCCTCTTCATACACGGAATTTGTATCTACGAGCCCTTCCACCCGGCATCTTCCATTCTCCACTGCGATCTGAAGATTTTCCACCGCCGCAGAAATGTAAGGAATCCGCCGGAATCCGGTCTTTGTCTCCGGAAGGGTGATAATCTCTCGTACGGAGATTTCCGCCGCGCCGCTACCGCACAGTTCGGCGACCTGACGGGCTGTCGTCGAAAAATCCACATTCTTTGTCCGATGATACATATCTGTGACAATCTCCCGCTCCATGCGGCGGAACACATCGACCGATGCGGCTACAGTGGCGCGGAGCATCAGCTTCCGCGGACCGCCTTCCTCCGGAACTTCAAAATCCAGCTGGGAAGAGATCACTTCAAATGTCACTCTGCTGTCCGGATCGCCCGACGATACAGAGTCAGGAAATTTTACAAACTGAGTAAAATCGATTTTTCCCCGGCAGAATACGGGAATTCTCTCATCATCTTCCCCGCTTTCTTCCAGATCCTGGGACGATGCGCCTCCCGTCTTCGGCATGTAAAGGATGCTGTAATAAGCGCCGGCATCGATCACCGCTTTGCCTCTGCCGATCTGACGCCGGCTTTCTACGATATTCACATCATAGTTGAGAATCTGGCCCGGTTCCGGCATATTTTCTTTGAAGACGACTTCACCGCTGATATCCATCGTATCTCTGCGCCGCTGAGCGATATCGGTAAAGCGGATCGTTTCTTTTCTCAGATTGAGTTCACCGTCCCTCACGCCCTCCAGGAATTCGGTCTCCTCGTCGCAATATTTTCGGATCGTACAGCGCAGCTCTGCACTGATGCGAATCTTACGTTCATTGATCACTCTTGCCTTTACAGAGAGAAGTTCCGCCGACATAACCTCAGACGCATCGGACGACCGGCCGGATTCCGTCATACTTTTCTCGTCCTCCGCCTCCAGCGGCGTGCATTCTCTGCGAAAATCGATACGAGAATTCATTGAAATCAGTTCGCCATCATTGGATACAGGAAGATAGAGAGTGTTTACAGAAATACTTCCGCTGATCTTATATGTATCCTTTCCGTCGGAGGCTGGAATCGTCTCGTGAGAAGAAATCTCCGGCCTCGCCTCGATATTCAGAATCTGTTCCAAATCCGGTTCCACATCCGGCACCAGAACATCCTCTTCAATCGTGATTACAGGAAGCTGCAGATGATACACTCCCGTAATTTTCAGGCGGCTGCTTTTCAAATCCTCATCCGCAGAGATCAGTTTGGAAGGAGCCTGCGCCGTCGGCGGTATCAGAGCAAAGTCCGGCGGCAGATCTCTGTGTTCCGCCGGTACAGAAAGTTCCTCCGATTCAGATGTCTCGTCTGAATCTAAGGCATCCGCTGTCTCCGGCGGCTGACCGGAGTCTGCAGTTTCTGCCGATGGAGCAGACGCTGCAGGATCTGCGGGACTCCAGATCGCTTCTCCTTCTGAGACGGATCCCGACCGGGTGTTTTCAGCAGCCGTCTCCTCTCTCCATTGACCTCCCGTATCTTCGTCAAACCATCCATTTTTTTCGATGCCCGGTTCCAGATCCGCCGTTTCAGGAACCGATGCAAAGTTTCCTGAAAATCCTCCCGCAGACTGTAAAACCGGAGTTTCTTCCAAAAACTCCTCCTGAGAAAGCCGATTTGCCGGTTCTCTTGGGATTTCTGTATTCCAGATATCATCGTCCGCTGCATAAACGCCTTCCCCAGAAAAAGTCTCCGCTGTATCTGCCGCGGAATTGTCCTGCAACAATCCGCGGTCGAAAATTTCCTCATTCCCGCTGTTTCCCG